>DAJPGA010000001.1:0-350000 GCA_025992895.1 Veillonellaceae bacterium
GAGATCTTATGGGCAAACGCCAGCAATCGGTCAAGGAAGAGCGAGTCAGAATCGTTCAGGAGTGCATCGCCAGTGGATGCGATTATAACAAGATAGCCAAGAAGTACAACATGTCCTACCAAACGCTCTACACATGGGTAAAAAAGTTCAAGGAAATGGGCGAAGTTGGTCTTGAGGATTACAGAGGAAAGCCGATCAGGCTCCAAACGCCCCGGACCGAAGAAGAACAGCTGCGTCAGGAGAATGCCAGACTTCTTGAAGAACAGAAGGATCTTATAGCAGAGATTGCCCTGCTAAAAAAAAAAGATGGAGATAGAGGAAAGGTTGCGTTCCTCGAAGGATTCAGCCTTACTCACCTTCTCAGAGATTTTAAAGCCATAAAAGAAGTCCATGAAGAAACCAACATCTCCATAGAAAGTCTCTGCCGACTCTCAAAGGTCTCCCGGGCAGCTTATTACGGATGGCTGAATCATATTAAGAGCGGCCGTGAACTGCTGAGAGAAAAGGTCGCACAGGAGGTCATGAAAACCCATCAGGAATATCCGGATATGGGATACCGCCGGATTAACGATTGGATCAAGAAGGATGACAACATCAATATAAATGTAAGCGACAGTCTGGTTCTTCGTATCATGCGGATACTTAATATTAAGTCCGTGATCAAGTACAAGACCGATGGTTGCACTCGTAACGCAAAGGATCCAAAGTACATTTTTGAAAACCTGCTGAACCGTGACTTTGATGCCGGCGTGTCCAATGCAAGATGGATGACGGATGTCACTGAATTCAAGTACACAACTGCTGATGGAGTTTTGCACAAGTTATATTTAAGCGCGATTATTGACGGCCATGATCGCCGGATTGTCTCTTATGTCATCGGCGACAGGAACAATACTGCACTGGCTTTTGAGACAATGGAAAAGGCACTTAAAGAGAATCCTGGAGAACATCCAATGATTCATACCGACCGCGGATTCCAGTATACAAGCAACGGATTCCATAAGATTGTTGAAAAAGCAGGACTGGTTCACAGCATGTCCCGTGTAGGCTGCTGTGCAGACAACGGTCTGATGGAAGGGTTCTGGGGAATGCTGAAGCGCGAACGTTACTACACACGTAAATTCACCAGCCGTAAAGCAGTGGTAAGCATGATCAACGGCTACATCTACTTCTACAACAACAAACGCATTCAGCGCAAATTACATCTTTTAGCTCCAATGGAAGTATTCAACGCAGCTCCAATGGCTGCATGATTAAGATTAAAGTACGATTAGATTTTTTATGATATTTATTTGTCTGTATTAACAAATCCGCACCACGCTGCCGTCCGTAGCATTTCCGCCGTAGACCGTTTCTTCTGCATCTTCCGAAACCTCATTCACTTTGCCGGATACATCCTCTGCCTGTACTATCGTCCCTGCTGCGCAGGCTAAAAGGAGAGCCATCACTGACAGCCTTAAGAAAACCTTCCCGTTTTTCATTCCCATTCGCCTCATTCTTTAGAACAATATAAAATTCCCTGTCTTAGTTATAAAACAGGGAATGTCGGTTGTGTATTATCCGAAAATATACTTTTTTTATTTTTGTGAGGAAATTGTTATCTGTGCAGCCTTTTTTTGATTACAGATTACAATTTGAACAGTCTTGCGTGGAAGGAGATCTGGCGCATGGTGGGCATGCTGTCGAATTTGATGAGGTAGGCATGGGCGCTTCCGTCGACTTCGACGATGGTGCCCGGGCCGAAGACGGGATGGCGGACGCGGGTGCCTGCTTCCATGGTCGTTTCATCTTTGTCTTCCTGCAGGAAGGCGGTCGATCTTCCTACGTAGACCATGGTTTCCTTCATGAGCTGTTCATCGACGGGCGGATCGAATTCAAGCTTGTCCCTGTCGATGTCCAGGATGAATCTTGACGGGTATCTTGGCGAGCCGTCGAGGTTGGCGCCGCCGGCTTCTGTGATGTAGAGGGCTTTTTCGGCTCTCGTCATGGCGACGAAGGCGAGGCGTCTTTCTTCTTCCATAGCATTCACGGTCCTTGTCTTCCTTGACGGGAAGATGCCTTCGTTCATGCCGCAGATGAAGACGTACGGGAATTCAAGGCCCTTGGCGGTATGGACGGTCATAAGCTTCACTTTGTCCTGTCCTTCCCCGGTGTCCATGTTTGAGAAGAGGGCGGCGTGCTCCAGGTAATGGACGATGTTCGTCTCTTCGCCGCAGGTGGTTTCGTATTCGAAGACGGACTGCTTGAGTTCCGCCAGATTGTCGAGGCGTTCCTGGCTGCCTTCGGTGCGGAGCATTTTCTCGTACCCGCTCTCGTCAAGGATGGCAGAGAGGACTTCGGAAACGGGTTTTCCTTCGCTGTCCTTGGCGAAGGTATCGATGAGTTCGATGAAATCAGCGGCGCCTGTGCGTTTCAGCGTGGGTTCCTCGACGTTCTTCCTGAGGGCTTCAAAGAGCGTGCAGCCGTTTTCAGAGGCGTAATTCGTGAGGAATTCCATGCGGCGCTGCCCGATATTTCTCTTCGGCTTGTTGATGATCCTCCGGAAAGCCATGTCATCCTGGCTGACGATCATGCGCAGGTAGCAGAGAGCGTCCTTGATTTCCATCCTTCCGAAGAACTGCGTGCCGCTGTAGATGGTGTATGGGATTTTCTTCTTGAGGAGCTTTTCCTCAAGGTTCCTTGTGACGTAGTGAGCGCGGTAAAGGAGCGTGATGTCCTTGTACGGGACGCCCTTCTTATGGAGCTCTATGATTTCCTTTGCCACGCGGCCGGCTTCCTCGCCCGCTGTCTTTTCCATGAAGCAGGTGACCTTCGGGCCGCTTGGGCGGTGGGCAATGAGGTTCTTATTGAAGCGGTTCTTGTTCTTGGCGATGAGGGAGTTTGCCGCAGCAAGGATTTCAGGGCTTGAGCGGTAGTTGTCATTCATGAGGATGGTCTTGACGTTCGGGAATTTCTTGTCAAAGTCCAGAAGGAAGCGGATATTGGCGCCGCGCCATGTGTAAATGGTCTGGTCGGGGTCGCCCACGATGAAGAGGTTGTTGTGGTAGCCGCAGAGGGCTTCCATCAGCTTGTACTGGAGCGGGTCGATATCCTGGAATTCGTCGAGCATGATGTATTCGAGGCGCTTCTGCCACTTGAGGCGGATTTCCTCGTTTTCCTCGAAGATGTAAAGCGTGAATTTGATGAGGTCGTTGTAGTCCAGCGCGAAGCATTTCTTTTCCTGGTACAGGTAGCCATAGAAAATGATGTCCTGGACGGTCGTCGCGGTATGGTACTTTTCATAAAGGACCTGAAGCGGCATGGCGATCATGTCCTTGTAGTATTCCGGTTCCCAGACGCACTTCTTCATTTCGATCATGTCGCGTGCCTTGTTGAAGGGCATGTCGCGCAGGGTGAGGCCCATTTCCTCATAAATGATGGCAAGCATCTCGTCGATGTCGGAGTTGTCGATGACGAGGAAATTCTTCGGATAGGAAACGGCAAAGCTGTCCTCCTGCAGGACGGAGACGCAGAAGCCGTGGAATGTATTGACGTATCCTGTGTCGTTGTCGCCGGTCAGGCGGTGGATGCGCATGGCCATTTCGCGCGCGGATTTATTCGTGAATGTGACGCAGAGTATGTGCCCGGGCATGATGCCGAGGTCGTTCACAAGGTAGGCGAAACGGCTGGCAAGGGCGCGTGTCTTGCCCGAGCCTGCGCCTGCGATAACGCGCACGTAGCCTTCTGTCGTGGTGACGGCTTCGATCTGTTTCTCATTGAGTCCTTCCAGTATGTCCATATTTCCCTCCGAACTGATATTCTTATTTTATTATACAACGGACGGAAATACTTGTCAGCCCAATGTGATGGCGGCGATGCCTGCCATGGAAATGACGACACCCAGGATCTTCCTCGGCGTGATTTTTTCGCCGTAAAGGATAGTCCCCATGACCATGAGGGCGAGGACGATGAGGCCGTTCGACACGATGAAGGCGGTATTGACGGTCCAGCCTGCCTGGTACATGTAGACATTCCCAAGCTCGATGCCGACGATGGCGGCGCCAAGGCCAAGAGCCGCCGGATTGATGGTGAAGATGTCCTTCTTCCATCCTGCTTCCCCTGTCCCCTGGATGAAATAAATCGCAAAGGAAACGGCGGATGCGACGAGGTAGGTCACGACGAGCGCGACAAAGGGATCCATACCGGTCGAGACTTCCTTGAGTCCGACCTGGTATCCGACGCTGGATAAGATGATAAGGCCGATCGGCCACCAGAATTTTAACATAGTCCCCTCCTATTTCACGATGCAGAACATGCCGGTCAGAGTGAGAAGGATGCCGGCAAGGCGCATCCAGCTCATCGAGTCTCCGTAGAAGACGCTCCCGACGATGGCAAGGACGACGACAATGGAGGCGGTGTAGACGATGAATCCCACGTTCATCGGCCAGCCTGCCCTGTACATATAAATGGAACCGACTTCAAGGCCTGCAATGGCGGCGCCCACGACGATGGCCGCGGGCTGGACGAGGAGGAGCTCGGCAAAGATGCTCTTTCCCGGCACCATGATTTCAAAAAGGACGGCGCAGACGACGGCGCTTGCGATATAGGTGACGCCCAGGGCTGCCATGGGGCTGGCGTGCGAGGAGAGTTTCTTCGCGCAGACCTGGTAAATGACATCAGCGCCGACGACGAGTGCGACCGGCCACCATAGGGCAAATAATTCCATAACGATACCTCTTTCCATTCCTGTGATTAAAAAAAGGTGCTCCAGCTGTTCTCTCCCGGCTGTGCCGTACCTACGGAGAACTGCTGAAACACCTTCGGACTTTCGTCCATCTTGTCCAACCCGGTGGCGGGACAAGGGGTATTGGTTATTCTTTTATGACTGAGATTCCTTCTTCTTCCAGCTTCCTCATGAAGGAGCTGACGACGGAAAGGCCTTTCTTCAGTGCTTCTCCATCATGGCCGTAGCCGATGCGGAGGGCTCTTCTTTCTTCGAAGCATGTGCCAGGGACGGCGAATGCGCCGGTTTCCTTAAACATTCTCTGACTGAAAATGTCGGAGTCGATGTCAAGGTCGTAATAGACAAGCGCCATCGTGCCGGCTCTCGGCCTGACGTAGGAAGTGCGCGGCTCCTCTTTCACCCATGTATCGAGGATGGGAAGGTTTTCGCGGAGGATGGCGCGGTTCCTCTCAAGGATCTTTTCCTTATGGCGGAGCGCAAGGGCTGCCATTTCCTCGTCGAAAAGTCCGCAGCTGACAAGGTCATAGTCCCTGACGCGCTTGAACTGGCGGAGGGCTTCCCGGCTCTTTGTCGCCAGCCATCCGAGGCGGAGTCCTGCCAGAGAGCAGGCCTTGGACATGGAGCCTGTCGCGATGCCTTTTTCGTAAAGGTCGGCAATCGACGGGCAGGCAGCGCCTTCGATGGAAACGCCGGCATAGACTTCGTCGCAGAGGATGTAGGCGCCAGAGCTCCTTACAATCTCGACGATTTCCTTCATCATGTCTTCTGGGATGAGGGAACCGGTCGGGTTGTTCGGATTGTTGATGCAGATGAGGCGAAGGCCCCTTGCCGCGGCTTTCCTGAGTTCGTCAAGATCGGGAAGGAATCCGTTGCTTCGCCTTAGTTTCAGGACCGTGACGTTGGCGCCAAGTGCGCGGGGCGTCGAGTAGAACTGCTGGTAGCTCGGGGAAAAAGCGACGACCCTGTCTCCGGGACGTACGAGGGAGAAAAGGACGTGCTGGTTTCCGCCGGTCGCGCCATGCTGGGTAAGGATGTCGTCCGGGGTGATCGTCTCATAGAGCCCGGCGATTTCTTCCTTGAGGGAGGCAAGGCCGTAAATGCTTCCGTAGGACTGCTCCTTCTCAAAGAGAGCTTCCACGAAACCTTCCCTGTCTTCTCCTGCAAGGGCAAAGAGTTCCTTCAGCGTCATGGGACGGGCGCAGGTGTCGGTGATATTGTATTTTGCATCCGATTCGTACCTGTCCATCCATTCTTCCACGCCAAACCGCTCGATATTCATGCTTCCCAGCCTTTCTATAACAACACTAAAACGCCGGCTGCTGCCGGTAATCTTTACTATATTACCATGAAATAATTATTACGGCAAACTAGCCGATGAAGATTTCAATACCGATGGCAATCAGGATGATGCCGCCCAAAATGATGGCCTTGTCTGCGAGCTTCATGCCGAATGTCTTGCCCAAAATGAGGCCCGCGATGCAGATGAAGAAGGTGACGATGCCGATGATGAGACTCGCAAGGAGCGCATCGGATACATCGTATTCCGCAATCGTAAAGCCGACGGAAAGGGCGTCGATGGAGGTCGCAATCCCCTGCAAGAAGAGCGCTTTCATATGGACCTGCGGATGGACGGCTTCTTCTTCGCCCGTCAATCCGTCCTTGATCATGAAGCCGCCGATGGCGCAGAGAAGGATGAGGGAAATCCACGGGATGAGCGGCCAGAGGAACTGGAACACATCGATGAGCATATTGACGCAGATCCAGCCGATGAACGGCATCGCGAACTGGAAAAATCCAAAGACCCCGGCGATCAGCGTCATCTTCCTCTTTTTCATGTACGGTTCCTGCAGACCGTTTGCCAGTGAAACGGAAAAGGCGTCCATGGCAAGGCCCGCGCCAAGAAGAAGATTGTTCAGAAAAAACAAAAAGCTCAAAATGATCCCTCTATCCAATACGAACAAAAAAGACCCACGCGCACGAAAACCGTACGCGTGAGTCTCGCGATTATGAATACAGCCAGGTACCATGACCAGTATGTTGACTGTTTCGCCCAAGGGCTGCTACTCCCTCACACATTGTCACTTATATTATCATTATGGCCATTCCCTGTCAAAGCTGTTTTTATCGATATTACATATTTTTGAGGACATCGGCAAAGGAATCAAAGGTCATATCCGCCAGAGCGTTGATTTCTTCCCTTTCCCCGTCCGAGTACTTGTCGTAAATCGCAGCGACGGGAATGCCGGCTGCCTTGGCCGCCCTGACGCCGATCAGGGAGTCTTCGAAGATGAAGCAGTCTTCCGGTTTCTTTCCCAATTCAGCAAGGAGCTTCTCATGGATCTGCGGATCCGGCTTGATGCGTTCGGCATCTTCCCTCGTGTAGATTTTCGCGAAGTACTTGTCGACGGGTGCCTTCTCGCGGATGTTCTTATTTTTTGTCCGGTAGACTTCCATGTTCGCGCGCTTTGTCGTCGTGGAAATGACGAGTGTCTTTCCAAGGGACGCGAGCTTCTTGATGAGTTCCGGCGCGCCTTCCTTGTAGTCGACGCGGTTCACGAGGAAATCCTGCGCGATTTCATAACGGCGCTTCATGATGTCCCTGCCGGATTTCTCTGAATGGTAAATCCTCCCCAGCTCTCCGCAGTAGGAAACGTAAGGATCGTCGTCTGCGCGGAAGCGGGTCAGGAGCTCGTCCCTTCTCCTCTGCGTGAAGGATGGATCCTCTTCGGGGCCTCCGAGCTCTTTGATGAGGGCAGCGTCGACGTCATTCCATACTCCGACGGAGTCGATGAGCGTGTCGTCCATATCAAAGATGATCGTGTCCCCGGCCTGTGAAAGCCATCCCTTCTTATTCATTGACGAATGGTTTGACGTCCTTGACGGCTTCTTTCGCATCGATGCGTTTTTCGCCATTGTCGAGGTCGATCAGGACGTAGCGGTCAAAGCCCATGCCCAGTTCCTTCATGTAGGTCAGCTGGCGCAGGCCATGACGGGATTCCATGCGTTCCACGAGGTCGTGATGGTCTTCTTCCTTCATGGCATAGACGCAGTCAACGCAAGCCTGGTCGACAGCGAGGATGTCAAGAGATGCAAGGATGCCGACATTCGGGGTTACAACCGGTGCGGCAGCGACGCCTTCACAGTCGCAGGATACGGACATATTTCTCATGACATTGATATAAGCGATCTTCTTGCCGAAATGGTCGATGGTTGCTTTGGTGGATTCGGTCATTCTTTCCATGAATTCTTCGGTGCCGATCGACCACTGGTCCTGCCCTTCATAGGTGTGGATCATGGCTTTGCCGACGCGGCCGTCTGCACAGCCGATGCCGATATTCTTGTTGGATCCGCCGAAACCGCCCTGGGTGTGGCCCTTGAAATGGGTAAGAGCCAGGAAGGAATCATAATCCAGAAGGCCCTTGCCAACGGACATAGCGTCGAACCATTTGCCGCCTTTGACAGGAAGCATCGTGGTGCCGTGGGATTCGTCGTCGATGATGTCGACCGGTGCGAATGTCCAGCCATTGACCTTCAGTGTTTCCCTGTGCTGTTCGGTCGTGTAGCGGTCGCCTTCATAATAGGTGTTTGTTTCAATGATCGTGGCATCCGGGATTTCCTTTTCAAAAAGTTCCTTGACCCACGGGCGCGGCAGGATGTTCGGGCCGTGCTTTTCGCCGGTGTGCAGCTTGACGGCAATCTTGCCGGTCAGGTTTGCACTGATTTTTTCATAAATTTTCTTGAGCCCTTCAGCGGAAAGGTCTCTTGTGAAATAGACGATCGATTCATTGCCCGTTCTTTCTTCGTACGGAATGTAATGATCTCCGCCTGTTCCTGGTTTTACTTCTGCCATAATTCTTCCTCCTTTGGCGGCCGGTCTCCCGGTCCCTCTTCCAAATGCAGATGAAAAATTGATCTTTGTTTTAATGAAAGGGACTCCCTGCGCCTTTTGGGCGCGCTAAAAATGCAGGAGCTTTCCCCCTGCATTTACTATAATCCCAAATCCACTATATGTAAAATAGCCATATGTTATAGTTCACTATACCTTTGGCGCATAGGCGCAAAACACTAGTCTTTCAGTGTCCCGTCAAGGAAAGCGGCCGCCTCCGGGTTCTTTCTGATCTCCGCCAGATCCTCTTCTGTCGGATACTTCGGGATGTCCCTGTCGTGATTGACAAGGCAGAGGAAACCAAGGATTTCTCCGCGGTCCGCCCGGAGCTGGTGCCACTGCCACGGAGCAATCGTCAGAAAATCTCCTTCTTCGACAGCATAGACCTGATCGCCCAGAAGGACATGGCCTTTCCCCTTGAAGATCATGACAGCATGCATGTGCTTATGATGCTCCAAAGACGAGAAGCCGTTCTTCTCCACCTGGAAATAACGGAACTGCACCGGCAGGTCATTTTCATTGTCAAAAAGGATCTGCTTCGTCACTTCGCGGAATACGCCCGGGTTTTCCTTATAGATATGGGGTTCTACTCCATCCCATCTGTTCTTGTCCGGATGAAATTTATGAATCATGTTGTACCTCCCATTTTCTTCCATTTGTCCCATTGTAGCACAGGAAAGAGCTTGAGAAAAGAAAAGGACATGAGGGAGCCCTTTGCGGTCCTTCTCATGTCCTTCGATTTTATTTTTACTGCAGTACGCCGATTTCCTTGTAGTACTTCGCAGCGCCCGGATGGAGCGGAACGCCTGCGATATCCTTGACAGCATTCGCTGCGGTGAGCCCCTTCAGGTTCTTCTGGGACTGGCCGAGTTCATCCATGTGTTCCCAGAGTGTCTTCGTCATCTGGTAGACGACATCGTCCGGCAGATCGCCGCGGCAGAACATGACCATCTTGATGGCGGATGTATTCACGTCTTCATTCTGGTTCGGGTACGTGCCTGCCTTGATGGTGTAGCTGGTATACCATGGGTACTTCGCTTTCAGTTTTTCAATGAGCTCATTCGGAATCGGGACGAGGTGAGCGCCGCTTGTCAGCGCCTGGGTGACGGCGGAAGCCGGTGCGCCGGACATGATCCATGCGCCGTCGATGGATCCGTTCTGCAGCATATCGGCTGCGTCGGTGAAGGTGATGTATTCCGCCTGGATGTCTTCCGGGAACTTCATGCCGGCCGCCGTGAAGTGGACGTCGCATTCATTGTAGACGGAAGATCCTGCAGAAGCTACGGCAAATTTCTTGCCCTTGAAGCCTTCGAGTGTGTTGATATTCGTATTGGCTGCGGCGACGACCTGGTTCGGATTGAGGTACAATCCCCCGATGGCTTTCAAATCCTTGTATGCATGGCCTTCAAAGCTGTCGGTGCCGTTCAAACACTGGTACACGTTGCTGGAAATCGCAATCGATACCTGCGCTTCGCCGTCAGAGACCATATTGAGGTTCGCGATGCCGCCTGCGGAGGCCTGGCTGGATGCCTGCATGCCGGGGATATTCTGGCTCCACATATTCGTGATGGCTGCGCCTACGGCATAGAGTGCGCCGGATGCACCTGCGGTCGGGAAGTTGATGCGGATCGTCTGGCCTGCTGCCGGTTTCGACTGTGCCTGTCCGCTGCTCTTTTCATCTCCGCATCCTGCAAATGCAGCCGTCAAAACGAGTGCTGCTGCCGCTGCCGCCATTGTCTTTTTCCATTTGCCCATTTTACTTTTCCTCCTATGCTCCTAATGCTCCGGGTTCCTTAGCCGGAGACTTTATCGATTAGTTTCATTATACTATTCTTTTTAGAAATCCGCATTCCTAAGCTGCATTTTCTTTGCTCTTTTTATGGAAATACTGGAATGCAATGACGCCGATGAGTCCGACGGCTCCTGCAAGGTCCGTGAGAGACCCCGGGAAGAGCAGGAACGGCGAGGATGCGATGAGAATAATCCGTTCAATCCACGATGCTCTTCCTAAGATCCAGCCTTCAAGGCCTGCCACGAGGGCAAAGGTGCCGACAGCAGCGGTGAAGACGCACCAGAGCGTCGCCCATACGGTCGCTGTCTTGTCGACGCCGATCAGAAGGACAGGATTATTCAGGAAGAAGAACGGGATGATGAAGCCGATAAGTCCCAGGCGGACAGCCCAGAGACCCGTCTTTGTCTGGTCGGATCCTGCTATGCCGGATGCGACGTATGCGGACATGGCAACCGGCGGCGTGATATTGGAAAGGCAGGCATAAATCAGGCAGAAAAGGTGCGCGATGAGAGGCATGGCCCCTGCCTTGATGAGGACAGGAACAGCGACGGCCTGCACGATGACGTAGGCTGCAACGCCTGGAACGCCCATGCCGAGGATGGCGGACATGATCATGACGAGGAAGCCTGCGAGGTAAAGGTTATTGTTATGAACGATGGACAGGATGAGGTAGCCCATGTTGAGCCCCATCGAGGTCAGGGTGACAGTACCAATGATGACGCCGATGATGACGCAGCAGACACCGACGGAAATCGCGCTCTGCGAGCCTTCGACGACAGCCGCCAGAATCTTGTCCGGCGTCATTCTCGTATCCTTGCGGAGCCAGCTGGCACCGATTGTGACGAAGATGGAAATGACGGCGGCATAGAGCGGTGTGAAGCCTGCAAACATGAGGCCGATCAAGCTGATGAGCGGAAGGACCAGGTGCCCCTGCTCCTTGAGGACGATCTTCACGTCCGGGATATTTTCCTTGGCAATGCCGGAAAGGCCGAGACGCTTTGCCTCGAAGTGGACAGCAAGAAGAAGGCCGATGTAGTAGAGAAGCGCAGGCGTCACTGCAGCAAGCGCTACATAGGTGTAAGACAGGTTCAGGAATTCTGCCATGACAAAGCCGACAGCGCCCATGATTGGAGGCGTAAACTGGCCGCCCGTCGATGCGACGGCTTCGACTGCACCCGCAAATTCCTTCTTGTAGCCCGTCCTCTTCATGAGCGGAATCGTAATCGTACCGGTCGTTGCGACATTCGCTATCGCTGAACCATTGATCATGCCCATGAGGCCGGATGCAATGACAGCCACCTTCGCCGGGCCGCCGGATGTCTGACCAACAAGGGTCAGAGAGAAATCATTGATGAACTTGGAAAATCCGCTGTGCTTCAGGAACGCGCCGAAGACAACGAAGAGGAAAATGTACGTCGCAGAAACACCGACGCCGGTGCCAAGGACGCCCTCTGTCCCCCAGAACTGGGTGATGAGGACACGCTTCAAAGTAAAACCGTTATGACCGAGGTATCCCGGAAGGTAGGCACCGAACCAGTTGTAAGCCAGGAAAAGAGCGGCCAGGATGGCCAGATTTCCTGATGCGCGGCGCGCTGCTTCGAAGACGCAGACGATGCCGACGAGTGCAATACCGATTTCCAGATTGCTGATGCGCCCGCCCGTCTGGGCAATGCGCGTAAAGTTCAGGATCAGATAGCCGAAGGAGCCGACCGATCCCAGAATGAATGCGATATCCCATACCGGCGGAAGCTTCCGTTTCCTTGTCTCCGACTTGAACGTCGGGAAGAGAAGGAATGTAAAGACGAGCAGGAAAATCGTGTGGATCGCGCGAAGGTTCACTGCGCTGATCGCCCCGATCGTCGTGAAGTAAAGCTGGAATGCGGTCCATACGCAGAGAAGAACGATGATCGCCTTCCCGAGCGGCCCCTTGTAAACGCGAAGACGCGAATCCGCGTCCTTTTCCTCAAGGATTTCCTGGGACTTCTTGTCCAGGGCCTCCTTCTCCGCCATCGCGTCTTCGATGCGGACTTCTTTCCTTTCTTTTTCCATAAGTACCTCCCATGCTCCTATTCTCCATCGATAAACTCTTTATCGAAAGTATTGATTATTGAAAGTATACCACGGAACGGAAAAGCGGAAAAGAAAAACCGTCCTTTCATATATATTTTTCTTACATAAGAAGGATACGGACTATACAGGAAGCAAGGAAATGGAGAAAATGCGTGATTTCATACACCATCAAAAAATGAACTGCTGCCAGAAAGAAATGGCGCATTTAGGGCATAAAAAAGGGATGTGAAAAAATCCTGGAGTCAGCATCTTTGTTTTCTCGAGCGAAGCGAGGTTTAGCTGTCCCCGTCAGGGGAAAGTGGCGCCGTTAGGCGACGAAAGGGGTTCATTACGTGCAGTTTCTAAAAAGGCAAGCCATCCTCTTAGGTTCTCAGATGGTGCTTGTATATCTATGTCAGATTCATTTTCTAGTCGTATATTCCAATACAAAAGGACTGCAGCAAAATGATTACACATTTTGCCACAGCCCTTCTTTATATTTCTCTTATCAATTACTTGCTTTCGAAGAATGCTTTGTAAGCGAGGTAAGTTTCGTAAGCGTCGGCCTTGGAGAGGAGGTCGTACGGTGCGTGCATGGAGAGCATGGCTGTGCCGCAGTCTACGACTTCAGCGCCCCAGTCTGCCATCATGAATGCGATCGTTCCGCCGCCGCCCTGGTCTACTTTGCCAAGTTCACCGATCTGCCAGCATACGCCTGCTTCGTTGAAAATGGTGCGGATCTTCTGGAGGAATTCAGCATTGGCATCGTTGCTGCCTGCTTTGCCGCGGGATCCGCCGTACTTGGTCAGGTTAATGCCGTAGCCAAGGAAGGATGCGTTGTCTTTTTCGGATACTTCCGGGAACATCGGATCCAGGCAGGAGTTGACGTCTGCGGAGAGCATTTCACTGTTTTCCATGGTTTCATAGAAATCAAGGATGGTGTTCTGTCCCTGGAGGGAGAGGAGCTTCATGACGAATTTGACGAAGTAGGAGGATTCCATGCCGGTGTTGCCGTAGGATCCGATTTCTTCCTTGTCTGTCAGGAGAGCGGCCTGTGTCTTGACGCCCGGCTTTGCATCGAGGATGGCTTCCAGGTTTGCATAGGAGCAGACTCTGTCGTCCTGTCCATAGGATGCGATGAGGGAACGGTCAAAGCCTACGTCACGGCTCTTTTCAGCCGGTACGAGTTCGAGTTCAGCAGCTGCGAAGTCTTCTTCTTCGATGCCGTAGGTGTCCTTGAACATCTTCATGAGAGCTTCCTTCGGCTTCTGGTTTTCATCGGAGTTGGTAGCGATGATTGGCTGGAGCTGTTCGCCTGTGATGCCTTCTGCGAGGGATTTCTTCATCTGGTCCTGTGCCATATGGATGAGGAGGTCGGAAATGTAGAATACCGGGTCGCTGTCTTTGAGGCCGATATTGATTTCCACTTTTCTGCCGTCCTTGGTGTATACGACGCCGATCAGAGCGAGCGGAATGCAGGTCCACTGGTATTTCTTGATGCCGCCGTAGTAATGGGTGCGGAAGTATACGACGCCTTCCTGTTCATGGACCGGGTTTGCCTTGAGGTCCAGACGCGGGGAGTCGATGTGGGAGCCGACGATCTTGATGCCTTCATGAACCGGTTCTTCACCGATGACGGCCAGGATGACGGACTTGTCCTTCTGGTTCCAGTATACTTTGTCGCCTGCTTTCAGGGATTTCATATCATAGACAGGTTTGAAGCCTTTTGCTTCCGCCTGACGGATGATTTCTTTGGCTGCCAGTCTTTCTGTTCTGGCTGTATCAAGGAATGCTTTGTACTTTTCGCCATAGTCCATGACGGCTTTGCGTTCGGTTTCGTCCATGCGCTGCCATACGGACTTGGTTCTGCTGTATGTTTCTTTCATGTCATACCTCCTAATAGAGAATTATTATCACATTACTTATTATAACGCAAAAGGGACGGACAGGAAATATCCCTTCCGCCCCTCTCCTTTATTCCCCTTTATACGGGAATGCTTTATTCAGCAAGTAGGTCAATGCCACAAAGATGCCCATGACTACGAAAACCATGGGATACGCGATGACCATCAGGTAAATGGCTGATTCAACAGAGCTCATAGTTTCCTCCTTATCCTAATACAGGGATCAATGCAAGGACGAGACCGCCGGCGACGACGGAAGCGACCTGGCCTGCCACGTTGACGCCCATGGCATGCTGGATGATGTAGTTTGTCGGGTCTTCCTTGAGCGCCATTTTCGCAATGACACGGCCGGACATCGGGAATGCGGAAATGCTGCATGCGCCGATCATCGGGTTGATTTTCTTCTTCAGGAAGAGATTGGCAATCTTGGCAAAGAGAACGCCGCCCACAGTATCGAATACGAAGGCAACAGCACCCAGAGCCAGGATCTTCAGTACGTCGAATGTAAGGATGTTTTCTGCTGTCATCGTAGCGCCGACTGTGATGCCGAGGAAGAGCGTAACGAGGTTGGACAGCTCATTCTGCGCAGCATCTGACAGGGAATCGCAGACGCCGGAAACCTTCAGCATGTTGCCGAACATGAGCGCACCGATGAGCGGTACGGAAATCGGGGCAATGATGCCTGCCAGAAGAACGACCATGAACGGGAAGAGGAACTTCGCTGTCCAGGAGACCGGCTTTTCTTCCTTGAATCCCATGCGGATTCTTCTTTCATGCTTTGTCGTCATGAGTTTGACGATCGGCGGCTGGATAATCGGCACGAGGGACATGTAGCAGAACGCCGTGACCGTCAGCGGAGCCAGCAGATTTGTCGCAAATTTCTGTGCGACGAAGATGGTGGTCGGGCCGTCAGCAGCACCGATGATGCCGATCGAAGCCGCTTCATTGAACGGGAAGCCGACCATAGCAGCGAGAAGCGCTGCCGCAAAAATACCGAAGTGCGCTGCCGCTGCAAAGAGCATAACGTACGGAGCGCGGATGAGCGGTGTGAAATCACACATCGCACCGACGGCGATGAAGATCAGGACAGGGAAAAGCTCGTTGGCGATGCCTGCATTATAGAGCACCGTCAGGAAACCTGGTTCACCGCCTCCCGTCGGGATGACCGCGAAATGTCCGGGGATGTTAGCCAGGATACATCCGACCCCCATCGGGAAGAGAAGCATAGGCTCATAGTCCTTCTTCACTCCCAGCCAGATGAGGAGCCCGCCGATGAGGAACATGATCCATACCGTCGGATCCTGCATCCCCATGACGCCCGTAAATAGTTCCTCAAGAACTGATTCCCAATTTGCCATACCAATAAGACCTCCTTGTGTAAAAAAAGAAATGACCGGCACTGCTATCCCTAAACCTAAAAAAAGACCCGACATTTTTCAATGCCAGGTCCTATTTTCAGGATGATTTCCTACCCCTGTGCCATACGCAGGAAACCGTATTATGGAATTAAATATTGTATCCAAGTGCCGGAAGAATCATGAATACAAGAATTGCCCAAATAATGCCGGCGGCAATGAAAATACCAACCGTGATAGCAACGCCTCCCTTGGAATGCGGTACACCCAGCAGACTGAAATTTCCCAAAGGGCCGCGGCGGACCATGAATCCGTTAGAACTTCTCGGTTTGAACCACCTGAGTTTTCTCTCTTGTCCGATGCCGTAAGCTACGATGACGGCTACAACAGAAGCCACCACCCAGTAAAGTATGAACCGGGCCGCGCTGAAATCATGCACGTCCGACAGATCGATCATTTGCATCTTGTTAGTACTCCTTCTACGTGTATATCATACCAGTACTTCTATTATAATGCAACGGACCCGATTTAGCAAAGGAATACCGCCCCTTGCGCCCCTTTTTATAGAAAACCCTCCGTTATTCTCCATCCGAAGCATTCTTTCGGAAATCTATCATGTTTGCTATGTCCCTGTCAAGAGACATACAAAGTATTTAAGAATTGTTCATACAATGCATTCCCATCGGGCAGCAGACGATTTTTTGACAGGAAATGGTCATCCAGGCGTCCTGAACATCTTTCTGCCTTTCGCTCCATTTGATGAATGAACCTTTTCACCTTAGACCACCCCTGACTTACCGGCTGCTTTCAACCATTTTGTATTCCTGCAGCAGAAGAGATTTTGCTGTACTTTTTGAGTACTTCCTGGCATCCATCTGATGACTCCCCAATGACCTCTCGGGCAAAGGATGGAATAAGAACATCTGCATTTTCACGGCAGCATTTACCGGGAGCACTCATCTCGGGAAAAGGCAGGTACCGATCAGGGGATAATCCCTCAAATGAATGATGACAGGTGAAAATATTTCCATGCACTGTGCAGCAAAACTGAAACCTTGCGGGCAGGAACAAAAATTAAAAGCAAGAGCATCCTGCTGAACGATCCCCCATCCACAGCGCTCCCCTCTTGGGAATGCGGGGTTGCAATCTGGGAGATAATACAACCCTTACTGGATAAGCCTCTTTCGCTCCTTGCAAAATCATAGCAGACATCATTCCTTCTATCAGAAAAGACAACGGCAGCAGAATCACTTTCTCCGACGAGACTGCCCGGCGGCTTGAAGCTAAAAACTCATTTCTTATTTGCCCTGATCTTATTTTCCCGGAGAAGTGCGAGCAACATACTGGATTCCCTCTTCCTGTCTTTACAGGTACATCCTACTCGATGCCCCGCAAAGGAGAGGGAATCTTAAAATGCCGATGAAGCCCGATAGACACTGGTTCCATCGATCATAAAAACACCACGAAATGTCCTATAAGTTCTACGATTACAGGACTAAATATTAATACAATGATTCCTGATACCTGTATCAAAAACCGAATACGAGGCAGACTGGTCTCCCTTGCTGTCCTGCAACTCATCGCATCACGACCAGCTGGAAGAGTACGCACCCGCGCCCCGGTACTTCCAAGGTTATGTCCCCTGATACTTTTCCGCCTCTGCTGCAAGTAAAGAAACAACAAGGACAGCTATTTTCCATAACAGCAATCTTACCAAAATCCATTCATCCTGGAAATTTAAGATCCTGTTTCATCCCATATTTACAGTTGTTTTCAAATTTTTTATTACCACGTTTTGTCCGCCCGTTAAGAATCCCTGAAAATCTTAAATGCCGATGAAGCCCGATAAATACAGGCCTCATCGGCTATAAAATCACCACGAAATGTCCTATGAGTCTTCTCCACTTTGGCAAACAAAAAACGCACCTCCGAAGAGATGCGTTTTTATTGCTCGGGATGATCTTACGATCAGCCTCCGAACTGAGCCAGCATGGTGCCTGCAGCAACTGCAGTACCGATAACGCCTGCTACGTTCGGGCCCATTGCCTGCATCAGCAGGTAGTTGGACGGGTTGTCTTTCAGACCTACAACCTGGGATACACGAGCTGCCATTGGAACGGCAGATACGCCTGCGGAACCGATCAGCGGGTTTACCTTGTTGCCAGATGCGATTCTCATGACCTGACCGAACAGTACGCCGCCAGCGGTGCCAGCTGCGAATGCTACGAGGCCGAGGATGATGATTTCGATGGTCTGAACACGAAGGAATTTATCGCCGGTCATGGTCAGGCCTGTGCCGGTTGCAAGGAAAATGGTAACGATATTGCACAGTGCGTTCTGAGCGGTATCAGACAGACGAGCGGTAACACCGGAAACTTCAAACAGGTTGCCGAGGCAGAGGCATCCCATCAGGGCTGCTACTGGCGGCAGAAGCAGGGAAACAACGATAGCTACAACGATCGGGAATGCAACCTTTTCGAAGTGGGTTACAGGACGAAGGTTAACCATCTTAATCTGACGCTGTTTCTTGGTGGTGCAGAGTTTCATGATCGGTGGCTGAATCAGCGGAACCAGGGACATGTAAGAGTAAGCAGCAACTGCGATAGCGCCCAGCAGATGTGGAGCCAGTTTAGTTGTCAGGTAAATAGCGGTCGGGCCGTCAGCACCACCGATGATACCGATGGAAGCTGCTTCCTGAACGTTGAAGCCGAGCATCATAGCGCCGGCCAGTGCTACGAATACGCCGATCTGAGCAGCTGCGCCCAGAAGAACTGTCTTCGGGTTAGCGATCAATGGGCCAAAGTCTGTCATTGCACCTACGCCCATGAAAATCAGCGGCGGGAAAATTTCGTATTTAATACCAAAACCAATAGCCATCATAACGCCCATATCGGTTTCGAAACCGGTATTCGGGAAGTTAGCCATAATATCGCCGAATGCGATTGGCAGAAGCAGAAGAGGTTCGTATTCTTTTGCAATTGCCAAGTACAGCAGGACAAGTCCTACTAAAATCATAACAATGTTTTCCCAGGTCAGAGAGGCAAAGCCAGAGTCTGTCCATACGGAAACAAGTGCTCTCATAAAGCCATCCATATTTGTATCCTCCTATTTTTCAGTTATTGAATTATTTCTTCTTATTCTTGGTCGGGTCCACAATGTGGATGAGCTGAATAACGAATGCCAGGAAAATCAGTACGGCAAATACAATAACCATGTTGGTGATACAAATCGAAAGTGGGCTTGGAGTTTCCATGTAATAATCCACCTTTCTACGATAAGGCATCTAAGATGCCCGCGGCAAAGCCGCCTGAATATAAGGGAAGACGGGATCCGGGAAAACCCGGACCCCTCCTTCGTCAGATGCAGAAGCATCTTTGTCCTTCAAGAACGATCCCTGATTAATGGAATGGCCAGAAGATCGGGATAATGATGACGCACGCAACCCAGGAGATCAGGCACATCGGAACGCCGACCTTGACATAGTCGTTGAAGGAGAATCCGCCAGGTCCGAGGACCAGTGTGTTTGGCGGAGTAGCCATTGGTGTTGCGAATGCCATGGAAGCTGCAATACCAAGAGCCATCAGAACCGGTTTCGGATCGCAGCCGATGGACTGAGCGATAGAAATACCGATTGGTGCAAGCAGAGCTGCAGATGCAGTGTTGGACATGAACTGTGTCAGAACGTTGGAGATCAGGAACAGTACAGCGGTCAGGAGGTATGGGTTCGGGTTTGCGCCCATCATACCAACGACGGTGTCAGCAATCAGTTTGCCTGCGCCGGTCTTATCCATTGCTGTTGCAACGGAAAGCATACCAGCGAACAGGAAGATTGTTACCCAGTCGATACCAGCATATGCTTCTTTTTCTTTGAGGCAGCCGGTGATGACGCAAAGGATTGCGCCGGTAACTGCTGCGGTGTGCAGCGGGAGGTTCTTAAGGCCAAGAGCCATGCAGACTACAACGCCGATCAGGATAAGACCAGAAATCCACATCTTTGTCTTGCTCTTCGGAGCTGCATCATCGCCTGCGCCGGCTTCTTCTTTAGCAGCTTTGACTGCTTCTTCGTCCATAGCGCCTGCAGATTTGTCTGGCAGGAGGTGACGGCCGATGAACAGTGTGTAAAGAAGAATGATGATGGACAGCGGAATACCGATCTTAGCGAATTCGAAGAATCCGAAGGTCGGGAGTCCTGCTGCGGACAGTGCGCCGGTTACGATAACGTTTGGCGGAGTACCGATCATGGTGATGGTACCGCCGACGTTAGCAGCGATAGCCAGTGGCATCAATTCCTTGGAAGCCGGGATTTTAGCAGCCTGGCAAATGCCGACGATAACTGGCATCAGGCAGGCAACTGTACCGGTGTTGGAGGAAACGGAGGACAGGACGATGGTAACGAGCATGATTGCGCCCATCAGACGAATCTCGCCTGTACCTGCCTTCTTAACTACTGCAACGCCGATTGCTTCAGCGAGGCCAGTCTTAAACATGGCAGCGCCGATGACGAACATGCCGCCGAAGAGGACGACAGTGGAGTTGGAAAGACCTGCATAAACCTGTTTGGACGGAAGTACGCCCAGAATACCGAGAGCGGTGCAGGCTGCCATTGCGGTAACAGCCAGCGGAATCAGTTCGGTAACAAACAGGAAAGCAGCGACTGCCAGCACGCACAGTGTGATTATAGCTGGATCCATAAATGTTCACCTTCCTAAAAATGACTTAAGCGGATGGTCCATACCCAGGTGAAGGTTCGGATCATCCGGCAACATTCCGGAAAGATCAAGAGACTCATATGAAATTGTGATAAAAATAAATGCTTGACACTTGATGAGTCCAGAAATCATTCCGGAACACAACCCCTGGTCAACCTGCTATCCTCCTTTCGAATATCCCCCGGGGCGGGGATTTTTGTCACGTAAATGCAAAACGCTTCCAAATTCTGACACCTGCTGTCAGCAAATTACAATGTACTTGCATTTCGTGAGCACCTGTTGGTTATTGTAACGGCCTTCCTTTCATTTTTCAAACGCGTTTCGGGCACCCGGAACATAATTTCCCTCGCTGATTTTTGAAATTTTAAATGATATTCGGTTGCAAGTGCATTAAAAATGTAAAAAAAAGAGCTCCCGAAACGGGCTCTTTTCGTCCGCAAATGCAAACATAAACTTTTCATAAAAAATGTTGATGCAAATAGATAGCATCGTTATCTATCTGTTTTTTATTTTTGCTGCATTTGCAAATCAAATCCATGTATTAGATATGTATGCTATGTATCATTTCGGAATTTTTAACAGTCATTTTTAAGTCATTCCTAATAATTGCGTATCAGATTTTTTGTATAGTATGCTATAAAGTTTCATTATATCCATTTCCATTAGGCTGGTTATATCTGCCACTGGCAGTGCACTTCGTCCGATAATACCGGACTTCCTTAATGCGAACCCCTAGTTCCTTGCAGCATTTTTCCAAAAACGGGTCCTTTTCATTCCCTTTCACCCCTTTCCTGTTCCTATTTCCGGATCCTTTTTCTGCTTTTCTTTCCCTACCCTGCCGGTCAGTCATTGGGGCGTTGCGGCAAGAAGGCAAACGAAAAACGCACCTCCGAAGAGATGCGTTTTTATCATTCGGGATGATCTTACGATCAGCCTCCGAACTGAGCCAGCATGGTGCCTGCAGCGACTGCAGTACCGATAACGCCTGCTACGTTCGGGCCCATTGCCTGCATCAGCAGGTAGTTGGACGGGTTGTCTTTCAGACCTACAACCTGGGATACACGAGCTGCCATTGGAACTGCAGATACGCCTGCGGAACCGATCAGCGGGTTGACCTTGTTGCCAGATGCAATTCTCATTACCTGACCGAACAGTACGCCGCCGGCGGTACCAGCTGCGAATGCTACGAGGCCCAGAGCAATGATTTCGAGTGTCTGAACACGAAGGAATTTATCGCCGGTCATGGTCAGGCCTGTGCCGGTTGCAAGGAAAATGGTAACGATGTTGCACAGTGCGTTCTGAGCGGTATCGGACAGACGAGCGGTAACACCAGAAACTTCAAACAGGTTGCCGAGGCAGAGGCATCCCATCAGGGCTGCTACTGGCGGCAGAAGCAGGGAGACAACGATCGCTACAACGATCGGGAATACTACCTTTTCGAAGTGGGAAACCGGACGAAGGGTAACCATCTTAATCTGACGCTGTTTCTTGGTGGTGCAGAGTTTCATGATTGGTGGCTGAATCAGCGGAACCAGGGACATGTAAGAGTAAGCAGCAACTGCGATAGCGCCCAGCAGATGTGGAGCCAGTTTAGTTGTCAGGTAAATAGCGGTCGGGCCGTCAGCACCACCGATGATACCGATGGAAGCTGCTTCCTGAACGTTGAAGCCAAGAGCCATAGCACCAGCCAGTGCTACGAATACGCCGATCTGAGCTGCAGCGCCCAGAAGCATGGTCTTCGGGTTAGCGATAAGCGGACCAAAGTCTGTCATTGCGCCTACGCCCATGAAAATCAGCGGCGGGAAAATTTCGTATTTAATACCAAAACCAATAGCCATCATAACGCCCATATCGGTTTCAAAGCCGGTGTTCGGGAAGTTGGCCATAATATCGCCGAATGCGATTGGCAGAAGCAGAAGAGGTTCATAGTCTTTTGCAATTGCCAGGTACAGCAGGACAAGTCCTACCAGAATCATAACTACGTTTTCGATTGTCAGAGAGGCAAAGCCAGAGTCTGTCCATACGGAAACGAGTGCTCTCATAAAGCCATCCATATTCGTATCCTCCTATTTTCCAGTTATTGAATTATTTCTTTGCCTTGTTCTTGGTTGGGTCAATGATGTGAATCAACTGAATGACGAAAGCCAGAACAATCAGAACTGCGAATACAATAACCATGTTGACGATACAAATCGAAAGTGGGCTCGGAGTTTCCATGTAATAATCCACCTTTCTATTGATGGGGTTCCTTTAACGGTTCCCCTGTGCGGGTCCGCCGCACCCGGTAAAATAGTAAGGACCGCTTCCGGACAGGGCCGGAAGCGTCTTACTCAAGAAGCAAATCTTTTTTCATCCTTCAGGGACAAGCCGGATTAATGGAATGGCCAGAAGATCGGGATGATGATAACGCATGCTACGAAGGAAATTACGCACAGCGGTACGCCGACCTTTACATAATCGTTGAATGTAAAGTTGCCAGGTCCAAGAACCAGGGTGTTTGGCGGAGTAGCCATTGGGGTAGCGAATGCCATGGAAGCTGCGATACCAAGTGCCATCAGTACAGGTTTCGGATCACATCCGATTTCCTGAGCGATGGAAATACCGATCGGAGCAAGAAGTGCTGCGGATGCGGTGTTAGACATGAACTGTGTCAGGATGTTGGAAATCAGGAACAGTACAGCGGTCAGGAGGTACGGGCTTGGGTTATCACCCATAGCGCCTACGACGGTGTCAGCAATCAGTTTGCCTGCGCCGGTCTTTTCCATAGCGGTTGCAACGGAAAGCATACCAGCGAACAGGAAGATTGTTACCCAGTCGATACCAGCATATGCTTCTTTTTCTTTGAGGCAGCCGGTGATGACGCAGAGGATTGCGCCGGTGACTGCTGCGGTCTGCAGCGGTACGGTCGGGAGTTCAAGAGCCATGCAGACTACAACGCCCAGCATGATCAGACCAGAAATCCACATCTTGGACTTGCTCTTTGGAGCCTTGTCATCAGAAGCACCTGCTTCTTCCTTAGCAGCCTGAACTGCTTCTTCGTCCATTTCGCCAGCATTGTGGGATGGAAGCATACGACGGCCGATGGTCAGCATCCATACGAGGATGATGACGGACAGCGGAATGCCGATGTAAGCGAATTCAAAGAATCCGAATGTCGGGAGTCCTGCTGTAGCCAGTGCGCCGGTAACGATAACGTTTGGCGGAGTACCGATCATGGTGATGGTACCGCCGACGTTAGCAGCGATAGCCAGTGGCATCAATTCCTTGGAAGCCGGAACCTTTGCTGCCTGGCAGATACCGATAACGACTGGCATCAAGCATGCAACTGTACCGGTGTTGGAAGATACAGAGGACATAGCGATGGTAACGAGCATAACTGCTGCCATCAGACGAACTTCGCCAGTACCTGCTTTTTTAACAACGGCAACGCCGATTGCTTCTGCAAGGCCGGTTCTGAACATGGCAGCACCGATGACGAACATACCGCCGAAGAGAACGACGGTGGAGTTGGACAGACCTGCATATACCTGTTTAGCAGGAAGAACGCCCAGAATACCGAGAACGGTACAAGCTGCCATAGCTGTGACTGCCAGCGGAATCAGTTCTGTAACGAACAAGAAAGCTGCAACCGCCAGGACACACAGTGTGATAATGGCTGGATCCATAATTTTCACCTTCCTTAGTGATGATTCTTTGACCGGCTTCCCAACCGGTGCGGGAGGATGCTCGTCAAAGAATGTTTCCGGAAGATTTTTGGAGACTCATATGAAATTGTTTGATAAAAATAGCTTGAATCGAATGAATCCCGAAACATATTCCGGAAAACGATGTATTCCCTTGTGAACCTGCTATCCTCCTTTTGAAATGATCCCGGGACAGGATCTGCATTTCTATGGACTTGTAGTTGCAATCCATAGGCACCTATGGATAATGATAACGGCCGTTCCCTGCCTTTTCAATAGCGCCAAAATGCACCATTTTTTCACGTTTGTTGGCAATTTTTCCTATTAAGAATCCATCCGTGACAAATTCAGACATCACTGATTTTTGCACTTTATTCCCATTCCTTATTCCGTTTGCAGACAATAAAAAAGCACCTTCCAATCGGAAAGTGTGATTTCATCGAATTGCATTGCATACTATATATTTTGGCTGCCCGCTTTTGGATACCTGCTTTTGCATTTTAAGCATAGCAATCTATGTTTTATGAGGTCAGCCTATCCATAACATCGCATACTATTGAAATTGCTGTATATCAATAATTGCAATAAGGCTTTATAAATATCGTTTATATCAAGCAAAAATGTCCGGTTTTCATAGATTTTATCGCAATTCTTTTGCATTTATTTTCTTCTATCTTTCGAAAAGAAATTTTAAAGAATTTTTGATGAAATTTTTGAAAAAGGGATAATCCCCCTCCCCCTTCTCCAGGGAAGGGAGAGGATTGGATTCCCAAGACTCCTTTTCAGGAGGAAACATTCTGCTTCTTTAAATCCGGTCCGGATCAGGATCCAAACTGTGCGAGCATGGTGCCTGCAGCGACTGCAGTACCGATAACGCCTGCTACGTTCGGGCCCATTGCCTGCATCAGCAGGTAGTTGGACGGGTTGTCTTTCAGACCTACAACCTGGGATACACGTGCTGCCATTGGAACTGCAGATACGCCTGCGGAACCGATCAGCGGGTTTACCTTGTTGCCAGATGCAATTCTCATTACCTGACCGAACAGTACGCCGCCGGCGGTGCCAGCTGCGAATGCTACGAGGCCCAGGAAAATGATTTCGATGGTCTGGAGACGGAGGAACTTGTCGCCGGTCATGGTCAGGCCTGTGCCGGTTGCAAGGAAAATGGTAACGATGTTGCACAGTGCGTTCTGAGCGGTATCGGACAGACGTGCTGTAACACCAGATGTTTCAAACAGGTTGCCAAGGCAGAGGCATCCCATCAGGGCTGCTACTGGCGGCAGAAGCAGGGAAACGACAATTGCTACGACGATCGGGAATACTACCTTTTCGAAACGGGTAACCGGACGAAGGGTAACCATCTTAATCTGACGATGAGCTTTTGTGGTGCAGAGCTTCATAATTGGCGGCTGAATCAGCGGAACCAGGGACATGTAAGAGTAAGCGGCAACTGCGATAGCGCCCAGCAGATGTGGAGCCAGTTTAGTTGTCAGGTAAATAGCGGTCGGGCCGTCAGCACCACCGATGATACCGATGGAAGCTGCTTCCTGAACGTTGAAGCCAAGAGCCATAGCACCAGCCAGTGCTACGAATACGCCAATCTGAGCTGCAGCGCCCAGAAGCATGGTCTTCGGGTTAGCGATAAGCGGACCAAAGTCTGTCATTGCGCCTACGCCCATGAAAATCAGCGGCGGGAAAATTTCATACTTAATACCAAAGCCGATAGCCATCATAACGCCCATATCGGTTTCAAAGCCGGTGTTCGGGAAGTTGGCCATAATATCGCCGAAAGCGATTGGCAGAAGCAGAAGAGGTTCATAGTCTTTTGCAATTGCCAGGTACAGCAGGACAAGTCCTACCAGAATCATAACGATGTTTTCGATTGTCAGAGAGGCAAAGCCAGAGTCTGTCCATACGGAAACAAGTGCTCTTATAAAGCCATCCATGTTTGTATCCTCCTATTTTCCAGTTATTGAATTATTTCTTTGCAGTTTTGTTCTTGGTTGGATCCACAACGTGAATCAGCTGAATGATGAAAGCCAGAACAATCAGTACAGCAAATACAATAACCATGTTGACGATACAAATCGAAAGTGGGCCCGGAGTTTCCATGTAATAAATCCACCTTTCTATTGATAGGACGCTCTTCCAAGCATCCTTTGTGCGGAACCGCCGCACCCGGTAAATGTAAGGGCTGCCTCCGGTACCTGCCGGAGGCGCCTTACTGGTAAGACTTGATTTCGTCCTTCAGGACATTTCAGATTAATGGAATGGCCAGAAGATCGGGATGATGATAACGCAGGCAACCCAGGAAATCAGGCAGAGCGGAACACCAACTTTTACATAATCGTTGAATGTAAAGTTACCAGGTCCAAGAACCAGGGTGTTTGGCGGAGTAGCCATTGGGGTTGCGTAAGCCATGGAAGCTGCGATACCAAGTGCCATCAGTACAGGTTTCGGATCGCATCCGATGGACTGTGCAATGGAGATACCGATCGGAGCAAGAAGTGCTGCGGATGCGGTGTTAGACATGAACTGTGTCAGGATGTTGGAAATCAGGAACAGTACAGCGGTCAGGAGGTACGGGCTTGGGTTATCACCCATAGCGCCTACGACGGTGTCAGCAATCAGTTTGCCTGCGCCGGTCTTTTCCATAGCGGTTGCAACGGAAAGCATACCAGCGAACAGGAAGATTGTTACCCAGTCGATACCAGCATATGCTTCTTTTTCTTTGAGGCAGCCGGTGATGACGCAGAGGATTGCGCCGGTGACTGCTGCGGTCTGCAGCGGTACGGTCGGGAGTTCAAGAGCCATGCAGACTACAACGCCGACCATGATGAGACCGGAAATCCACATTTTTGTCTTGCTCTTTGGAGCCTTGTCATCAGAAGCACCTGCTTCTTCCTTAGCAGCCTGAACTGCTTCTTCGTCCATTTCGCCAGCATTGTGGGATGGAAGCATACGACGGCCGATGGTCAGCATCCATACGAGGATGATGACGGACAGCGGAATGCCGATGTAAGCGAATTCAAAGAATCCGAATGTCGGGAGTCCTGCTGTAGCCAGTGCGCCGGTAACGATAACGTTTGGCGGAGTACCGATCATGGTGATGGTACCGCCGACGTTAGCAGCGATAGCCAGTGGCATCAATTCCTTGGAAGCCGGAACCTTAGCTGCCTGGCAGATACCAACAACAACTGGCATCAAGCATGCAACTGTACCGGTGTTGGAAGATACAGAGGACATAGCGATGGTTACGAGCATAACTGCGCCCATCAGGCGAACTTCACCGCTGCCTGCTTTTTTAACGACTGCAACGCCGATAGCTTCGGCAAGACCGGTTCTGAACATAGCAGCACCGATGACGAACATACCGCCGAACAGTACGACGGTGGAGTTGGACAGACCTGCATATACCTGTTTAGCAGGAAGAACGCCCAGAATACCGAGAACGGTACAAGCTGCCATAGCTGTGACTGCCAGCGGAATCAGTTCGGTAACGAACAAGAAAGCTGCAACCGCCAGGACACACAGTGTGATAATGGCTGGATCCATAATTTTCACCTTCCTTAGTGATGATTCTTTGACCGGCTTCCCAACCGGTGCGGGAGGATGCTCGTCAAAGAATGTTTCCGGAAGATTTTTGGAGACTCATATGAAATTGTTTGATAAAAATAGCTTGAATCGAATGAATCCCGAAATAATTTCCGGAAAACGACTCCCCTGAAGAACCTGCTATCCTCCTTTCAAAAATGGTCCCGGGGTCGAACCCTTATCTATGGATTTTCAGTTGCAATCCATAGGCACCTATGGATAATTCTATGCACGGGATACCCCCTTTTCAAGCTGTATACAAAACCTCAAAACCCCTGTATTTACCGCATTTATTTTGCACTTGAAAAATGCTTATGACATATTTTGTCACGCTGTCTTTTTGCGCAGTATTTCTATTTGCTTTTACATCCTGACTAAATGCAAAATACCGCTTTTGGCCAGAAATTCCGTCATTTTCGAATTACATAGTATACTATCTTTATGCTTACGGATACTATGCAGCAGTATTTCTGCAAATTCATTGTGTATACTATGTAAATTTAAGTATCAATTAACTATTACATAGTATGCACATCTAAATACATGCCTATCAACATTTACAATAAAGGATTATAAGCGTTGTTTATATAGCGGTAGTATCTCAGAAAATCCCTGTATTTACCGCTTTTATTTATATTCCTGAATCTGCACTTGCCTGTCATTATTTACAGCTTTCTTCCTTATAGAAAGTATACTATTTGTTCCATTTTTCCGTATTTTGATATACTCCCCTTTTTGTGGTCTTATCCGATCCTCTTTATGTCCTTTTCCTTGCCGAAAGCCCCGGATTGCAAACAAAAAACGCACCTCCGAAGAGATGCGTCTTTTATGATCCGTACTGATCTTACGATCAGGATCCGAACTGTGCGAGCATGGTGCCTGCAGCTACTGCGGTACCAATAACGCCTGCTACGTTCGGGCCCATTGCCTGCATCAGCAGGTAGTTGGACGGGTTGTCTTTCAGACCTACAACCTGGGATACACGAGCTGCCATTGGAACGGCAGATACGCCTGCGGAACCGATCAGCGGGTTGACCTTGTTGCCGGATGCGATTCTCATGATCTGGCCGAAGAGGACGCCGCCAGCGGTGCCGGCTGCGAATGCTACGAGGCCGAGAACGATGATTTCGATGGTCTGGATACGAAGGAATTTGTCGCCGGTCATGGTCAGGCCTGTGCCGGTTGCAAGGAAAATGGTAACGATGTTGCACATTGCATTCTGAGCAGTATCGGACAGACGTGCTGTAACACCGGAAACTTCAAACAGGTTGCCAAGGCAGAGGCATCCCATCAGGGCTGCTACTGGCGGCAGAAGCAGGGAAACTACGATAGCTACAACGATCGGGAATGCAACCTTTTCGAAGTGGGTTACAGGGCGAAGGTTGACCATGCGGATCTTACGCTGTTCTTTGGTGGTGCAGAGTTTCATGATCGGTGGCTGAATCAGCGGAACCAGGGACATGTAAGAGTAAGCAGCAACTGCGATAGCGCCCAGCAGATGTGGAGCCAGTTTAGTTGTCAGGTAAATAGCGGTCGGGCCGTCAGCACCACCGATGATACCGATGGAAGCTGCTTCCTGGACATTGAAGCCGAGGAGCATAGCGCCGGCGAGGGCTACGAATACGCCGATCTGAGCTGCAGCGCCCAGAAGAACCATTTTCGGGTTAGCGATCAATGGACCAAAGTCTGTCATTGCGCCTACGCCCATGAAAATCAGCGGCGGGAAAATTTCATACTTAATACCAAAACCAATAGCCATCATAACGCCCATATCGGTTTCAAAGCCGGTATTCGGGAAGTTGGCCATAATGTCGCCAAATGCGATTGGCAGAAGCAGAAGAGGTTCATATTCTTTTGCAATTGCCAGGTACAGCAGGACAAGTCCTACTAAAATCATAACAATGTTTTCCCAGGTCAGAGAGGCAAAGCCAGAGTCTGTCCATACGGAAGCAAGTGCTCTCATAAAGCCGTCCATATTTTGTATCCTCCTATTTGATTATTTTTTCTTTGCCTTTGTCGGGTCAATAACATGAATGAGCTGGATAACGCACGCCAGGAAAATCAGAACGGCGAACACGATTACCATGTTGGTGAGACAAATGGAAAGCGGGCTTGGAGTTGCCATGTAATAATCCACCTTTCTACGATAAAGCATCTAAGGATGCCCGCGGCAAAGCCGCTTAAAATAAGGAAGACGGGATCCGGGAAAATCCGGACCCCTCCTTCGTCAGATGCAGAAGCATCTTGGCCTTCAAGGACAATTCCCTATTAATGGAATGGCCACATGATCGGGATGATGATAACGCTGACTATAAGAGACAGCACGCACATCGGAACGCCGACTTTGACATAGTCATTGAAGGAGAATCCGCCAGGTCCGAGGACCAGGGTGTTTGGCGGAGTAGCCATTGGTGTGGCGAATGCGCAGGATGCCGCGATGCCAAGTGCCATCAGAACCGGTTTCGGATCGACGCCGATGGACTGTGCAATGGAAATTCCGATCGGAGCGAGGAGCGCTGCGGATGCGGTGTTGGACATGAACTGCGTGAGAATGTTGGAAATCAGGAACAGTACTGTTGTCAGGACATACGGGTTCGGGTTTGCACCCATCATGCCTACGACGGTATCAGCAATCAGTTTGCCTGCGCCGGTCTTGTCCATTGCTGTTGCAACGGAAAGCATGCCTGCGAACAGGAAAATGGTTACCCAGTCAATACCTGCATATGCTTCTTTTTCCTTGAGGCATCCGGTAATGACGCAGAGGATAGCGCCGGTAACGGCAGCTGTGTGGAGCGGCAGGTTCTTGAGGCCAAGAGCCATAGCCAGAACGACGCCGATCAGGATCAGGCCGGAAATCCACATCTTTGTTTTGCTCTTCGGAGCATCTCCGCCTGCGCCTGCTTCTTCCTTAGCAGCCTTCACAGCTTCTTCGTCCATCGCACCTGCAGATTTAACCGGCAGGAAATGACGTCCGACGAAGAGTGTGTAGAGGAGGATGATGATGGAGAGCGGAATACCGATCTTAGCGAATTCGAAGAATCCGAATGTCGGAAGCCCTGCTGCTGCAAGGGCGCCGGTAACGATAACGTTTGGCGGAGTACCGATCATGGTGATCGTGCCGCCTACGTTAGCTGCGATTGCCAGAGGCATTAATTCCTTGGATGCAGGAATCTTAGCTGCCTGGCAGATGCCTACGATAACCGGCATGAGGCAGGCAACGGTACCAGTGTTGGAGGATACGGAGGAGAGAACGATCGTGACGAGCATGATAGCTGCCATGAGCGGAATCTCATTCGTTCCTGCCTTCTTAACGACGGCTACGCCGATTGCTTCAGCAAGGCCTGTCTTGAACATAGCCGCGCCGATGACGAACATGCCGCCGAAGAGTACGACTGTGGAGTTGGAGAGTCCCGCATATACCTGTTTAGACGGAAGTACTCCCAGAATACCCAGTGCGGTACAAGCTGCCATAGCTGTGACAGCCAGCGGAATCAGTTCGGTGACGAACAGGAATGCTGCCACTGCGAGTACACACAGGGTGGTTATAGCTGGATCCATGAATGTTCACCTTCCTTATTCATTTTTCATTCCATAGGCTTTCCTTGGGTGCTTTGGAAAGCGGAATTGGAAGAATGTCCCGGAAGAGTGTGGGATTCATATATATAATTGATAATAGCTGGATAGATAAATGAATCCTTCTGTTTCCCCCCGGAAACTGAAATAGCTCCTTGGAAACCTGCTATCCTCCTTTCTGAAGACCCGGAGCGGGCCCTGGATTTGTGACGGATTTCCCCCTCCGGCACATGCACCTGAACCCATTGTATATACGGGCGACAATTTTTTCAAACTTGCCCGGCTTTATTCCAATCGTTTTTTAATCGTTTCTGTTATATTTACGTTATATTTAATTTATAATTAGCCTCATTTCATTTATAAACTTTGCTAATCATTCTTATCTCATCTGTATCTATTCGCTTTGCTCATCCTTGGCTGTATTTATCGTATACTATGCAATAAAGTATAGATTGCTATATTCTAGAATGCTATATAAATGCTAAGCATTTCCATCTTATACTTTTTGTTTTTCTGAATTTGCATTGAATATTTCCATTCCATAGCTACCTATTTATTAATTCAGCTAGTGATAATAATTATCATCAAAATCGTTCTCAGTAAAAACGTCGTAATCTATGTAAAGTCGACAATTAAAATGACGAAAAACGTCAAAATCTAAAAAATTATTAGAAATAAAAATCCGCAGAAATCAGAGATGAAAGTCTCTTTTTTCTGCGGATTTCATTATAAGCAGTATGCTTTTATGCGATAAGACTGGGGAATTCCAGTCTTAACCTCCGAACTGAGCCAGCATGGTGCCTGCAGCTACTGCAGTACCAATAACGCCTGCTACGTTCGGGCCCATTGCCTGCATCAGCAGGTAGTTGGACGGGTTGTCCTTCAGACCTACAACCTGGGAAACGCGGGCTGCCATTGGAACTGCAGATACGCCTGCGGAACCGATCAGCGGGTTGACCTTGTTGCCGGATGCGATTCTCATGATCTGGCCGAAGAGGACGCCGCCAGCGGTGCCGGCTGCGAATGCTACGAGGCCGAGAACGATGATTTCGATGGTCTGGATACGAAGGAATTTGTCGCCGGTCATGGTCAGGCCTGTGCCGGTTGCAAGGAAAATGGTAACGATGTTGCACATTGCATTCTGAGCAGTATCGGACAGACGTGCTGTAACACCGGAAACTTCAAACAGGTTGCCAAGGCAGAGGCATCCCATCAGGGCTGCTACTGGCGGCAGAAGCAGGGAAACTACGATAGCTACAACGATCGGGAATGCAACCTTTTCGAAATGGGTTACAGGGCGAAGGTTGACCATGCGGATCTTACGCTGTTCTTTGGTGGTGCAGAGTTTCATGATCGGTGGCTGAATCAGCGGAACCAGGGACATGTAAGAGTAAGCAGCAACTGCGATAGCGCCCAGCAGATGTGGAGCCAGTTTAGTTGTCAGGTAAATAGCGGTCGGGCCGTCAGCACCACCGATGATACCGATGGAAGCTGCTTCCTGGACATTGAAGCCGAGGAGCATAGCGCCGGCGAGGGCTACGAATACGCCGATCTGAGCTGCAGCGCCCAGAAGAACCATTTTCGGGTTAGCGATCAATGGACCAAAGTCTGTCATTGCGCCTACGCCCATGAAAATCAGCGGCGGGAAAATTTCATACTTAATACCAAAACCAATAGCCATCATAACGCCCATATCGGTTTCAAAGCCGGTATTCGGGAAGTTGGCCATAATGTCGCCAAATGCGATTGGCAGAAGCAGAAGAGGTTCATATTCTTTTGCAATTGCCAGGTACAGCAGGACAAGTCCTACTAAAATCATAACAATGTTTTCCCAGGTCAGAGAGGCAAAGCCAGAGTCTGTCCATACGGAAGCAAGTGCTCTCATAAAGCCGTCCATATTTTGTATCCTCCTATTTGATTATTTTTTCTTTGCCTTTGTCGGGTCAATAACATGAATGAGCTGGATAACGCACGCCAGGAAAATCAGAACGGCGAACACGATTACCATGTTGGTGAGACAAATGGAAAGCGGGCTTGGAGTTGCCATGTAATAATCCACCTTTCTACGATAAAGCATCTAAGGATGCCCGCGGCAAAGCCGCTTAAAATAAGGAAGACGGGATCCGGGAAAATCCGGACCCCTCCTTCGTCAGATGCAGAAGCATCTTGGCCTTCAAGGACAATTCCCTATTAATGGAATGGCCACATGATCGGGATGATGATAACGCTGACTATAAGAGACAGCACGCACATCGGAACGCCGACTTTGACATAGTCATTGAAGGAGAATCCGCCAGGTCCGAGGACCAGGGTGTTTGGCGGAGTAGCCATTGGTGTGGCGAATGCGCAGGATGCCGCGATGCCAAGTGCCATCAGAACCGGTTTCGGATCGACGCCGATGGACTGTGCAATGGAAATTCCGATCGGAGCGAGGAGCGCTGCGGATGCGGTGTTGGACATGAACTGCGTGAGAATGTTGGAAATCAGGAACAGTACTGTTGTCAGGACATACGGGTTCGGGTTTGCACCCATCATGCCTACGACGGTATCAGCAATCAGTTTGCCTGCGCCGGTCTTGTCCATTGCTGTTGCAACGGAAAGCATGCCTGCGAACAGGAAAATGGTTACCCAGTCAATACCTGCATATGCTTCTTTTTCCTTGAGGCATCCGGTAATGACGCAGAGGATAGCGCCGGTAACGGCAGCTGTGTGGAGCGGCAGGTTCTTGAGGCCAAGAGCCATAGCCAGAACGACGCCGATCAGGATCAGGCCGGAAATCCACATCTTTGTTTTGCTCTTCGGAGCATCTCCGCCTGCGCCTGCTTCTTCCTTAGCAGCCTTCACAGCTTCTTCGTCCATCGCACCTGCAGATTTAACCGGCAGGAAATGACGTCCGACGAAGAGTGTGTAGAGGAGGATGATGATGGAGAGCGGAATACCGATCTTAGCGAATTCGAAGAATCCGAATGTCGGAAGCCCTGCTGCTGCAAGGGCGCCGGTAACGATAACGTTTGGCGGAGTACCGATCATGGTGATCGTGCCGCCTACGTTAGCTGCGATTGCCAGAGGCATTAATTCCTTGGATGCAGGAATCTTAGCTGCCTGGCAGATGCCTACGATAACCGGCATGAGGCAGGCAACGGTACCAGTGTTGGAGGATACGGAGGAGAGAACGATCGTGACGAGCATGATAGCTGCCATGAGCGGAATCTCATTCGTTCCTGCCTTCTTAACGACGGCTACGCCGATTGCTTCAGCAAGGCCTGTCTTGAACATAGCCGCGCCGATGACGAACATGCCGCCGAAGAGTACGACTGTGGAGTTGGAGAGTCCCGCATATACCTGTTTAGACGGAAGTACTCCCAGAATACCCAGTGCGGTACAAGCTGCCATAGCTGTGACAGCCAGCGGAATCAGTTCGGTGACGAACAGGAATGCTGCAACCGCAAGCACACATAGTGTGATAATCGCTGGATCCATAAAAACCACCTTTCTTGTTTATTGTTATTATTATTCTTGTTTTCAAAGAATATCCGCCGCTTCTGCGGCCAGAATTTTTCCAGAAAAGTGAAAAGGTCCATGCTCTAATCCATCTATTAAATAATGAATATTGCAGAATACGGATCTTGATGAGCCCCCTCATAATCCTGGAAACCAACCGGACTGCTATCCTCCTTTTTCTACGTCCCGGGTTCCCGGCCGGGTCCGCCTTGAAGTACGCTCCCCTGTGAAGCGTCTGAATTAATGGTACAAGAAAAGTTCGGAATTTACAAAAAAACATAGTACTTTTACCGTTTTTTAGGTATGTGTACTATGTTTATGCATTTTATCATCGTTTATCTCAATGAATCTCAATGGATATTTTCGGCTCGATGACTTTCACTCACTTATCAATTTATTTGATAGATAACTTAGAATCTAATGTATTCTCCTGATTTATAGCTTTTTCATGCATAAATCTCCAATTTCTAACAGGAGGACATCTTTTTATCATTATCTTTTGGCAGCCCTAAACAAAGAATAGTTTGTATACGATATTTCTTGAAAAAATCGGCTCATTTCATGGTTTCTCTATAATTACCAATAGATTTATTTTATAAATGATTTTTCCGATTTTTCCTTATTTTGTTGCGAATGGCAGGCGATTCCTATCTTCCGCAGCTGATTTTCATCATTTTTCATCATGAATCGCTTCGGATATCGATGGATATCGTCCGATTTCATGCTTTCTTTCATTTTCGCCTCTGAGGGCGTCTCTAAAGCGCGTTTCGATTTCGTCGTCCTTCTTCCCACGCGAGAGCCGCAAACCACTCAGAGACCCCGAATTTTGCGTTTCTCGCGAAGTTTGAGTGGTGGCACGGATAATTTTATGCATCAAAAAAAGCCCCTCCAATTGGAGAGGCCTTTGACCTTGCCCTGGAAGGGAAGGCCGGGATAGGATTACGAAAGGTTTCAAACAAATCAGAGCTGAGTTCCTCCCTTTATTCCTTGCGCAGCTGCCACCTTCGGGGGAAGTGGGCCGTATACCAGTTGAATCCACGTTAAGATCAGTAATGACTTCTATCATTATGCACGGGCCGAAAGGGGTGCAGTTTCTAAAAAAGGCTGGGCGAAAACAGCATTTTCTAAGAAGGCGAAGCATCATCGCCTATGGTTTTCAGATAACACAAGCCTATATTTATGTCAGATAATCCTCCAATGGAATATTCCAATAGAAAAAGGGCTGTGACAAAATGTTTGCACACTTTGTCACAGCTCCCATTTGTCTTTTATTTCGTTTCTTTTGCTTCTGTTTCTTTCCTGGCCGGTTCTTCCTTGGCGGTTTCTTCAGGCGCTTTTTCTTTTGCTTCGCTGGTGGCGATGCCTTTCTTTCTGGCAGCTTCCAATGTATCGGTTCTGGTGCCGTCTTTGAGTTCGACTTCTTCGCCGTGGAAGTCTTCGCCTGTCAGTTCGTCAGCGCGGCCGCCCATTTCGGTGCCCTTCTGACGGAGCTGCTTGATGCCTTCTTCGAAGTCCATTTCCGGATGTTCCTTGAAGTAGCCCTGTTCACGGAGTTTCTTTTCCATGCCTTTATAAGTAAAAGTGACGACTTCTTCCTGCGGGATGCGGATCTGGCCTGGCAGTTTCTTTTCGAATGCCTTCCAGAATTCTTCAGAGGCTTTCATGAGGACGCGGCCGACTTTCTGGGTGCTTCCGATATCGTAAAGGAGGGACCAGATCGGACGGTTGTCCATTTTTGCGTATTCGTGGAATGTGTAGCGGTAGGTGACCGGCTTCATGAGCTGGTTCTTGAAGTGGTGCACGCCGTAGATTTCATCATAGGGAATGATGATTTCCTTCTTATGGCCTACGCCGGTTTTCAGCATGTAGAGACCGTCGTCTTCCAGACGGTAAACGGTCTTGGTGAGGACGGTATCGAGCAGCCACCAGAGGATGGCAATCTGCATGCCGATATCGATGACAGGCACGCGGCCGTGGACGACGCCCCAGTATCCGGTCCAGCATACGTAGGCTGCCCAGAGGATGAATCCTAACGCTGCAGGAATCATATAGGGTTTGTAAAAATAGGAATGGTCGACGAAATCTTTCGGGGATCCAGTCTTGGTGATCTTATTTGCCATGCTTCATACTCCTTTTGAGCAGCAATAAAGGGAAATCAATGCATTGATTATACCACAACGGGCATCCGGAAAAGCGGGAATGCCCCTATGGTGTTCCATCTTATTTATCCATTCCATCATCCATTATACGTCCAGGAAAGGGGCGGGATGCCAAGAGCCCAGAGGCCTGCTCCGACGGCATAGACAACGATGCCGATGATGAAGAAGCGGAGTCCTACCATGAGGACGCCTTTCGTGATGACAAGGATATTATGGAAATTCGGATCCATGAAGGTGTAGGGATAGAGATGGCTCTTCCCGTGGAGGACGATCGTCAGCCATGCCCTGAAGTAGACGAAGACGACATAGAGTGCAGGGTAGACCATCCATGTGATCGTGGTGTACCAGTGCATTTCGCGCTTGTCCACGAAGAGAATGTAGTCAATCATCATCAGGATCGGAATGATGTAATGGAATATGTAGTTGTAAAAGGAAAAGTGTTCGTAGCTGATATCGTTCAGCTTGTGGGTCCTTATGGCGCCCGGCCGCACGATGAGATGGTACATGAGCGACAGTGTCCCGAGGCTCGCTGCGACAGCGTAGCGGAAGTCGGCCGTATAGAGGACCGGCATGTCCACTTTCATGAGCGTCGCGCCCAGCCAGAGTACGAACAGGGTAAATGTGGAAAATGTGTAGTACTGGATTCTTGACCAGAAAACAAAAGGCGTCAGGACCTTATGCTTCATCAGGAGGATCAGCCCTATGATCAGAAGGACGAAGATCACCCAGCGGTAAATTAAAGCGACCGGCATATGCACCTCGAAGAAAAAGACAAACGGGAATCTATCCCGGATAAGCATTCCCAAAATGCTTATTTCTTGTTTCTCTTTCCTCTTCTCGCCTGCTTGTGGCGGGCTTCAGCGCGGAGACGGCGGATCTCTTCCTTCTCACGGATCTTGTCTTCCTCTTCCTGTCTTCTTTTCTTCTTCTGCTGGTAGTTGTAAACATTCATTGCCAGGCAGATGAGGATCATAGCGGCAATGGCGACGGTTCTCACGTTCACGCCATTAGCGATAATGTTCCAGACGGCGAAAGCGACAGCTACGCCAAATAAAAGTCCACGTGCTCTCATTCTTGTAATTTCTCCTTTGCGCGGGAAGGCCGCGTTGATTTTGTAAAAAACGTTAAAAGCATATCGCTCTTATTTTAATAGTTTTTGTTCATGATAGCAATACAAATAAAAAATATATTCTATATGTTCATGAAAAAGATCTCCGCCCGATTTTAAAGAAAAAGGCGTTTTTAAGCCGGCATTTTTTTGAATGAGTAATCAGTAATCAGTCGTTTCTTTCCCGTCCGCGAGCGAGAGGGGCTTTTTCAAGCGAAATTGAGCGAAATATCATCCGGGCAATAAAAAAGATGCCTGAGCCCGATGGCCCAGACATCTTTCATGATTGGAAATTTCCTTACTCAGGAGTTCTTGATGCCCCCATGCAGTTCCATTTTGCGTGCTTTGCAGGCCGGACATTCTCCGTCCCCGCCTCCGCAGCAGCTTCCTCCGCCGAATGTCACCTTGTAAATATGGCGGCATGCCATGACGAAGAGGATGGCGATGGCAGCAATGACTAAGTAAACGCCAATGCTCAATGAAATCACCCTTTCTGAAATAATGGTGCTTACGCCTTCGCGCCGGCTCCTTCCAGAATTTCTTCCTTCTTCTTGGGAGCAGGACGGACGATCATCCAGAGAGCTGCCAGGCTGACGACGATGGCCAGGACCTGTGCAATGCCGAAGGATGCGCCGTAGTAGAGCCAGCTTCCGATGTTGTAAGCGACGAATGCCATGCCGTATCCGAGCATGACCTGGAATCCGATGGCAAGAGCTGCCCATTTCTTGTTACCCATTTCACGGGCAATCGTAGCCATAGCTACGACGCACGGCGGGTCGAACAGGTTCAGGATCATGAAGGAGAAAGCGGCAATCGGTGTAAACATGCCGGCAATGCCAGCCATGAGTTCCATATCTTCTGCATCAGCAGCGACGCCGTTCAGGACAGCGAGGGTGCCGATAGCGTTTTCTTTTGCCATTTCAGCGGAAATGACAGCGACAGCGCCCTTCCAGTCGCCCAGGCCGACCGGTGCGAAGATCCAGGAAATAGCTCCGCCGAAGGCTGCGAGCATGGAGTCTTCAATATCGACCATTTCCAGGGACGCATTGAATGTGGAGAAGAACCAAATGATGACGCAGGCTGCGAAAATGATGGTGCCTGCCTTGATGATGAAGCCTTTCGCTCTGTCCCACATATGACGGATAACACCCTTCATGGCCGGAATATGGTATGCCGGAAGTTCCATGACAAACGGTGCCGGATCGCCGGCAAAGGCAGAGGTCTTCTTCAGAGCAATGCCCGCCAGAACGATGACGGCAATGCCCAGGAAGTACATGGCCGGAGCCATGAGTACCGAGTCCGGGAAGAAGGTGGATGTGATCATGGAAATGATGACAGCCTTCGCGGAGCACGGGATGAAGGTGCAGAGCATGATGGTCATGCGGCGGTCACGCTGATCTTCGATCGTACGTGTCGCCATGACAGCCGGCACGCCGCAGCCGCTTCCGACCAGGATCGGAATGAAGGACTTGCCGGACAGGCCGAATTTGCGGAAAATACGGTCCATGATGAATGCGACGCGCGCCATGTAACCGGAGTCTTCCAAGAGTGCCAGGAAGAAGAAAATAAGAACAATCTGCGGCACGAAGCCAAGGACGGTGCCGACGCCGCCGATGATGCCGTCGACGACAAGGCTTTCCAGCCAGTCAGGAGCAGCAATGGCTTCCATGAGGCTGGCAGCTGCACCATTCACATATTCACCGAAGAATACGTCATTCGTCCAGTCGGTGGCCCATGTGCCTATGGTTGTGACGGAAATGTAGTACACAAACGTCATGATGGCGAAGAAAATCGGAAGAGCAAGGATACGGTTCGTGACAACGCGGTCGATCTTGTCGGAGACTGTCATTGCATGGCCGTCATGCTTCTTCGTCAGGACGCTGGAAATGATGCGTCCGATATAGGAGTAACGCTGGTTGATGATGATGGATTCGGAATCATCATCCATTTGATCTTCGCAGTCCTTGATATGTGTATCAAGGTGTGCGAGCATTTTCGGGTCGAGCTGCAGCGCATCGGTGGCATCATGATCTCTTTCAAATACCTTGATGGCATACCAGCGGACGAATTCGCTGTCCACTTTATCATGGATGGATTCTTCAATATGCGCGATGGCGTGTTCCACGCTTCCAGTGAATACGGAAGGAAGGCGGTGCTTCTTGCCGCTCTTGGCAGCCTCGATGGCTCTTTCAGCAGCTTCCTTGCAGCCCTTGCCCTGCAGTGCGGAGATTTCCACGACTTCGCATCCCAGTTCCTCGCCCATCTTCTTGATATCGATCTTGTCCCCGCTCTTCTTGACGAGGTCCATCATGTTGACTGCCATGACGACCGGCAGTCCGATTTCAATCAGCTGTGTGGAGAGGTACAGGTTTCTTTCCAGATTCGTACCATCGATGATATTCAGAATCACGTCAGGCTGCTCGTTGACCAGGTAATTTCTTGCTACCTTTTCTTCCAGTGTATACGGGGACAAAGAATAAATCCCCGGAAGATCCTGGATAATGACATCCTTGTGTCCTTTGAGGATGCCGTCCTTCTTTTCTACGGTGACGCCGGCCCAGTTTCCCACATACTGGTTGCTGCCGGTCAGTTCATTGAACAGTGTCGTCTTGCCGCAGTTCGGATTGCCCGCAAGGGCGATTCTGATTGACATTCTGACTCCTTTCCTACCTTAAGGAATAATATATAAGGAAATTACTCTTCCACTTCAATGACTTCCGCTTCATTCTTGCGGATAGAAAGTTCGTAGCCACGGACGGTCAGTTCGATCGGATCGCCCAGTGGTGCTACCTTGCGGACAAAGACATCGACGCCCTTCGTGATGCCCATGTCCATGATGCGGCGGCGCGTCGGTCCGTTGCCGCCGATCCTCTTGACCTTGGCGGTCTCCCCGACTGCCACTTCCTTCAATGTTTTCATAGCTGCTCCCTTCCTCCTTTAAAAGAAAATTCTCTGCGCCATGGATTTGTCGAGAGCAATGCGGCTCCCTTTGACCTGCACAATCAGATTGCCTGCCATGTGGCTGACAATCAAAACTTCTGCGTCCATCACAAATCCGAGTTCAGCCAGATGCTGTCGGACGTCGTCTTTCCCTGAAATACGGCGTATCGTCACAGTCTCGCCTTCCTTGGCAAATATGAGAGGCATCATTTATATCACCTCGATGCTTTCTTAAAAAGGAATTTCTTTCCGGCTCCGTGAAGGCGCCGGCCAATCACCCCATCGTTGATTATGTCATAATCTTAATGCACGTATTCAAAATTAGTCAATATCTCAAAATAATTTTTATTAGGTTGTCCTTTTCATTATTTTTCTGTATCCCGTTTATTGTTAAGGAAATTAGAAAATAAAGTAGGTTGAAACTTTAAATTTCATATCCAATATAATTAAATTCTTATTCACTTAATTTAATTTTTTCGATATTTATTCTTTTTATATCTATCTTCCTAAATATAGTGAGCACCCAAAAGTGCCCTGCCATTGGATAAATCCCGGAATTCCCGATATTTTCTGCCTTTCATGACAACGAATTCAGTTTGGAACACGCGTCCAAAATCCGCAATAAATGTTTAGGCATACCCACGCATTGTACGCTTGCATGCCATGAGAAAGTACACATATCCCACATGAGAAAAGGGCTTTTTGACTCCCTTTCTGCGGGGAGTTCCTGGTTTCTGATTCTGGAAACCGGGGATTTATGCAATAGAAAAAAGGGCTGTGCCAAAATGATTACACATTTTGGCACGGCCCCTTTTGTGTGGGTATATCCAATTAGAGAATTAGCTGATATAAGCGGATTGAGGGAGATGAAAACCATAAAACCGGACTTCGTCCGTGGAAATCAACCCTATCCACCGCGAAGCGGTCCCCCTTCCCCGTCTGGGAAGGCAAGCCTGGTGGTACCCTGATTCTGCTGCTTTATTAGGTCTATTTTATTTCCTGTGGTAGGTGATGAAGCGGTGCGGGATGTTTCCTTCGCCTTCTGTTTCTTCGGTGACGACCCAGTCTTCGGGACGGATCTCAGGGAAGAAGGCATCGCCGTCGAAGGGTTTCTCTACTTCTGTGATGTAGAGGGCGCCTGCGTACGGGAGGAGCGTCTTGTACATGTGCTCGCCGCCGATGACGAAGTTTTCTCCTTCGGGCAGGGAGTCCATGAGGGACTTCACGTCGTGGAAGAGGAGGACGCCTTCGGGCGCTTTGTAGTCCTTATTTCCTGTGAGGACGTAGTGGACGCGGCCTGGAAGGACACCGGGGAGACTTTCGAAGGTCTTCCTTCCCATGATGATCGGATGGCCCATCGTCAGTTTCTTGAACCGCTTGAGGTCGTCGGAGAGGTGCCAGAGAAGGGCATTGTCCTTTCCGATGGCGTTATTGGATGCTTTGGCAACGATGATGGAGAGGCTCATACGGACACCTCCATGGCAATCTTGTCGTGATGCTTGTAGTTTTCAAGGACGATGTCTTCCGGCTTGAAGTCGTAGAAGTTCTTGATGTCAGGATTCAGGACGAGCTTCGGTGCATCGTAAGCCTCGGGCAGGCGGGAAAGCTGGAGGAGAAGCTGTTCCTTATGGTTTTCGTAAATATGGGCGTTGTTGATGACGTGAGTGAAAAGGCCCGGGCGGAGTCCGCTCACCTGCGCAATCATGCAGACAAGCGCTGCGTACTGTGCCATGTTGAAGGGCACGCCGAGTCCCATGTCGCCGCTTCTCTGCACGAGCATGCAGTTCAGGCGGCCGTCAGCGGAGACGTCCCACATGGTCAGGAAGGCGCAGGGATAGAGCGCCATGTCCGGCAGGTCCTGGACGTTCCAGAGGTCGACGACCATGCGGCGGCTCTGCGGATCCTTCTTCAGTGTTTCAAGGAGCGTGTCCACCTGATGGTACTTGCCCAGCTGGTAGCCGTATGCCTTTCCGATCGTGCCGTCTTCTCTCATCCATTCATCCCATACGTGGCAGTTCCAGTCCTGAAGGACACGGACGTCGTTCGACTGTTTCTGCCAGATCCAGAGGATTTCCTTCACGGATGTCTTGAATGCGACGAACTTGGTCGTCAGGATCGGGAATTCCTTTTCAAGGTCAAACTGCATGATCTGGTGGGGCAGCTTGTAGGCAGGCATGCCGGTGCGGTTGTCTCCAAGGGCTCCGTTTTCGAGGATATTCTTCACTATGCCTAAGTACTCTTTATCTGCAAGGCTCATGTCTCTCTCCTTACTCCGCACTCTGCGGTGATGACTTGATAATATTGATGAACGCGTCTCCGTATTCAGCGGACTTCTTCGGTCCTATGCCGCGGATGGCCCGGAGCTCTTCCTTTGTCTCAGGACGCTTCCTTGCCATTTCCGAGAGGGTGTCGTCGGTAAAGATACGGTTGACCGGCACGCCTTTCTTTGACGCGAGGTAATTTCTGTAAAACTTAAGCTGCGCAAAGAGCGCTGTAGAGGATGGCTCCTCTTCCGTCAGCTCTTCTGCAGTGTCTTCCGGTTCTGTTTCCTTGAAGACCGGATTCTTTCTCCATGTCTCGCGGAGCTTTTCGTCCTTGTCTGCTTCTTCGAGGAAAATTTTCAGGAAACGGGCGCCGTACTTCCTTAGCTTGAACTCGCCCACGCCCCTGACGGTGCTCATTTCTTCGAGTGTCTTTGGAGAAATGACAGCCATGTCTTCCAGTGTGGCATCGGAAAATACAACAAAGGGCGGCACATGCTCGGCGGATGCGATTTCTTTCCGGAGGCTTCTGAGCTTTTCGAAAAGACTGCCGTGGACCGGGCTTCTGGCGGCCAGTTTCCTTTCAACGGCAGCATCCGCCATGGCGTCTTCTGCGCTGAAGGCAAGGCCGAATACATTGGCTTTCCCTTCAAGGACGTCCTCTGCCTTGTTTGTGAGTCGCAGTACCGGGTACGGTTCGCCTTCACGGACGAGGTAGCCGTCAGCGACGTAGCTGTTCAGCGCGCTCTTGATATGCCTGGCCTTCACGAAGGACAGCTTGCCATACGTCGGGAGCTCGTCAAGCTTCCTGTCCAGCACTGCCTTCGCGCGGCTGCCCGCCAGAATGTCTGCGACAGTCGATGCGCCGAAGCGCCCGTGGAGCGAGCGGACGGTCTTGAAAATGAGGGCGGCCGTGTCCGTCACGTCCACCTTCGCCTGCCCGCTTTCGCAGTTGCCGCAGTGGCCGCAGGGCTCATCCGCCTTCTCCCCGAAGTAGGTCAGGATGAAATTGCGGAGGCAGGCCGTCGTCTGGCAGTAATCGATCATGGCATTCAGACGGTGGTAGTCCATCTTCTTCTGCTCTTCGTCCTGATTGCCCTGATCGATGAGGTAGCGCTGGATGCCCGAGTCCCTTCCATTGTAAAGAAGGATGCATTCCGCGCTCGCGCCGTCTCGTCCGGCTCTCCCTGCTTCCTGGTAGTACGCCTCGAGGCTCTTCGGCATCTGGTAATGGATGACATAGCGCACATTGCTCTTGTCGATGCCCATGCCGAATGCATTCGTCGCCGCCATGACGGGCGTACGGTCGTAGGAGAAATCCTCCTGCGCCTTTCGTCTTTCGTCGTCTTCCATCCCCGCATGGTACCTTCCTGCGCGGATGCCGGCGCGTTTCAGAAGGTCGTGGACCTCGTCGACTGCCTTTCTTGTCGCACAGTAAATGATGCCGCTTTCCTTCTTGTGCGCCTTCACATACCTGAGGAGCAGCGCTTCCTTGTCCGCATCACGGATGACGCGGAAGGACAGGTTCGGACGGTCGAGCCCTGTACGGAAAATTTCCGCATCAGAAAGTCCCAGGCTCTTCTTCATATCCTCTTCGACAGCCGGCGTCGCGGTCGCTGTGAAGGCCGTGACGATCGGTTTCTTCGGAAGGGAATCGACGAAGGTCTTGATTTTTCTGTACGACGGGCGGAAATCATGGCCCCACTGGGAGACGCAGTGCGCCTCATCGATGACGACCATGGAAATCGGTACCTGCGCCAGGCAGTCAGTGAAATAGGACGGTTCCAGCTTTTCCGGCGCCATGTAAAGGATCTTGATGCGGCCCCTGTACATGTCGCGCAGGCGCTCGATTGCTTCATCATAAGGCACCGTGCTGTTCACGTACGAGGCAGGGATGCCCTGCTCCGTCAGCGCCTCCACCTGATCCTTCATGAGGGAAATCAGGGGCGAAATGATGATGGACCCGTGAGGAAACATCATGGCAGGTATCTGAAAACAGATGGATTTCCCGGCGCCCGTAGGCATGATTGCCAGAATATCCTTCTTCTTCAGGATCGTGGAAATGACTTCCTCCTGTACAGGCCGGAACGAATCGTAGCCAAAATACTGCTTCAGCACTTCACCCGGGGTCATGCGCATCCTCCTTCCCCCGCTGCCGCCATGCGGCCAACAGGCTTTCCGCCTTTGTTTTTAGATCCGCGCCTCTCCTGCGCGAATCTACGCAACTTATATTATAGCATAATATAGATGATTCTTTATCTGGAAATAGAATCCATTCTGCCACGAAAAAAAAGCTGCGGCAAAATGACTTTGTCACAGCTCCTTTTGATTCAGATTTTATCTTTTGCCCGGACGGTACTTGTCGTAGACGTAGAAGAGCTTGTCTGTCAGGAAGGAAATGGCTTCCTTTCCTTCGAGGACGTCTGTCCAGTAGCTCGGGATGAAGGTATCGCCGAAACGTACGCCTTCGATAGCGCCAGTAATGGCAGCTGTCGTATTGCTCTTTCCTCCGTGGTTGGCGGAAATAATGACGGCTTCGAGCGGGTCATCTACGGCAATGGAGCAGTAAATGGCAATCGCCAGTGCTTCTTCTGCATTCGTGCCGTCGCCAAAGGATGCGATGGAGTCGATGTGATCCCATACGCCTGTCTTTCCTGCCGGGCGGTTGTCTGCCTGCTGGCGGGCTGCCGACATGAGGGACAGGATCGGATCGGTCTTGTGCATCTTCGTCAGGATGGATTCCGCATAATCCAGGGATTTCGGGAATGACATGCCTTCTGCCAGGCATGCGATGATACATGCGAGGGCACCGGAAGAATAATAACCAACCGGATTGGAATGGGAAAGGGCTGCTGCCTTGACGGCTGTATCAAAAGCCATCTTCCCGTCGCCTGCAAAGGTAAGGCCGATCGGAACGGCTCTTGCGAGAGATGCGCTTCCCTTGCTGTCATTCACTTTATTTTTCGTCGAGCCGCGGCCGTCTTTGGAAAAGGCTCCCAGAAGCCCTTCTTCCGGATTTCTGCGCGCGTGCATGAATTTCTCTCTGACCAGGCAGAATTCCCTTTCATGGGACTGGCGTCTCATCCAGGTCTTCTGGCCTCTTCTGGGTTCTTCACCCGTCTGGCTGTAGTACCAGCGCATATAGCTTCTGTATATGCCTTCTATGATATCGAGCTTCTTGGCATCCGCCCAGAGTATCCCGTCGATTGTTGCCAGGAGTGTCTGTGTGTTGTCAGAAACAGGTGCTTTCTTTCCGTTTTTCGGATCGCCCACGAGGGTGCGCAGTCCGAATGGACCAAATCTATGCTTAATTCTGGCCACGGAGAGATTCTGCAGCGGATACCCCAATGCATCCCCGCACGAGGCGCCTATGATTGCGCCGCGAAACTTCTCTATCTCCGCCATTTTTTCCTCCTTCGATGTTTGAAATCTGCCTCTGAAAACCTTCTTTCAGACGAAAGCACCTTCCCAGTCCTTCGTCCACATTTCCCTCTCAGGAAAATAAAAGTTCCTGCAAATGACTCTCACAGAAACTTGAGTAGTATAGAAAAAATTTAACTTATACCCGTACACTATCATATTTTCTTTATTATAACACATTTTATACTCGGAAAAAGAGATAGTATGCATAAAACAGGACTAAAAGTTCAGTAAGGAGAATCTCCTAGTATAAGCGTCCCATAAGAAATAATCCTGCCAGAATGACAACCTGGATAAGGAGCATCACAGGGACAAGGATGCGGAATTTCCAGTGCTTCGTCTTGTGATGGTAATGCTTCATGCCAAGAAATGCGCCAAGGGACCCGAAACAGAACGCGGCAAGAAGAAGATTTCTTTCTGAAATCCTCCACTCCCCCTTGATCGAGCGCCTCTTGTCTTCGCCGTAAAGAAAAAACACGGCGAGGTTGATGCAGATAAGAATCACAGGAATCGCTTGTTCCATAAATCCATCCTTCCTCTATGCCTTTACTTTTATTATACTCCCCCTGAAAAACTCCCTTATATATATTTAATCATTTATACGTGTACGAATATCTTCTTCCGTGTTAAGATAAAGAATGTGTATACAAATTTACGATCTTTAAGGAGACCCTTATGGACTTATTGATGCAGTACCTTATCATATGCCCTCTGGTCATGCTGGCCGGATTCATCGATGCGATTGCCGGAGGCGGCGGACTGATTTCCCTGCCGGCTTACATGATCGCAGGGATTCCCGTCCATCATGCGATTGCGACGAACAAGATGAGCTCGACGATGGGTACGGCGCTTGCGACATTCAAGTTTGCAAGGAAAGGCTTCATCCCGTGGAAAATCGCCCTTTCCTGTGTCGTCTGCGCTTTTGCAGGCTCGACCCTTGGCGCGAATCTGGCCCTTCTTGTCAATGCCCACATCTTCATGCTCTTCATGATTATCGTGCTCCCGCTGACAGCCGTCTACGTGCAGAAGACGAAGAGCCTCATCGTGGAAAAGGAACCGCTCTCCTTCAAGAAGACGACCATCCTCAGCATGGCCATGGCTCTTCTGATCGGTGTCTATGACGGTTTCTACGGACCGGGCACAGGCACATTCCTGCTGCTCCTCCTGACGGGCGTCGCCCACCTTTCCATCCATAAGGCCAACGGCGTCACGAAGGCCATCAACCTGACGACGAATGTCGCTGCTCTCTGTGTCTTCCTCCTGAATGCGAAGGTCCTCTTCCCGCTTGGCATCATTGCAGGGCTCTTCGGCATGGCAGGCAACTGGCTGGGTGCTTCCTACTTTGCGAACGGCAGCGCAAGAAACGTGAAGCCGATCATCATGATCGTCCTTGGCATCTTCTTCCTGAAGGTCATTTACGAATTATTCTTTAAGTAAGAGCCTCTGCTCTTTTCGAGGTACGAATGAAATACAAATCCCCCAACATTGGCAGTTTCAAGGCGCTGCTCCCCTTCCTCATCTTCATCGCCATCTACCTTGGCGCTGGCATCTACTTCCAGATGCAGGGCGTGGACATGGCTTTCTATCAGTTCCCTTCCGTGACGGCGATGTTCATTGCCGTGCTATCGGCCTTCTGTCTCGGAAGCGAGCCGATCATGTTCAAATTCGGCATCTTCTCGAAGGGCGCTGCCAATGACAACATCATGACCATGCTCATGATCTACATCCTGGCGGGTGCCTTCTCCGCTGTGGCTGCTGCCATGGGCGGACGCGACGCAACGGTCAATCTTGGCATCAGCATGGTCCCGGCACAGTACCTGACGGCCGGCATCTTCCTCATTTCCGCTTTCATGGGAACGGCTACGGGCACGTCCATGGGAACGGTCGCCGCCATCATACCGATTGCGGCGGGCATCGGAGAGAAAAGCGGCATTTCCGCTCCCCTCATCATTGCGGCCTGCGTGGGCGGTGCGATGTTCGGCGATAACCTTTCCATGATTTCCGACACGACGATCGCGGCGACAAAGACGCAAGGCTGCGCACTGAAGGACAAGTTCAAGGTGAACTTCCTCATCGCCCTTCCGGCGGCCATTGCAACGATTGCCGTCCTCCTCGTCCTTGGAACGCCCGGCGCGGCTCTTCCTGATCCTTCCGAAGGATTCGACTTCATGAAAGTTCTTCCCTACATCGTCGTCCTTCTTCTTGCCCTCATGGGAACGAACGTCTTCCTCGTCCTTGTCATCGGCATCTTCCTCGCCGGCGGCATCGGGCTTTTCGCAGGAGACCTCACGATCATATCGCTTGCCCAGGCCATCTGGAACGGCTTTACCAGCATGAACGAAGCCTTCTTCCTCGCCCTCTTCTGCGGCGGCATTTCCGAGATGATTTCCTACTACGGCGGCATCACCTGGCTCATCAATAAGCTCCACGGCATGATCAGGGGGCCGAAGACAGCGCAGCTTGGCATCGCTTCCCTCGTCTCCCTTGTGGACTGCGCGACAGCGAATAACACCGTCGCCATCATCGTATCCGGCGACGTAGCCAAGCAGATCAGCGAGAAGTACAAGGTCGACCCGAGAAGAAGCGCTTCCCTCCTCGACATCTTCTCCTGCATCTTCCAGGGCATCATCCCCTACGGCGCGCAGCTCCTCACCGCGGCTGCCCTTGCTACGCAGAGCGGCGTGAAGATCACGACTTTGGACATCGTGCCGCATATGTGGTACTGCCTCTTCCTTGCCATCTTCGGCATCCTCTCCATCTTCATCCCCTACGCAGACGGCCTCTGCAGGAGGAATCCATGGGACTGGGAAAAAGGAAAACCAGTGGAAAGTAAATAATGAAATAATAAAGGACTGTGATGAAATGAGATCATTTCGCCGCAGTCCTTTTTTGGTGGGGATGAGGGGAAGGGACGATTCAGATTAAAACCATACAACCAGCCTGACGGCTGTCGGTAATCAACCCTATCCGCCGGCATCAGAATTTGAGGCCGGCACCTTCCCCGTCTGGGAAGGCAAGTTTAAAAACCATACAACCGGCTTACAGCCTGGGAAATGAACCTCCTCAGTCGGCTCCGCCGCCAGCTCCCCCTACGGGGCGAGCTCTGACACCATTTCCTTGCTTCGCAAAGGGAAAACATGCAAACCAGCCTAATGGCTGAGGAAATGCAACTCATCCGCCCCGTACACTAACTTATGTGGCATTTGTGTTGCCACTGCTAATGTCAACTGGTATACGGCGCACCTTCTCTTCCAGAGCAAGGTCAAGGGCAACTTCCCCGTCTGGGAAGGCAAGTTTAGTGTGCTTCGTTCTGAAATGGCCGGGATTTGCTGAATCCCCTTGCTGTTTTCCCCACGCAAAAAGACCCTTGCGGGTCTTTTTGGTTGTTCTATGATATTATTCTCCCGCTTCGCCGGTTTCTGCGAGGACGTGGGCGCAGCGTGCGCATACGTGCGGATGAGCCGGGTCGGAGTCGACGTCCGGGGTTCTCTTCCAGCAGCGTTCGCATTTTTCGAGTTCGCAGACGGAGACGGTGACTTTGACGTTTCCTTCTTCGTCGGATACTGCGTTTTCAGGAGCGCTTTCGGTGCCTTCTACGAGTTTGGTCTGGGATACGATGCAGAAGTCTGCAAGTTCCTTTTCCATAGCTTTGAGGATATCGTAAGCTTCGCCTTTTGCGTATACGGTGACTTCAGCGTCGAGCGGGTGGCCGATGGTCTTTGCCTGGCGTGCTTCTTCGAGGGCTTTGGTGATGACGCTTCTGACTGCGAGGCGTTTTTTCCATTTTTCATCGAGTGCTTTGTCGAGGAACTTGTCGTTCAGTTCCGGCATGGATGCCATGTGGACGGACCATTCGCGTTCTTCCTTGTTCGGGAGGTCCTGCCATACTTCTTCAGCGGTGAAGCAGAGTACAGGAGCTACGAGGCGGACGAGGCTTGTCAGGATTTCGTACATAGCGGTCTGCGCGCTTCTTCTGAGGCGGGAGTCTGCTTTTTCTGTGTAGAGGCGGTCTTTCAGGATATCGAGGTAGATAGCGGAAAGGTCGACGGTGCAGAAGTTGTGTACGGCATGGTACATGACATGGAATTCATAGTCTTCATAAGCTTTGAGGACGGTTCTCTTGACCTGTTCGAGGCGCAGGAGTGCCCATCTGTCCATTTCTTCCATATCTTCATATGCTACGCTGTCCTTCTTCGGATCGAAGTCGTACAGGTTGCCCATGAGGTAACGGAATGTGTTTCTGATCTTTCTGTATACGTCGCTCATGGATTTGACGATCTTATCAGACAGTCTGACGTCGCCCTGGTAGTCGACGGAGGAAATCCAGAGTCTCATGACGTCGGCGCCGTAGCGGTTGATGATGTCCTGTGGAGCAACGACATTGCCGACGGACTTGGACATCTTTCTGCCTTCGCCGTCCATGGTGAATCCGTGTGTCAGGACTGCTTTGTATGGAGCATATCCATTGACGGCTACGGAGCAGAGGAGGGAAGAATGGAACCAGCCGCGGTGCTGGTCGGAGCCTTCGAGGTACAGGTCAGCCGGGAACTGTACGCCGTCTTCCTTCCAGTCTTCATGCGGGTAACGGAGGACGCCGTTCCATGTGGAGCCGGAGTCGAACCATACGTCCATGATGTCTTTTTCTTTATGGAAATGGGTGCCTCCGCAGTGCGGGCATTTGAAGCCTTCCGGAAGGAGTTCTTCAGCGGAATGAGCCCACCATGCATCGGTGCCTTCTTCTTCTACGATTTTTTCGACTTTCTTCATCGTTTCATCAGTGATGACCCACTTGCCGCAGTCGTCGCAGTAGAATGCAGGAATCGGCACGCCCCAGGATCTCTGGCGGGAAATACACCAGTCCTGACGGTCGCGGATCATGTTGTAGAGACGGTCATGGCCCCAGGACGGGATGAAGCGTGTATCGTCGACAGCTTTCAGTGCCTTGTCTCTGAAGTCGTTGATGGATGCGAACCACTGCTCGGTAGCACGATAGATGACAGGGTTCTTGCAGCGCCAGCAGTGTGCGTACTGATGGTGGATGGATTTCTTGCCGAGGAGGTGGCCTTCATGAGCCAGAGCGGAGATGACCGGGCCTTCTGCGTCCCAGATGCTCTTGCCCTCGAGGAATTCGCCTGCTTCAGCCGTCATGTTGCCCTTTTCGTCAACCGGGCAGATGACTTCCTGTTTCAGCTTGCCAGCATTTTCATAGGGCTTGTAGACTTCAAAGTCTTCAACGCCGTGTCCAGGAGCGGTATGAACGCAGCCTGTGCCGGCATCAAGGGTGACATGGTTGCCTTCGAGGACATAGATGGTGCGGTTGTAAACAGCCAGCGGATGATGGAAGGTTGCGAGGTCCCATTCAGCGCCGAGCATTTCGCGGCCGACAAATTCGTAGTCTTCGATCTTGCAGTCAGCCATGGCAGCCGGAGCGAGTTCCTTGCTCATGAGGTAGTATTCATCAGCGGCTTTGTTGTGTACCCATACATAGGTGAATTTCGGGTTCACGCTGATGTAGAGGGATGCCGGGATGGTCCACGGTGTGGTGGTCCAGATAACGGCAAAGAGCTTGGATGGATCGACGCCGTCCGGTCCAAGGCCCTTGATATCCACAGCCGGATACTTGACGTAGATGGACGGGGATTTTCTGTCCTTGTATTCGATTTCTGCTTCAGCCAGGGCTGTTTCGCAGTGCGGGCACCAGTAAACGGCTTTCTTGCCCTTGTAAATGTAGTGCTTCTTGGCCATTTCGCCGAGGACTTCGAGTTCCTTCGCTTCGAGGTGCGGATCGAAGGTGACGTATGGATGCTTGAAATCGCCGACAACGCCCATGCGGATGAAGTCTTCCTTCTGGATAGCAATCCATTTCTTAGCGTATTCCAGGCACTTTCTGCGCAGTTCGAGCGGGGTCATGTTGGCGCGGTCTTCACCGGAGTCCTTGAGGACGGCATATTCGATCGGAAGGCCGTGAGTATCCCAGCCCGGGATGTAGTTGGCATTGTAGCCAGCCATGTATTTGTAACGGACGATGACGTCCTTCAGTGTCTTATTCAGTGCATGGCCGATGTGGATCTTGCCGTTTGCATAGGGAGGTCCGTCGTGCAGGACGAAAGTCGGAGCGCCGTCATGCTGTCTCTTCTCCACTCTCTTTTCATACAAATCATTTTTCTGCCAGAAATCCACGAATTCCGGTTCCTTCTTCGGAAGGTTGCCGCGCATCGGGAATTCTGTCTGAGGCAGATGCAGGGTTTTGCTGTAATCCATTTTCAAATTCCTCCTAAGGAAATCTTCGATTTCCAAAATAAAAAAATCCCGCCCGATAAGGGGCGGGATTCTATCCCGTGGTACCACCCTCATGACCTTACGGCCACTCGGCACAGTTAACGATGTCCCGTCAGGGCTTTTCTTCCCTGAAGCTCCGAAGTGATCTATCCGCGCCACTCGCCGCCCCTTCTCACCGACCGGGGCTCTCTTTGGACTCATGCTTGTGCGGACCGTCTCCATCCACGCTTATATGTATTATTTATTTTACTGATTACTGTATGGTAAGTCAAGAAACTTTTTGAAAGAGGGAGATTGAGGGAGCATTCATGAAGGGAATGATTAAAGGGGATGCAGAAATGTGCGATCATTTTTGCATCCCCTTTATGCCTGCATATCCGATTAGAAGATTTTCCAGCACAAGTGCACCTTTGGATTGTCTGAAAACCATACAGCAAGCCATCGGCTGAGGAACAGAACCATTAAAACCATAATACCAGCCTATCGGCTGAGGAAATGCAACTCATCCGACCCGTACACTAAGACTTATGTCATTATCATGAATCACTTCTATACCAACTGGTATACGGCCCACCTTCCCTTCCAGGGCAAGGTTAAGACCGGCCTACGGCCCTTCTTCCCCGCCCCAGGAAGGCAAGTCCGGAGCCGGATTCGTGCAGTCCCTCTTCATCTTATTTAATTCATTTTCTTAATTAATTCATTAGTTCCCACCAGCGGCCGAAGTACTGGTTCTTGTCTCCGATGCGGAGGGTTTCTCCGATCATGGGTGTCAGGAGCGTCAGGTCTTTTTCGTGTGCTGCTTTCACAAGGCGGACGTACGGGTCCTTCCACTGGTGCGTGGAGAGCGGGTACTTTCCATTGTGGCAGGGAACGACGGTCTTCGCATGGAGGTCGACGGCTGCCTGGGCTGTTTCTTCCGGCATCATGTGGACGGAGTGCCAGTCCTTGTTGTACTGGCCGTCTTCCAATATTGCCAGGTCGAATCCGCCGAACTGGTCGCCGATCCTTGCAAATCTTCCGTCATAGCCGCCGTCTCCGCTGTAGAAGACTTTCCTTCCAGGCGTGATGAAGGCAAAGCCTGCATAGAGCGTCTGATTTCTCTTCAGCATCCTTCCTGAGAAATGGCGCGCAGGGAGGACCCAGACGGTGAGGCCGTCGTCGATCTTGACGGGCGTATTCCAGTCTTCTTCAGAAATCTTTTCGAGCGTGTAGCCCCACTTTTCGTAGTATCCGCCATTTCCAAGGCCGGTCACGACGTGCTTGACCTTCGGCTCGATGGCACGGACGAAGTCATAATCGAGGTGATCCCAGTGATCGTGGGAGAGCACCATGACGTCGATGTCATCCGGTATGTCGTCGGGCGTGTAGATGTTGCTTCCTTCAAAAGCCTTGTCCACGAAGGGAACCGGCGATGCATACTCAGCGGAAATAGGATCGATCAGGATCCTGTGCCCGTTCAGCTGCATATAGTAAGAGGAGTGCCCCATCCAGACAAGGACGTCCTTGTCCCTGGGGAGCTGTTTCAGGTTCGTCTTCACGGTGATCATGGGATCGGCAGGGATCGTCTTTCCCAGTGTCGGGAAGAAGAATTCCTTCCAGAAGCCAAGGGAAGGGGTGACCTTCTCATGCGGCGTCTCGGGGACGAACTCTCCGTTCACGTAGTGCGGAGACGCTTCGATGCGCGCCTTTCTTTCCGGCGTCATCAAAGGATCCATCTGAGGCTGGTTCACAAACCAGTACCCGAAGACCCCCAGAAGGGCGATGGCCGCCACGACCCAGCGCAATATATGAAACATAGTTCCTCCTCTTCTAAAACGGCTTTCCTTATACATTCATTCCGGCTTTTCTGGCTTCCTCAAAGGCAGCGCTTCCTTTCGCCATGCCCGGATTCGTCATGCCGCCTGCAAAGACGGAGCCGGCAAAATGCGACTGTGGGAAGCATTCGATCCAGCCTTCAAGGCCGCTCTTCGCTCTTTTCATCGCATACTCATCCTCTTCAGCGGCTGAAGCCAGAAGGTAGACGTCCTTGAACTGGCAGTCGGCTATGTAGAGCGGGTTCAGCCTGTCGAGGAATGTCTTCATCTGCCCGCTCATTTCATAATAATAAATCGGCGTGGCAAACACAAGAACATCGGACGTGCGGACGATTTCCTGCATATCGTTCATGTCGTCATGGATGACGCACTTTCCTGTCTTCTGGCTGGCAAGGCAGCCCGTGCAGAAACGGATGTCCTTCCCTGTGAGCGAAATGAGCGTCACTTCATTGCCCGCTTCCGATGCGCCCATGGCAAAGGCATCCGCCAGAACGGCCGAATTGCTCCCATGACGAAGACTTGTAGAAATCACAGTGACTTTCTTTCCCATACCTTTTTCCTCCTTAATCCCTTACTCCCTTTTATTGTTATTTATACAGAGACGGTCATTTGCGAAGAGGCGGATTGGCCTTGGCCTGGAATTCTTCCACGTCCAGCCTGTACACCTCGACCTGATTGGCCATCCTTTCGGTGAAGGCCCATTTCCTGTCAGATGTCTGTGCCATGATGATTTCAAGGCCTTGGCACTTCTCCGCCGGATCTTCAAGGATCGTCACAATGCCGCTTCCGATAATGGAATGATAATGATTCGTGAAATCGCAGGCTTCCTCAGCAGGAATGACCATTTCCCCCGTATCGATCACAAAGCCTGCCTTCGGGTTTCTTCGGATACAGTCCAGCCTGTGTCCGCTTCTGCCCCCGTGGAAATAAATGGAAAGTCTGCCGTCCTCATACGTATAGCCGTAATTGACGGGCACGACGTAAATCCTGTCCTCATCATAGAGGCCGATGCGGACGACGCCGCACTCCTTCAGGATGGAATCGATGAGAGCTTCATCGGTGACTCTCCTGTCTTTTCTTCTCATTTCTGTCATGGAAATCCCCCTTTTCCCAATGGTCTACACGCGGTCAGGCCCCATGTAGAGCTTGCGGTAATAGTAAAGAACGAAAAGTATGCCGGCAGCAGCGACCAGCCAGCTCAGCGGATAGACCGCCATGAGCCATGTGAAGGTCTGGTGCGTCGGGAAAATAGTGAAAACGTAAAGAATACGCGTGCCGCAGATGCCAACGAGTGCTGCCATGGCAGGCGCCAGGGACTTTCCGAAGGCACGAAGGAAACCTGAAACAGCTTCGGAAATCATATTGAGCGGTTCAGGAATCAAAATGAATTCGAGGCGGATCATGCCAAGCGCAATGACTTCCGGATCGGAGCTGAAAACGGAAAGGAGGTAAGGCCCTGCCGCCAGCACGATCATGGAAGAGGCGACCGTCGCGGCCAGATTCTGCAGCGTGCAGATCTTCCCCACCCTTCTGCAGCGGGAAAGAAGGCCCGCGCCGTAATTCTGCCCCGTGATGTCGTGCATGCCTGCCCGAAGGAATTCATGATGTAGTACACAAGGATTTCCAGATTGAAAGCGGCCGCCGAAGCTGCCATGACCTCTGCGCCGAGGCTGTTGATGGCCGCCTGGATGACGACATTCGACAGGCTGAAGACAGCGCCCTGCACGCCGGCCGGCGTACCGATGGAAAGGATCTTGCGGAGAATCCCCCAGTCCACTTTCATATCATGGAAGGAAATGTGGATCGCGCTTTTCGTATTCTTCATGAGGTAAAGAAGAAGCGAAGAGCTCATGAGCGTCGCAAAGACGGTGGAAGCCGCCACGGCGACGACATCCATGCCGCAGTAGACGACAAGGAAAAGGCTTAAACATGCCTTGCACGTGCCGGCCGCAAAGAGGCACATGAGCGGCGTCCTCGTATCGCCCTGGCTCCTGAAAATCGCCGAGGTGAAGTTATAGACAAGGATGCCCGGCATCGCGATGAATATGGTTTCCAGGTACTCGCGGGACATTGTCTCGACTTCCTTTGGCACCTGAAGGAGCCGGATGACTGAATCCGCGCTGAGAACGCCGAGCACGGCAAAAAGAATGCCCGCCAGAACGGCGAAGACGATCGTCGTATGCACGGCCTTTTTTACTTTTTCCAGATTTCCCTGCCCCGTGTACTGGGAAATGACGACGTTCGCGCCAAGGGAAATCCCTACAAAGAACGTAACGAGAAGCCCGACGACCGGCGCATTGCTGCCGACGGCGGCCATGGCTTCCTTACCAACAAAACGCCCCATGATGATGATGTCGATGGCATTGAAAAGCTGCTGGCAGATCCCTGTGACCGCCAGAAGTATGGCAAAAGAAACCGTCTTGTCGCCAATCGACCCATGGAGCATGTCCATTTTTCTCATATATCCGTAATCCCTTCTTATTCTATATTTCTTATTATAACAAAAATTACAAAATGATTAACGGATAATAAGGCGGCATCCGGACCTGTCACAAGCCTTTTTCTGCCGCTTCCTTCTGGAGGAACCTGATGAAAGCTTCTGCTGCGCGGCCGAAGGGCTGGTCCTTCTTCCATGCAATGACCGTCTCTATCTTCCTTTCCGGTTCAAGCGGCAGGAAGGAGAGTCGTCTTTCATCAAAAAGCGTGGCCGCTCCTTCCGTCGTAATGACATAGCAGCCAGGATCTTCGGCAAGGATCACGCGGCTTCCGCCCAGGTCCCACTTGATCGGGGACGTGATCGTCTTCCTTACGCTCCCCAGCCAGTTTGCGATTTCTGCATTGAGCTCAAGGCGCCCGGGAAGGATGACCGTCTTCCCCAGGAGATCTTCCTTCCGGATGGATTCTTTTTCCGCAAGGGGATCATCTGCTCTCATGATGACGCCCCAGCGGGCATCGGGACCGATCGGGACGGAATCATACTTCACTGAATCAAAGGGACGGACGAGGACAGCCGCATCGATGAGGCCCATGTCCATCCACTCGGTGACGCGGTCCGTGACCCCTGTCTGGTAATCGAAGAACACATGGGGATGCTCCTTCTGGAACTTCCGTATCAGGGAAACGAAGACAGATGTCACAAGGAGCTCGCCGCCTCCGACAGCAACCGTCCCCGCCAGTTCCTCGCCCGAAGAAATTTCCTCCTTCGTCTTGGCCAGGAGCTCTTCCATTTCCTCTGCGCGGCGGCGGAAGAGGATGCCCTCGCTCGTCAGTGTGATCCTTCGGCTCGAGCGCTCGAAAAGGCGCGCGCCAAGCTCTGACTCCAGCTCTGCCAGTGACGGGAAAGCGTCGGCTGCGTCATGTGGAGACGCTTCGCTGCCTTTGTGATATTTCCCTCTCTGGCAGCCGCCAGAAAATAATGAATCACACGCATGTCCATGATTTCCTCCTGCCCAATAAAGGGCGTCTTGACAATTAGTAACATATCGTACTAATATGGAATTGTCAAATGAATTGTCCTTGCCGAAAGGCGGAAAGGAGCCTATATGAATAAGAAATGGCTGACAGCCCTTGCGCTGTCCGGATTTTTACTTGCAGGAGGGAGCGCATTCGCTATGGAACCTACTATCAATGTCGATTCTTCAACGGCCAATATGCCGAACAAGGCAGAAAGCCATCTTTTGAAAGTCAATGTCGTGACACCGGAAATCAAGCAGATCTCCGGCGTCGTCTATGAACAGGTACCGTCCCGCGGCTATGAGAACGTAGCCATGAAGATGGATATCCTGAAACCCCAGTCCAAGACACCGCTCCCGGCAATCGTCTACGTCACGGGCGGCGGCTTCATCAATGCCAATAAGGATAACGGCATCCAGCTCCGCATGCACCTGGCCGAAGCCGGCTACGTCGTCGCATCCATCGAATACCGCGTCGCTCCGACGGCTACATTCCCGCAGCCTCTGGAAGACGTGAAGGCATCCATCCGCTACCTGCGCGCCAATGCCAAGAAGTTCAATATCGATCCTGACCGCATCGGCATCGTAGGCGGAAGTGCGGGCGGCTACCTCACTGCCATGGCCGGCGTGACAAGCGGCACGACGACCTTCGACAAAGGCGAAAACCTCGACCAGTCCAGCAGCGTCAAGGCAGCTGTCGATCTCTACGGCCTCTCCGACCTCACCCGCATCGGCGATGATTACTCCGACGCCGTGAAGGAAGCCCACAAATCTGCAGGTGCTACCGAAGCCCTCTGGGTGAACGGCTCTCCTGTCTTTGGCGGACGTGACGGCGGCATCCTGGCCGATCCTGCTGCTGCCAAAGCGGCTGATCCCATGACTTACGTCGGAAAGAACAGCGCTCCTATGCTTCTCATGCATGGCACGAAGGATTTCGTCGTTTCCCCGAGCCAGACAGACCTCCTCTTCCAGGCACTCCGGAAGGAAGGCATCCCCTCTGACCGTTACCTCGTCGAAGGCGCAGCCCATGGCGGCGTCTACTGGGATCAGGCGGAAGTCCTCTCCATCATCACGGACTTCTTCAACAAGTACCTGAAATGAAACTAGACGAAACACCGGGCTATGCCCTCTGCCGCATTGCAAGGAAGGTCCACTACCAGATCGACCTCATCTTCAAGGAGGAAGGCATGACCGTCGAGCAGTGGGTCGCCCTGAAGACGATTTCCGAAAACCAGCCCCTCATCCAGAAGGAACTGGGGCGCCTCATCGAAAAGACGCCGAACACAGTGAAATCCCTAGCAGAGCGCCTTGAAAAGAAAAACTTCATCAAGAGGACGCCGGACCCCTCCGATCACAGGAACCTGATCCTCACCGTGACGGAGAAGGGACAGAAATTCACTGAAGAATACTCCGCCCTCGATGAAAAAGCAAACGATGCCCTCACCTCTTCCCTGACAAAGGAAGAAATGGAGGAGCTCGCAAGACTTCTGGATAAAATAGAAAAGAATCTTTAGCCAAAAAAGAGGCTGCGTGAAATGGATAATCATCTCCGCAGTCTCTTTTTTACGCTATTTGCCGGTGCATGCTTTCTTCTGGCTTGGGCAAGTAGAAGATGGCACAGCGGCCGGGACCGCCGTGTTCATGTCCCTTACGGCGACGAGGTTTCCTGTCGTCGGTTTGGATTTTCCTATTTCCCAGTCCGTATAAGCGATCGGAGCCATCAGATCCTCCGTCGAGCCGCTCCCATAGCTCACGCCCGCAGCTCCTGCCATGCCAAGCAGAAGGACGGCGGCTAAAATATATTTCTTCATGATTCCTCCTCCAGCGCTTGTGACGCTCTCTTTATCTGTATTGTAGAAGAAGAAGGAAATCATATCCAATGCCCATTTTCATGACTCATCCATACATAAAATGAATAGTGGAAGCTGCTGCATGTAAAAAGAGGCTGTGACGAAATCCAATAAAATACTGCTTTTTTCTTTTCTCGAGCGAAGCGAGGTTTAAGGGTGTCAGAGCTCGCCCCGTAGGGGGAGCTGGCGGCGGAGTCGCCTGAGGAGGTTCATTTCCCCAAGGCAAAGCCTTGGTTGTATGGTTTTCAGGTAATTCAATTATGTATCTGTGTTTGACCATCCTCCGATCAATTATCCCAATAGAAAAAGAGGCTGCGACGAAATGATTGCCTATTTTGTCACAGCCTCTTTTATTCTTTTATTTTTCTCCCAGTTCTTCCTTGAGGAATTCGATGAAGGCCTGGGCGGCGCGGCCGAAGGGCTGGCCTCTTTTCCATGCTACGACGGTCTGGATGCGCATTTCCGGGTAGAGCGGGACGTACTTGACGATGCGGTCGTCGACAAGCGGCATGGTGCCTTCTGTCGTGATGATATAGAGTCCTTTCCTCTTGGCAAAGAGGGAGGAATTCGCACCAAGGTCGCAGTGGATGGGCGTCTGGATTGTCTCACAGACGTCTCCCAGCCAGCTCCGGATATCCGCATTGAGTTCTCCGCGGCTCATGAGGACGAGTTTCTTTCCTGCAAGATCTTCTCTTGTGACATGTTCCTTCTGTGCCAGAGGATCGTCTGTCCTCATGGCGGCGCAAAAGCGGGCTTCGGGGCCGATCGGGACGTAGTCATACTTCTCCGCGTCAAAGGGACGGACGAAGATGGCCGTGTCGATCAGGCCGGAGTCCATTTTTTCATTCACCCTTCCCGTGATGTCCGTATTGATATCGAAACGGACAAGGGGATGCTTTTCCTGAAAGCGCATGATGAGGTCGGCGAAATGATCCATGACAAGGAGCTCGCCGCAGGCGCAGTTCACCGTGCCCTCGACGGTCTTGTTGCCGGAGAGTTCTTTTTCCGTCTTGTCGACGAGATCGACGATTTCCTCGGCGCGCCTTTTGAGAAGGAGACCGTCCGAGGTAAGGCTCACGTGACGGCTGCCCCTGTCCAGGAGTTTCACGCCCGTTTCCCTTTCAAGCTCCAGGATCTGGCGGGAAAGCGTAGGCTGCGTGACGTGGAGGATCTCGGCTGCTCTCGTGATGCTCCCTTCGCGGGCGACCGTGAGAAAGTATTTCAAAACGCGGATTTCCATAATGACTCCTTACTTAAATTTCCTTTTCGCCCCTGAAGTTCCAGATGATGACGCAGGCAGCGAGGAAGAAAGCGATGGCCGTGGACCAGAAGACCATGGCGTACCCGAAGTAGTTCGCAATGGCGCCCGAGCAGACAGGGCCGGCGACGTTGCCCATCAGGAAGACGGAGGAAACGACGCCGAAGACGATCGAGCGTTTTTCAGGCGGCACGGATTTGGCGATGATCGTATTCGTGCACGGTGCAATGAAGCCCATGCCAAGGCCCGTGATGCCGCGGAAGAAACCAAGGCCCGCGACGGTCGTCATGAGGTACTGCAGGATGAAGGTGAAGCCGACGAATATCGTCGCGGTGATGAGCACCCGGTGGATGACGAAGCGCGACGTGATGCGGCCGGTATTCAGCGATGCGAGCGCGCTGCAGCCGCCGGAAATGAAGATGATGAACCCGACGACGGTCGCAACGATGGGCGAGTCCCCCATCATCGATTTGATATAGAGCGGCAGGATCGGCCCGATGCCGGTGATGCCGAAGTTGCAGAGGAACTGCATGAATGTCATGATGCGCACACGCGGAATCTTCATGAAGAACTTGATCTGGCTCCATGTGGAGTCCGTTTCCTTCGCCGCCCCTTTCCTGTGAATGTCAGGCAGGAAAATCTGGAGCGCAATGAGGCAGAGGAAGGCAAGAAGCGAAAACGCGTAGAACGGCATGCGGTAGCCGAATGTATCTGCCACAGCGCCGCCAAGGAGCGGTCCGAACATGATGCCCATGACCATGGCTGCCTGGAAGTATCCCATCGACCAGGACGTCTTCTCTTCCGGTGTGACAGAGACGACGATGGATAGACCTATCGGGACAAAGCCTCCGACAAGTCCCTGCAGGGTGCGGAGAAGCAGGAGCTGCCAGGGCGCTGTCGCCATGCCGCTGAAGAAGGACGAAAGCACGACAGCGATAAGGACGATCGACATGACCGTCTTCGGTCCCCGCCTGTCCGCCTGGATCGACCAGAACGGCGCGGAGAATGCGATCATGAAAGGTGTGACGCCGATAATGATCCCTGCCCAGAAAGCAGCCTCGCCGGGATCGGTGATGCCGAGCTCGGAAAGGAACAAAGGCAGGAAGGACATGATGCCCATCATGGAGATGCCTGCGCCGATCTGGATCGCGCAGACGAGGTATATGACATGTTTCCAGTTTTTCATATCCCCTCTCCTTTCTTTTTCTAGTTGAATGGGACGGTTTTCCGTCCTTTTCTTATTATACTCCCTAAGAATAAAGAGTTGCTAACCGAAATGTTTAATGAAAAGAAGGGAAACATTTTTCTTTCATCGTTTCTTATTCGCGAGGTCGCTTATTCAATTTCGCTATAGGAAATGAGTTTCTTATTTTATTTCGTTTCTGATTCTTTTTCATGCTGCTGTTTCTTCTTTATTTTATTTATACAAATAGTATCGATTCGCAGGATGAAAAGCGTGAAATTCATATACGAATTTTTCTATTTCTTGCATTGACAAACTTCTATAGGAATGGTAAAGTAAGTGCAACATAATTTTGGCGATGAAGAAAAAGAGTACCTGAGCCTGTTCCTTTCAAGCGAGTCCGGACGGTGGAAGCGGACAAGGAGAAATCAGCGAAGTGCATTTCCGAGCCCTGCAGGCGAATGAAGTAGCCGCAGCGGGAGCACCCGTTACAGCGCACATGAGATGTAGAAATACATGAAATTGGGTGGAATCACGAAGCTAAGCTCTCGTCCCTTTATGGGGAGGAGAGTTTTTTTGATATCCACCTAAAGCATAGAAATCCATTATGGCAATGAGGAAAAGAGTAGCTGTCTGAAAGTGCAAAGAGAGTTCCCGGAAGGTGAGAAGGGAAACACCGTAAGATAGTGAAGTGCATTTCTGAGCCGGCGCGCCGAACGAAGTAGGCGGCCCGGGAGACGCCCGTTACAGCGCAGGAGTGTATGGAGCCTGACCGGGTCCCATAAGCACTTCAAGAGGCCTTGCGGGGTGACCCCAGGGCGAATCAGGGTGGTAATCACGGAGCTTCCGTCCCTTGACATTCAAATGAATGCCCGGGGCGGAGGCTTTTTTTAGGCCTATTTTCCTCCCCGCGGCGAATAATTTCTTATTCCTTAGGAGGAACATACCATGGCCGATTTCGAAAAAATCAAAGACTTTATCATTGACCCGAGCATCCGCGAAGCACGTGCGCACGTAGAAGTGAAACGCGCAATGAACCCCTGCCCGATCGACTTTTCCCAGTTCCAGTCCACCAACCCGCGCTCCAACGGCATCGACAAGGAGTACGGCGAAGGAGAGGACGCTTCGAACTTCAACATAGCAAGAAAGAAATACGACGACGATGAAGAACCGCAGTTCACTGCCTCCTTTGGCAGCGGCAAGGGACAGCTCCCTGTAGAACCGGGCCGCTACCGCCTCATCTGGTCCCGCCACTGCCCGTGGGCGAACCGCATCGCGATTGCGATCGACCTCTTAGGCCTGGACAAGGTCATTTCCAAAGGCGTCGTCGATCCGCTCCGTCCGGCAGGCGTCGTAGGCGGCTGGTACTTCACCCTCGACAAGGATGATGTCGATCCCGTCCTCAAGATCCATTCCCTCATGGAAGCCTACAAGAAGGGAAATCCGGACTATGACCAGCGTGCGACCGTCCCGGCTCTCGTCGACGTCACGACCGGCGCTGTCGTCAACAACGACTACCACGACCTTGACATCCAGCTCTATGAAGGCTGGCAGGAATACATCGACAAGGACGCTCCGGATATTTATCCTGAAGAACTCCGCTACGATATCGACGCACTGAATGACGTCATCTATGCCGACGTGAACCTGGCCGTCAATCTGGCGGCTCTGGCAGGAACGCAGGAAGAATACGAATACTACTATGACCTCGTATTCGACCGTCTGGACTGGCTGGAAGAAAGACTTTCCACCCGCCGCTACCTCATGGGCGATACCATCACCTCTCCGGACATCCGCCTCTTCGTCACGCTGACCCGTTTCGACCTCGTCTTCTATCAGAAATATCTTCTGAACAAGAAACGCCTCGTCGATTACCCGAACCTCTGGAACTATGCCAAAGACCTCTTCAGCATCCCTGCCTTCGGCAAGAATACAGACTTCAACTCCATGCGTCTTCGTTTCTACTACGTCGACCACACCCCGTTTGCAGATATGCCAAGACTGATGCCTAAGGGTCCGGACGACAGCCGCTGGCTGGAACCGAATGACAGAGCAGAAAAATTTTCCAAGAAATAAGTACGAATGAAAGGAGGAATCATGGATCCCATCACGCAGGAACTGACAAGCCTCATCCTTAAGACGGACGTCACAAGACGCCCCGATCTGGCCGAGGCAGGAAGAAGAGCCTTTGCCGACTATCTCGCATCCGCTCTGGCAGGAAGCAGGGAAGCAGCCGTCAAAAGGACAGCCGCCTTCCTTGAAAGCCGCAAAGGCGAAAGGGCCATCCTTGGCTTTGACGTAAGGACGACGCCGGAAAACGCCGCCTTCTTCAATGGCTTTGCGTCCCACTACCTGGACTTTGACGATGCGGAAGCCAACCTCATGGGCCACTTCAGCACCGTCATCTTCTCCGCCCTCCTTGCGATTGCAGATCCCTCTGATACCTTCGAAGATTTCCTTGCAGGATACACGGCCGGCGCCGAGACCGAGGGGCTCCTTGGAAGACTCGTGAACCCGGCGCACAAGAAGCGCGGCTACCATCCGACAGCCACGATCGGCCCCATCGGCGCCGCCGCTGCCATTGCCCGCTTCCGCCGCCTTCCTGAAAAGGAAGCCAGCGAGCTCCTTTCCCTCGGCGCGACAGAATCTGCCGGCCTTGGCCTTGAGGCAGGGACAGACACCAAGCCCCTCCACTCCGGCTTTGCCGCCAGAAACGCCGTCTTCTCCTACTTTCTCATCCGCGACTGCGCTCTCACATCAAGCACGAGCGCCTTCAACAATGACAACGGATGGGCCGCCGTCACGGCAGGAAAGACGATCGCAGAAGGCGCCCTTTCCAAACGCTGGCTTTCCCCCGGAGAACTCATTTCCCCGGGCCTCTGGATGAAGAAACACCAGTACTGCTCCGCTGCCATTCCAGGCGCGGCTGCGCTGAAGTCCCTCTGGAAGAAAGGTGTCACGCTGGATACCATTTCCAAAGTGACATTCCACTTCCCGCCCGGCAAGAGCTACTCGCTCCACTACCATGCCCCCAAGACAGGCCAGCAGGGCCGCTTCTCGATGGAATACGTCGCCTGGCAGATCCTCACGAAGGGAGACGTCGATGACGACCTCTTCCGCCTTGCCAAGACCCCGGCCTCCTTCACAAGAGCCCTTCCGAAATTCGGCATCCGGGAAGACCTTCCCCCTGCCGGCCAGGAAGTCCGCCGCATCGTCGTCACAGCCGACATGAAGGACGGAAGCCATTTCACGGAAGAAATCCTGAAACCGGACGGCTCGCCCGATCACCCCTTCACAAAAGGCGACCTCACAAAGAAACTCGCTTCTGCCTCCGATGAAGCATACGCAGAAGAAATGATCACCCTTCTCTCGGGAAGGCCTTCCATGAAAGAGCTCCTTGCGCTTCTCACTAAAGCAAGCCGCCATGTATAAGAAAGGAAATCAAATTGTACCGCTTACTCAATGCGAATGACGGCCATGAATACGCCGCCCTCGTCCATGATGCTTATCAGGCAGATGGAGAACTGGGCATCGACTTTGCCGCCGTCACGCTCCCGGAAGAAAAACTCATCCGCGGACTCATCCTGAATCCCACCTACGGCCTCTTCATCGAAGGCCGCCTCGTCAGCGCCATCACGCTCAGGATGCCATGGGTGAAGAAACCGGGCCCCTATGGAGTTCCCCATCTTGGATGGGTCTCCACAAGGCCGGAAGAAAAGCACAAGGGATACGCCAGGAAACTCTTCTTCCTTCTGGAAGAACAAGTCCTCAAAGAAGAACTCCGCACCCCTGCCGTCACCCTCGGCACAGCCGCCGAGCATCCCTGGCTCGTCAAAATGTATGAATCATGGGGATTTGAAATCGTCGAGACAAAGACGCTCCCCGGCAACAGCCACAAAACCGTTTACATGAAAAAATCGTATCTCTGATCGAAAGGACCTCACCATGCAGCTTAAATCCATCTTCAAAATCGCGGCCGCTGCCATCGCTGCCGCTTCCGTCATTGCCCTTGCAGGATGCGGCGGAGACAAGGACGCTTCCGCCTCTGCCGCCAAGAGCCAGGCATCCGGCGCCAAGACATACGTCGTAGCCACCCGCGGCACCTTCCGCCCCTTCACTTACATGGACGACAAGAACAACCTTACCGGCTATGACGTGGAAATCCTGAAAGAAGTCGAAAGACGAAATCCGGGCATCCACTTCGAATTCAAGACCATGGCGCCTTCTGCAGGCTTTGTCGGCATGGAATCCGGACAGGTCGACATCGTCGCCAACCAGATCACCTACAATGAAGAACGCGCGGCAAAGACGATCTACACCAAGGAAGTCAACAACTACACCGCCAGAAAACTGGCCGTCAGAAATGACAGGAACGACATCAACAGCCTCGAAGACCTGAAGGGCAAGAAGGTCGTCACCACGACAAACAGCGAAGTCACCCGCCAGCTCCAGAAGATGAATGAAACCATGGATCCGAAGATGGACCTGATCTACACCGACAAAGGCTTCACCGAAGGGGCGAACCTCGTCGTCACCGGACGCGCAGATGCCACCCCGCAGTATGAAGTCTCCATCACAGACGCTGCCAAGACACTCGGCCTTCCGATCAAAGCCGTAGGACCGGTCATCGCCAGCGATCCGACCTACTTCGCTCTTAGAAAAGACGAAGACCACCAGAAACTGGCCAATACCATCGACAAGACCCTGAAAGACATGAAGGCCGACGGCACGCTCAAGAAACTCTCGGAAGAGTTCCTCGGCAAAGATTACACCGTACCACAGCAGTAAAAGGAGAACCCATGAAATTTTCTTCCCTTCTTAAAGGGGCAGCCGCCCTCATCGCTGCCGCTTCCGTCATCGCCCTTGCGGGATGCGGAGGGGACAAGGACGCTTCCGCCTCTGCCGCCAAGAGCCAGTCCGCCGGCGCCAAGACATATATCGTTGCCACCCGCGGCACCTTCCGTCCCTTCACCTATGTGGACGACAAAGGAAACCTTACCGGCTACGATGTGGAAATCCTGAAAGAAGTCGAAAAAAGGAACCCGGGCATCCACTTCGAATACAAGATGATGCCGACTTCTGCCGCTTTCGTTGCCATCGAATCAGGCCAGGCGGATATCGTCGCCAATCAGGTCGGATATACGGACGAAAGAGCTGCCAAGACGATCTACACGAAGGAAGTCAACAACTACACCGCCAGAAAGATCGCCGTCAGGAATGACAGGAATGACATCAACAGCCTTGAAGACCTGAAGGGCAAGAAAGTCGCCGTCACGACGAACAGCGAAGCCGTCCGCCAGCTGCAGGATCTCAACAAAACCTACAACCCGCCGATTGAACTCATTTACACCGACAAAGGATTCACCGAAGGCGCCAACCTCGTCGTCTCCGGACGCGCAGATGCCACCCCGCAGTACGAAGTCTCCATCACGGACGCCGTAAAGACACTCGGCCTTCCGATCAAGGCCGTAGGCCCCGTCATTTCCAGTGTCCCCACCTACTTTGCATTAAAGAAGGACGATGATCACCAGAAACTGGCCGACACCATCGACAAGACACTGAAAGACATGAAGGCCGACGGCACGCTCAAGAAACTCTCTGAAGAGTTCCTCGGCAAAGATTACACCGTACCACAGCAGTAAGACCCGGCAGAGCCCGGGACTCTGCCATTTCATTTCCAAGACCCTTTCCTGAAAGGAGGCGTTTCTCTTGGACCAATTCTTCAATTTCAATTACATGGTGAGCTCGCTCCCTATCCTGCTCTCCTACCTTGACGTGACGCTCTTCGTCACAGCCGTCTCCTTCCCGATCGGGCTTGCCATAGGAGCCGTCACTGCGCTGGCAAGGATCCACAAGACTCCTGTCTTCTCGCAGATCTCCTCTGTCTATATTTCCTTCATCCGCGGCACCCCCTTCCTCGTCCAGCTCTTCCTCATCTGCTTCGGACTTCCGCAGGTGCTGCGCGCATTCGGCGCATCGGACATCCGCTCCGTGCCGGGCATCGTCTTCGTCCTCCTCATGATGTCGCTTCATGAAGGCGCCTACCTCTCCGAAGTCGTGAGAGGCGCCCTCTCTGCCGTCGAAAAAGGACAGCTCGAAGCCTGCCGCGCCATGAACCTCACCAAGAAGCGCACCTACTTCGGGATCATTTTCCCGCAGGCCTTCCGCTTCGCCGTACCGGTCCTTGGCAATACCCTGATTTCCTGCCTCAAGAATACATCCCTCATCTTCAATGCCGGCGTTGTCGACATGATGAGCAAGGCAGACCTCATGGGCGCCTACAGCTACCACCATCTGGAACTTTACCTTGACGTCGGGCTCATTTACATCGCCCTCTGCGCCATCGTCCAGATCGGCGTCATCATCGTGAACCGTTCATTCCGCTATGCGTAAGGAGGAACTATGCTGAACTTTGACCAAATGGAGAAAATGACACTTCAGATTCTCCCCTACCTTCCTGCGACGCTGGAACTTCTCCTCTTCTCGCTTATTCTTGCGATCGTGCTGGGACTTGGGGCAGCCCTCTCCCGCATCTACCGCATCCCCATCCTGCAGCGTGTCTCCCAGGCCTACATTCTCCTGGGCCGCGCCGTACCGACACTCATCATCCTCTACGTCGTCTTCTACGGGCTGCCGATGATCCTCCTCATGATCCGCGGCCAGGCCGATCTCACCCTCATCTCCGAGATCCCGCCATTCGCCTATGCCGTCGTAGGGCTTGGCCTTCACTCAGGCGCTTACCTTGCGGAAATCTTCTACTCCGCCTTCTACTCCGTCCCCAAAGGGCAGCTTGAAGCAGCAGAAGTCATGGGCCTTTCCACCTTCCGCACCGTGAAGAACATCATCCTTCCGCAGGCACTCACCTTCGCCCTCCCCATGATGGCCAACGAAGTCCTGAACCTCCTCAAAGGCACCTCCATCGCAGCCCTCATCACCGTCGTCGAACTCTTCGGCGCCGCGAATATCCAGGCTGCCCTGACGAACCTTTACCTCGAAATCTACATCTCCGCCGCCCTCATCTACTGGGCGCTCAGCATAGCGATCGAAAGAGGCTTCCGCTTCGCCGAAAGAAGAGCAGGCTTCTACCTGAGATAAGGAAATAGAAAAGCTGTGAAATCCAAATGACTGGATCTCACAGCTTTTTATGTTGGAAGGAAATGGAGGAATCAGAGAATTATCCTGCTGATTCAATTAAAGGGCCTTTTCTCCTTCCTTCATCCTGCTATTAATAAAATCCTACGAGCCGGATGCGCCGGTGATTTAGGCCCATTTCCCGCACAAAAAAACTCCCGTTTTCACGGGAGTCATTTGTTTTCGTCTCAGCGGTTCGGGCTGATGACTACGTATCTGTACGGTACTTCTCCTTCGGATTCGGTGGAGACGGAGGGATCGTCCTGCAGTGCGAGATGGATGATTCTGCGTTCTCCTGCCGGCATCGGTTCGAGTTTGACGGGTTCGCCGGTTCTTCTTGCTTTGCCGGCAAGTCTATGTGCGAGGGCTTCCAGGGTGTCCTGGCGGCGTTCTCTGTAGTTTTCCACGTCAAGCATGACGAAGTAACGGTGACGGAAGGATTTGCCAGCGGCAAGGTTTGTCAGGTACTGGAGTGCGTCCAGTGTCTGGCCGTGTTTGCCGATGAGGATGCCGAGGCCTTCTCCGTGGAGGGAGAGGAGAATTCTTTCTTCGTTCATCATTTTTTCCATGGTGACGTCGAGGTGCATGCCCTTGAATACGTTTTCGAGGAATTTCTTCGCTTCTTCAGCGGTCTGTTCCTGTTCTTCCGCATTGAACGGTGCTTCTTCTCTGCCTTCTCTGTGAGCCGGTTTTTCTTCAGTTTCCTTGGATTCTGTTTCTTCCGTTTCCTTGGATTCTTCAGCGGTTTCAGCCGGAGCTTCTGCTTCTTTTGCTTCTTTCTCAGCTGGTTCTTCCTTGGTTTCTTCGGCTTTCGATTCTTCTGCCGGTGTTTCAGCCAGTGTTTCTTCGGCTTTCGGTGCTTCCGGAGTTTCTTCTGTTTCCGGTTCATCGATGACGGATACGTCAACGACGGCCGGTTTCTTGTGGATCAATCCGAAAAGTCCGCCGGAGGGCTGTTCTACGACATGAACGATTGCTTCTTCACGGCTGATACCCAGCTGTTTTATGCCGTCTTCTACTGCGGCTTCAACTGTTTTTGCTGTGACTCTGACTGTTCTCATTTCGTTTCATCAGCCTCCCCGGGTTTCTTATCGTTGTTCTTTTTTCTTCTGCTTCCGGCTTTGCTTCGGGAGCTTTCTTTTCTTCTTTGTTTTCCTCTTTCGGAGCTTCTGTCTTCGGAGCTTCTGCGGCTGTTTCTCCGCTTTCAGCTTCTTCATCTGCTTCCGGTTCTTTCTTCTTGACTACCTTCTTGATGACTCTTTTGCGAATGACCTTTTTCTTCTTCGGTTCTTCGGTCTTGACTTCATCTTCGTCTTCATGGTTGTGAACTGTCAGTACGCCTTTTTTGGAGACGCCGAGACGGTCGACCATTTCTTCACGATACATGATGGTCTGCTGCACGAGCTGGTACAGGTTGCAGACAATCCAGTAAATGACAAGTCCGCTCGGGAAGTTCAGCGACATCCACCCGATCATGAGAGGCATGAGAAGAAGCATGGTCTTCTGGTTGCCAGGAGCATCTTTCGGTGTGGTCTGCCAGGAAATGATGAAGGTAGACGCAGCGGAAAGGATCGGGAGGATATAGGTGGAGTCCGGTACGGCAAGGCTCTGCAGCCAGAGGAAGCTTTCATGGGCCGGGTCGTAGGGGAATCCCTGAAGGGCGTAGTAAATGGAAACCAGGAATGGCATCTGGATGAGGAGCGGCAGGCAGCCTGCGAGAGGCGATGCGCCGTGTTCCTTGTACAGTTTGCCCATTTCTTCACGCAGTTTGTTCGGATCGTTTTTGTACTTCTTCTGGATCCGCTGCATTTCTGGCTGGATTTCCTGCATGGCCTTCATGGACTTGATCTGTTTTAGGGCAAACGGGAGCAGGAGGGTCTTGATGATCACTGTCAGGACAATGATCGCGATCCCGTAGCTCGGGAAGCCCATATCGTTTGTCATCTTGTAGCAGAATTCGAGGCAGACGCGCATGATGTCTGCGAGGAAGCCTACAAAGGTACTCAGAAGCGGTATCTGAAAATCACTCATTCATTGACTCCTTATACGGTCTGTATTCCAACCGTTAAATGCCCCGGCTTTCTGAATTTCAAGAGCCGGGTGAGTTTTGTGCGGAAATCCGCAGCGGGGAAATCCACCGCTTTCTTGCTTGGCTTTTGTTATGGGTGCTTGTAAAAGCCGCCTGAATGGATGGGCCTATCAAAAAAAGCAGCGGTCACGGCAAAGGATCGTATCCTCCCTTATGAAAAGGGTGACACTTGGAAATCCGTTTGACGGCGAGCCAGCTGCCTTTCAGGGCGCCATATTTTTGTACCGCCTGCAGAGCATATTCGCTGCAGGTGGGGTAAAAACGACAGCAGGGAGCCTTAAGGGGTGAAATAAAGGTCCTGTAGAATCGTATCAATGCGATAAGCAGATTCTTCATGACTGCACCAGTATTCCGGCTTTACGCCACAAGGCCAGGACAGCCTTTTCCGCCTCCTTATAAGTCGCTGTGGTCAGGAAGCTTCCTGCCAGCATGATCGCCTCATAATTGGGCGAAAGTTCTGCCCGGTGAAGGCGGTAAACCTCCTTCATCAGCCGTCTTGCGCGGTTGCGGTCCACGGCATGGCCGATTTTTTTCGTCGTTACAAAACCGATCCGGATGTCTCCGCTCTTGACCCTGGTGACATAAAGCAGTCCAGCCCTGTTGCTGAACCTTTTCCCGGAACGGTAAATTCTTCGGTAATCCCTGTTCTGTCTGATCCGGTAGGAACGGAACAAGCGGTGCCCCGTCTGTTCCTTGTTCTCTAGATTAGGCACTTAATACCTTTCTGCCTTTTGCTCTTCTTCTCTTCAGAACAATACGGCCTGCTTTCGTCTTCATACGAGCGCGGAAACCGTGAGTCTGTTTTCTCCAGTGATTGTTCGGCTGGAACGTCATCTTTGCCATTAGTCAACACCTCCTTACGTAGTGGCAGTGCCATTTATCTGCACCATAACAGACTAATTATAGCTAAGTCGGGCATGGCTGTCAATGAAAAAACCTTTACAAAAGACGGATTTATTCCTATTTTCTTCTGTTTTCTCTTTCATTTCCCAGTTTTCTTCTCATAAAAAAAAGAACGCCCCCGAAAGGTTCCGGAAGCGTCTTCCCAAAAGACTCAGGCCTGTGCTTTTTCTGCCATGGAAACGGCCCATTCTCCTGCGCGGCGGAAGTCGTCCTCATTCGGATGCTTTTCCGCTTCCTGCAGACGTGCCAGCCTGTCAGGGGTCATCGGATGGACGAGCTTGGCATGCTCGCTGCGCTTTCCGATGTGGAAGGAATGAACGCGGCCCTGGCTGATGAAGGTGCCGAGGCATTCGGAATCTTCTGGAAGAAGTGCGGCTGCATTGTCGAGGTAATCCCTGGCTGCCTGGGAATCCGGATAAGTGCCGGCGGTTGCGAAGATGGCAACCTTCTTTCCATGCAGCGACTCGATCGTGCGGCGCGCGGTAAAGTCAGCTCCGCGGCGGAAGCCCCAGAAGCCGACGAAAATCAAATCATACCCGTCCACTGACGGCTGGCGGCCTTCCTCGAAAATGTCCTTTTCGCCCGGAAGCGCTTCATAAACGGCTTCGGCGATGGCTTTCGTATTTCCTGTACGGGAAGACCAGAGTACTAAAGATTTCATAGATAGTTCCTCCTCATTGAACTAATGATATGAACGGCGCCGGACTCTTGATTAAGCGCCTTTTTAATAGTACATGGAAGGGCGTTTTTTGTCAAAAGCGCGTTTGACACCGCCCTTCCCCTTCTCTTATGATGAATACAGATAAAGAAAGGAGGAGCCTCATGAAACGCTGGATTATGCATGTGGACATGGATGCGTTCTTCGCGTCCGTCGAGCAGAGGGACAATCCCGAGCTGCGCGGAAAGCCTGTCATCGTCGGCGGCGATTCCAGAAGGGGCGTCGTCGCGACGGCTTCGTATGAAGCAAGGAAGTATGGTGTGCACTCGGCGATGCCGTCGCTCAAGGCGCACGAGCTTTGCCCGGAAGGCATTTTCGTGAGGCCCCGTTTCGATGCTTACAAGAAGGCATCGGATGAAATCCATCAGATCATGCTCCACTATGCGGATGCGTACGAGCCGATTTCCCTGGACGAAGCTTTTCTGGACATCTCGGGCATGGGCGAGAAATACAAGACGCTTGGCGCCATCGGGCGCGCGATCAAGAAGGAAATCTACGACAAGGTCCACCTCGTCGCCTCGGTCGGGATTGCGCCCAACAAGTTCCTCGCCAAGATGGCAAGCGACATGGATAAGCCGGACGGCCTTTTCATCATCCCTTACGGAAAAGAAAAGGACGTCCTCGCCCCTCTCCCCGTCCGCCGTCTCTGGGGCGTCGGGAAGGTGACGGAGAAGAAACTCATCGCTTCGGGCTACAAGACGATCGGAGATATCCAGAATGCGCCGCCCGGCGAACTGGAGTCGCTCTTCGGAAGCCGCGGCGGAGAGCTCCGCGCGCTTGCTTTCGGAAAGGACGACCGCCCCATCGAATCCGAGAGGAAGATCAAGTCGATCGGGGATGAGGAAACGTACGAGCACGACCTGACCGATCCCGAGGAAATCGACAGGCAGATCGCCATCCACAGCGACATCGTCGCACAGAGGCTCCGGAAGCACGATCTCACTGCGAGGACCATTTCCCTTAAAATCCGCTTCGGCTCTTTCGAGACGGTCATGCGCTCCATGTCCCGGGAAGACGGGACGAACCTGCAGGAGGAAATCTATGCGATGTGCCAGGAGCTCCTCCAGCGTATCCCCATCCGGGAGGGCATCCGCCTGATCGGCGTCACGGGCTCGAATCTTTCTTCCGGCCCGCGCATGACGTCCCTCTTTTCCCATGACTGGGAGAAACGGGAAAAAGCCGCCCGCGCAATGGATGAGATCCAGAAGAAATTCGGCAGGCAGGCGCTCCGGAAAGGCTTCTGGCTGGAAGAAGAAGCGAAGAAGGACTCCGGGAAGGAAAAGGACAAGGATGAGTGAATTTCCTCCCCTGTTTTCATAGGCGTATAATAAAGGTATATATAATGTAAGAAGAAAGGAGAACTTTCATGGTTAATGAAGATAGAATGAGACATACCTTCGAGGATCTCGTAAAGATCGACGCACCGAGCAAGGGCGAGCGCGAGGTCTGCGATTACCTGAAGAAGAAATTAAGAGCACTGGGCGCTGCCAAAATCACCGAGGACAATAACGGCTCGGTCAATGGCGGAAACAGCGGCAATCTGATCGCTGTATTCAACGCGAATACGGAAGGCCTTCCTTCCATCGCGCTGACGGCCCACATGGACTGCGTGGAAAACTGCCGCGGCATCGAGCCCGTCCTGGAAGACGGCGTGTACCGCTCCAAGGGCGATACGGTTCTTGGCGGAGACGACAAGGCAGGCGTTGCTGCCATTTTGGAAGGCCTTGCCCTGATGAAGGAAACGTACATCCCGCATGGCAAAGTCACTGTCATTTTCACCGTACAGGAAGAAATCGGGCTCTGCGGTTCTTCTTCCATCGAAGAAAAATACATCTCCGGCATCGATTTCGGCTATACGCTCGACGGCGACGGCGCTGCCGGCTCTGCTTATACCGCAGGCCCATCCGAATACACCCTCGACTTCACCTGCAAGGGCGTCGCTGCCCATGCCGGCATGGCGCCTGAAAAAGGCACGAATGCGATTGCCATGGCAGGCCTTGGCATTTCCCTCTGCCCGACAGGAAGAATCGACGATGAAACGACATGCAATATCGGCCTCATCGAAGGCGGCACGGCCGTCAATATCGTTCCTGACCGCTGCGTCGTCCACTGCGAAGCAAGAAGCAGAAACGACGAAAAACTCGAAGCCCTTGTCGCTAAGATGGAAGCTGCCTTCAAGGAAGCAGCCGCCAAGTTCCCGGAAGGATCTTTGGAAATCAAGAAGGAAAAGACATATGACTCCTTCTGCATCAAAGACACCGATCCCGCCCTCCAGCTCTTCCGCGCCGCATGCGCTGAAGCAGGCTACCGCGTGACCGCTGGCCCATCCGGCGGCGGCAGCGATGCCAACTGGTTCGGCACCAAGGGCTTCCCGTCCCTCTTAGTCGGCGTCGGCATGACGGACTTCCATACGAACCGCGAATCCCTCAAAGTCAAAGACCTCTACGAAGCAGGCGATCTCGTCTACCATATCATCGAAGCAGAAAGCCACTTCGCAGGCCATTAATCCGATCATTCGGGCCGAAAGGCCATTTCCTGAAGGGAGACGATTATGCTTCCACAGAAATTTTTCGACGTCCTGAAACACGAAGGCGTCGTATCCCTCACCACATGGGGCCGTGATGTCCCCCATGTCACAAACACCTGGAATTCCTACCTCGTCATCACCGATGACGAAAGAATCCTCGCTCCCGCAGCCGGCATGCACCACCTGGAAGAAGACCTTGCCGTCAACGACCGCATCATCGTGACACTCGGCGCAAGAGAAGTCGAAGGAAGAAACGGCTACCAGGGCACCGGTTTCCGCGTAGAAGGCAAAGCCCGCCTCGTCAGCGAAGGAAAAGAATTCGACATGATGAAAGAGAAATACCCGTTCCTGAGATCTGTTCTGGAAATCACCGCAGAAACTGCTGTGCAGCTGCTGTAAAGGGAATATAGAGTCTGTGGCGAAATGTGCAATCATTTCGTTACAGACTCTTTTTGTATTGGGATATTCCATTAAAGGATTATCTAACAAATGTATTTATTGGTTCTGTCTGAAAACCACAAAGGATGCTTCGCCTTTTTAGAAACTGCACCCCTATCGCCCTTCGGGCACTTCCCTCCGTTGGGGGAAGCTCGGCGATGAGAAACAAAAGAAATCAGTTCTTATTTGTTTTGAACTTATATAGCTTTGCTCGAGAACTACTGTATTCCCTGGCTTCGCCAGGACCTTGGTATGATTCAACAAGAAAGACAGAATAATATCATAAATATATTAGGAGGTCATTCTTATGCCATGTAAAACCAAAGCGTCCCCGGAGGAAATGTTAGACCAGATTGCTTCATATCTCTATCAGGGTGTTACGATTACCCAGGCAGCTGAAAATCTTCATATGAGCCGCATAACATTCAGGAAATGGGTCCTCCGGTATAAAGAGGAGGGCTTTAAGGGATTGCGGCCCAGGCAGCATTTGTCTTACTACTCCAATCAGATGAAGATCCAGGCCGTAAAGGAATATCTTAAAGGCGGTGTTTCCATGCTTTCCGTCTGTGCCAAATACAGAATTTCCGGCACACTCTCCCTTAAAACATGGATTGAGGCGTATAATGAGCATAAGTTGACAGACCTCGTTTCTGAAGGAGGAGATCTTATGGGCAAACGCCAGCAATCGGTCAAGGAAGAGCGAGTCAGAATCGTTCAGGAGTGCATCGCCAGTGGATGCGATTATAACAAGATAGCCAAGAAGTACAACATGTCCTACCAAACGCTCTACACATGGGTAAAAAAGTTCAAGGAAATGGGCGAAGTTGGTCTTGAGGATTACAGAGGAAAGCCGATCAGGCTCCAAACGCCCCGGACCGAAGAAGAACAGCTGCGTCAGGAGAATGCCAGACTTCTTGAAGAACAGAAGGATCTTATAGCAGAGATTGCCCTGCTAAAAAAAAAGATGGAGATAGAGGAAAGGTTGCGTTCCTCGAAGGATTCAGCCTTACTCACCTTCTCAGAGATTTTAAAGCCATAAAAGAAGTCCATGAAGAAACCAACATCTCCATAGAAAGTCTCTGCCGACTCTCAAAGGTCTCCCGGGCAGCTTATTACGGATGGCTGAATCATATTAAGAGCGGCCGTGAACTGCTGAGAGAAAAGGTCGCACAGGAGGTCATGAAAACCCATCAGGAATATCCGGATATGGGATACCGCCGGATTAACGATTGGATCAAGAAGGATGACAACATCAATATAAATGTAAGCGACAGTCTGGTTCTTCGTATCATGCGGATACTTAATATTAAGTCCGTGATCAAGTACAAGACCGATGGTTGCACTCGTAACGCAAAGGATCCAAAGTACATTTTTGAAAACCTGCTGAACCGTGACTTTGATGCCGGCGTGTCCAATGCAAGATGGATGACGGATGTCACTGAATTCAAGTACACAACTGCTGATGGAGTTTTGCACAAGTTATATTTAAGCGCGATTATTGACGGCCATGATCGCCGGATTGTCTCTTATGTCATCGGCGACAGGAACAATACTGCACTGGCTTTTGAGACAATGGAAAAGGCACTTAAAGAGAATCCTGGAGAACATCCAATGATTCATACCGACCGCGGATTCCAGTATACAAGCAACGGATTCCATAAGATTGTTGAAAAAGCAGGACTGGTTCACAGCATGTCCCGTGTAGGCTGCTGTGCAGACAACGGTCTGATGGAAGGGTTCTGGGGAATGCTGAAGCGCGAACGTTACTACACACGTAAATTCACCAGCCGTAAAGCAGTGGTAAGCATGATCAACGGCTACATCTACTTCTACAACAACAAACGCATTCAGCGCAAATTACATCTTTTAGCTCCAATGGAAGTATTCAACGCAGCTCCAATGGCTGCATGATTAAGATTAAAGTACGATTAGATTTTTTATGATATTTATTTGTCTGTATTAACAAATCCGCACCACCTTCTCCTGCCGGAGCAAGGTCAAAGGCATTCTTCCCTTCCAGGGCAAGGTCAAAGGCCATCGGCTCTTTTTTGTTGTAAAAAAGCGTACACCATATCTTTCTTATAAGTCTTTATATAAGATTTTAATGAAGCTGTATACACCAATCGCTCTTTTGTAGACAAATAGGTAGGAACACCCTGAAATCTACAGGATAAGCGAAATAGGGTAAGCTTCATCCTTCCCTCAAAGATGAGTAAATCAGCATGAATCGCTTCATGAATGCGAAAAGCATATGTTTATTTCCTTTGAGTATCCCTCTTTTTCTGATTAAGCATTTGACAATGTATCATTTTAGGTATACTCTTAGTAAAGAAATTTGAAATTAAGTGTACATTTCAAACTAATTCTTTTCTTCATTTCTAGGAGGATATGATGGACGTAGAGAAAGCTTATGTTTTATGGTTTGACGAACTGCACAGAAAAGATGTCGCACTGGTTGGCGGGAAATCTTCTTCCCTGGGCGAACTGACGACTTCCACGGGCGTGCCGGTACCGTATGGATACGCTACGACAGCTCATGCTTACAGATATTTCATGGAACAGACTGGACAGAACAAGAAGATCCATGAACTGCTTGAAGACCTGACCGATGTAGAAGACTCCGTGGAACTCCATGAAGTCTGCACAAAGATCCGCGAAAGCATCGTTTCTGCAGAAATGCCGGAAGACCTGGCAAAGGCTATCGGTGATGCATACGAAGAACTCGCACAGAAGGTCAATGAAAAGGATCCTTATGTCGCTGTCCGTTCTTCCGCTACCGCTGAAGATCTGCCGGACGCTTCCTTCGCGGGCCAGCAGGACACCTACCTCAACGTCACCGGACGCGATATGGTCATCCGCAAGGTCAAGGAATGCTATGCTTCCACCTTCACCGACCGCGCTGTATACTACAGAGCCAAGAAGAATTTCGACCATGAAAACGTGGCTCTTTCCGCAGCTGTCCAGATGATGGCTGACTCCAAAGTCGCAGGCGTTATGTTCACCGTCAACATCGCAAACGGCGACGACAGCACCATCATGATCGAAGGATCCTGGGGCCTTGGCGAATACGTCGTACAGGGCACAGTTACCCCGGATAACTTCATCGTCAACAAAGACGACCTCACCATTAAGAGCCGTCAGATCAATGAAAAATCCATTGAACTCGTCCGCAAGGAAGGCGGGGACGTAGAAGAAAGAACCGTTCCGGAAAACCTGGCAAAATCCCAGGCTCTGACCGATGAACAGGTCGTAACCCTTGCTAAATACGCTAAAGCCATTGAAAAACACTATGGCTACTACATGGATATGGAATGGGCTGTAGACCATCAGGACCGCATCTGGATCCTGCAGGCTCGTCCTGAAACCGTTTGGTCCAAGAGAAATAAAGAAAAGAAGGCAGGCACTGAAATGAAAATGACAACTGATCATAAGGTACTCGTTAAAGGTCTTCCGGCTTCCCCGGGAATGGCTTCCGGCAAATGCCACGTCATCACTGATCCGAAGGATATCGACGAATTCAAGGAAGGCGAAGTCCTCGTAACCATGATGACCTCCCCTGACTGGGTACCGGCTATGAAGAAAGCAGTTGCCATCGTTACCGACGCTGGCGGCATGACCTGCCACGCATCCATCGTTTCCCGTGAACTTGGCATCCCATGCGTTGTCGGCACAAAGAGCCGCAGCGTAGAAGCTACCTCCGTTCTGAAGACTGGCGATGACATCACCATCGACGCACAGAACGGCATCGTTTACGAAGGCATCGTAGCTGACCTCGTAAAACCGCAGCAGGCTGAAACCGCTCAGGTCCAGGGCGCTCAGGTCGTACAGGCTGAATACTTCGCTCCGACCGGCACAGGCGTCATGATGAACCTCGGCGATCCGGACCTGGCTGACAAATACTCCGCACTGCCATGCGACGGCATAGGCCTCATGCGCGAAGAATTCATCTGGACCACATTCATCCATGAACATCCGCTGTACCTCATCGAACAGGGCAAACCGGAAAAAGTTATCGACATGCTCGCTGAAGGCATTTCCAAAGTATGCCGTGCACTCGCTCCAAGACCCGTCGTTCTGCGCTTCTCCGACTTCAAGTCCGGCGAATACAGAAACCTCAAGGGCGGCGACAAATACGAACCGGAAGAACCGGCAGACCTCCTCGGCTGGAGAGGCGCTTCCCGTTACTATGATCCGAAATACACCGCTGCATTCCGTCTCGAACTGAAAGCAGTCAAGAAAGTCCGCGAAGAATTCGGCCTGAAGAACCTGAACTGCATGATCCCGTTCTGCAGAACCGTAGACGAAGCAGCTAAAGTTACCGCTATCATGAAAGAAGAAGGACTCGAAAGAGGCCCGGACTTCAAACTGTTCCTGATGGCAGAAATCCCGTCCAACATCATCCTGGCTGACCAGTTCAACCAGTTTGTCGACGGCTACTCCATCGGATCCAACGATCTGACCATGCTCATCCTGGGCTGCGACAGAAACAACGACACCGTTTCCGCACTCTTCGATGAAAGAAACCTGGCTATCAAGAGAGCTATCCGTCACCTCATCGCCACCGCACACAAGGACGGCAAGACCGTTTCCATCTGCGGACAGGCACCGTCCGTATACCCGGACTTCACTGAATTCCTCGTCAAGAGCGGTATCGACTACGTATCCGTCAACCCGGACATGGTCAAAGCCACCAAGAGAAACGTCGCACGCATCGAACAGAGACTCATGCTCGACGCTGCTACCGGCAGAGGACTCCAGGATCCGACCGACTATACCTGGTAATGAAATAAACCGGCGCGCTGGAAAAATCTCCGGACATTTTCCTGCCGGTCAAATGTAAAGATTCGGCATTTCCGGGGCTGTCTATGCAGTCCCGGTTTGCCATAAATTTCTGTCAAGCAGAAGAAAAGGAAGGTACAAGATGCAGTTAACCGGCCGTCAAAAAGAAATCACGCGCATCGTGAGGGAGAACGGACCTATCACGGGCGAAATGATAGCCGAGCGCCTTCACGTTACGCGAAGCGCCCTGCGCGGCGATCTGGCAGTCCTTCTTTCCGGAGAAGTCATTGCCGCGCGCCGCAGACTTGGCTATTACTATCTCGGAGGCGGGGAAGATCCCGCAGCCGCTGAAATCCGTTCCTGCACAGCAGAATCCTGCATGTCACGCCCGATCGTGGTCAACGTGGACACGAACGCCTATGATGCAGCCGTACTCCTCTTTACAGAAGACATCGGCACACTCTTCGTAGGCAAAGAAGACGACGTACTTGGCGTCGTTTCCAGAAAAGATCTGCTGAAAGCAGCCATGGGACGAGAAGACCTCGCGAAGGTGCCGATCTCCATGGTCATGACATCCCGCTCGAAGATGATCTACGCCGAACCGAAAGAAGATATGGTCTCTATTGCCCAGAAACTCATCGACTACGAGATCGACTGCCTGCCCGTAGGCACCTTTAAGGACGTGGGCGGGGAGAAGAAATTCGTTCTCCAGGGCCGTATTTCTAAAACAAATATCACTCGTCTCTTCCTCGATCTGGGAAAAGGCAAACAATAAGAGGGGGTTATGTCTTTGGCTAAAATACCGGAAGTCTATGTCGTCTCCGATTCCCTCGGGGAAACGGCTGAAAGCGTAGCGAAAGCCACCATCAGCCAGTTCGATGAAGACATCGATATCATCCGCGTGCCATTCATCCGTCACGCAGAACAGATTCAGAAAGTCATCGACGAAGCAGCATCACACAATGCTGTCGTATGTCATACACTCGTCAGCCGTGAGCTGCGCGAAACATTTGAAAAAATTGCCGACGCTAAAGGCGTCCGCTACGTCGACATCCTGGGGCCGATGATGGATACCGTAGGCACCATCACCACCACGAAACCAAGAATGAAACCTGGCATCATCCACAAACTCGACGAAGAATACTTCAAGAAAGTAGAAGCCATCGAATTCGCCGTCAAGTACGACGACGGAAAGAATCCGGCCGGCTTTGCCAAAGCAGACGTCGTCCTGCTCGGCGTATCCCGTACATCCAAGACACCGCTGTCTATGTACATGGCGCACAAGAAATTCAAAGTGGCAAACCTGCCGCTCGTACCGGAAGTACCGCTTCCGGAAGAAATCTTCCACGTGCCGCCGTACCGTTTGATCGGACTCATCATTGATCCGTACAAACTCAATACCATCAGAAGCGAACGCATGAAAGCGCTCGGCTTCTCCGGCGCAGCCAACTACACGGACATCGCCCGCATAGAAGACGAACTCTCCTATGCCAAGGAAGTCATGCGCCAGCTCCACTGCCTCGTCCTCGATGTATCCAACAAAGCCATCGAAGAGACAGCCAGCCGTATCATGGCCATCGTCCAGAAAAACAAGGAAACATACGGAGATAAATATTAAGAACAAGGGAATGCGTATCGAAAGGTGCGCATTCTTTTTTATTCCAGTTTTAGAGAATTATGAGACTCTTTCTCATTTCTATGGTAAAATATAGACATGTATCCATATACCAGGGCGGCAAGCCGCTTTTTATACAAGGAGGTCTTTTATGCAAATCCGCGAACGGAGTGAAGAAATAGAAAGCAAGATCGTCTGCGATAGAGCATTTCTGTCCGTGAATTCCACGAGAGACAGACAGGAAGATCCCGATCCATTGAGGACGGCCTTCCAGAGAGACAGGGACAGGATCCTCCACAGCAATTCCTTCCGCCGTCTCAAACACAAGACACAAGTCTATATCGCGCCGATGGGCGACCATTACAGGACACGCATGACGCACACCCTCGAAGTCGCACAGATCGGACGCACCATGGCAAGAGCCCTTCGTCTGAATGAGGACCTCGTCGAAGCCATTGCCTTAGGCCATGACCTCGGCCATACACCCTTCGGCCACGTAGGAGAACAGGCCCTGCAGGAAATCACCGGCCACTTCGAGCACAACGAACAGAGCGTCCGTATCGTCGACAAACTCGAACGCGACGGAAGAGGACTGAACCTCACCGTCCAGGTCAAAGACGGCATCCTCAACCACTGCGGCAAACTCAAAGCCGGCACCCTTGAAGGAAGCCTCATCAAGTACGCCGACCGCATCGCCTACCTCTGCCACGACTACGAAGACGCAGAAACCATGGGACTCATCAGCGCAGCTGAACTTCCCGAAGACGTCAAAGCAAAAATCGGCGTCACCCACTCATCCATGATCACCGCCCTCGTCACCGAAGTCGTGGAAAACTCCATGAAAACACACGAAGACGGCATCCACATGTCCAAAGAAGGAGACGAGATCCTCCTCAAATTCCGCCGCTTCATGTTCGATGAAGTCTACATGTCCGCCTCCCTCATCCCGGACAGGAAACGCGGCAGCAACGTCGTCAAAATGCTCTACGACTACTACACAGAAAAGAAAGAAGACGGCACCTACCACGAAGGCCGCCTCCCCGAAAAACAAGTCGTCCTGGCAGAAGGAAACATCCCGCAGGCCGCCGTAGACTACATCTCCGGCCTCACCGACAACTTCGCCATCAACCTCTTCGAAGACATCTTCGTCCCCAGATACTGGACATTCAAGAAATAATCCGGGCAGATGGCACTTGCCTTCCCAAATGGGGAAGAAGGACCGCAGGCCGGTCTTGACCCTGCCTTTCCACGAGCGCAGCAAGGTTTAGCTGTCCCCGTTAGGGGAAGGAGTATGGTAGGGATGGGGTTTCGTAAGGTTTCAAACAAATAAGAGCTGAGCTCTTTCTTTTATTCCTTGCGAAGCTGTCCCAGTCAGGGGAAAGTGGCCATTATATCAATGATTGCATATGAAATCATGGAAGTGTTTGTAGAATTTTATAATGGCCGAAAGGGGTGCAGTTTAAGTAAAGTTTTTCCTTTTGCGCCGAAAGGGGTTCATTTTCTAAAAAGGCGAAGCATCCTCTCGATTTTCAAATAACACAAATAAATACTTCTGTTGGATCATCCTCCAACAGAATATCCCAGCACAAAAGGAGCTGCAGAAATGATTACCCATTTCCGCAGCTCTTTTTATTTCCCTCAATGAGTATCGAGCTTTGTGCCTTTCGATGCACAGAAAGAAACATTTAGTAATATAGGTTCAAATTTTTCGATAGGTTTAAAAAAGTTTGTGCCAAAATGAATAGTTATCAATTTTTTAGTGACAAAATCGCAAAAATGCATTAGAATAATGTTACTTATAGAGAAAGCTCGCTATTGTACAGAACAATTTGTTTTCTATCATATGGGGTGTCAGGCTGTGAATTTTCCCAATATCTAGAAATCTGGATTGACAGAAGCGGCTTTGTGAGTTACAATGGTTTTGAACAAAATATTTAAATGTATCGATTGAGTAGGATTCACCATTAATTCTTGATGAACGTCTCCGGAGTCAGCTGGTTCATAGATAGACCTCAGGCCGCGCCGGAGGGATAGGAAGTGCGGATCTAGTGATCTGTTGAAGGGAAATCCTCTCCGTTTTTTCATTGCAGGAATTGAGGATAATCTTGAATGAATCGGTGACCGCCCGGATACATAGGTTCAGAAAGGAGCCTTTTATCATGGATTTCCAGCCAAGCTACAAGGAATTCGCCAGCATTTTCAAGGCGCTGTCTGATGAAACACGTTTGAGAGTCGTAGACATGCTCTCCTGCCGCGAAATGTCCGCAGGCGACATTCTTTCCAATTTCACGCTGTCACAGTCCACACTGTCCTACCACATGAAGATTCTGATCGAATCTGGCGTCGTCAACGCACGTCGTGAAGGACTTTGGACTAAGTATTCCATCAACGATGAGACATTCAACCGCGTGATGGACTTCCTGCCGGAACTGTACAAGCTGAAAGATAAATGCGTCTGCCAGCAGATTAAGTACGTCAAGAATCCGGAACGCCAGGAACTCGGCGGAGCCGATGAATTCGGCAACTAATGCCCAATCCGATGCATCATAAAAGCCCGTGAGCAATCACGGGCTTTTTGATTGTCAAAATAAAGAAGCAGTGGAGAAGCGGAACATTTTCTAAAAAGCAGCGAGGTTTGGCTGTCCCCGTCAGGGGAAAGTGGCGCGCATGCGCCGAAAGGGGTTAATTACCACGCAGCAAAGCTGCGGTTGTATGGTTTTTCTCTTTTTTAACGAACGAAGTTCGGCTTAAGGGTGTTTGAGCTCGCCCCGTAGGGGGAGCTGGCGCCGGAGGCGCCTGAGGAGGTTCATCTCCTTCGAGCAGAGCGAGGTTGTACGGTTTTTCTCTTTCCCAAGGAATCCGAGTTTTTTCCCACACAAAAGGAGGGGCTGTGACGAAATTCGTTAAAACACTGCTTTTTCTTTTTCTCGAGCGAAGCGAGGTTTAAGGGTGTTAACCTTGCTCCGGCAGGAGAAGGTGGTGCGGATTTGTTAATACAGACAAATAAATATCATAAAAAATCTAATCGTACTTTAATCTTAATCATGCAGCCATTGGAGCTGCGTTGAATACTTCCATTGGAGCTAAAAGATGTAATTTGCGCTGAATGCGTTTGTTGTTGTAGAAGTAGATGTAGCCGTTGATCATGCTTACCACTGCTTTACGGCTGGTGAATTTACGTGTGTAGTAACGTTCGCGCTTCAGCATTCCCCAGAACCCTTCCATCAGACCGTTGTCTGCACAGCAGCCTACACGGGACATGCTGTGAACCAGTCCTGCTTTTTCAACAATCTTATGGAATCCGTTGCTTGTATACTGGAATCCGCGGTCGGTATGAATCATTGGATGTTCTCCAGGATTCTCTTTAAGTGCCTTTTCCATTGTCTCAAAAGCCAGTGCAGTATTGTTCCTGTCGCCGATGACATAAGAGACAATCCGGCGATCATGGCCGTCAATAATCGCGCTTAAATATAACTTGTGCAAAACTCCATCAGCAGTTGTGTACTTGAATTCAGTGACATCCGTCATCCATCTTGCATTGGACACGCCGGCATCAAAGTCACGGTTCAGCAGGTTTTCAAAAATGTACTTTGGATCCTTTGCGTTACGAGTGCAACCATCGGTCTTGTACTTGATCACGGACTTAATATTAAGTATCCGCATGATACGAAGAACCAGACTGTCGCTTACATTTATATTGATGTTGTCATCCTTCTTGATCCAATCGTTAATCCGGCGGTATCCCATATCCGGATATTCCTGATGGGTTTTCATGACCTCCTGTGCGACCTTTTCTCTCAGCAGTTCACGGCCGCTCTTAATATGATTCAGCCATCCGTAATAAGCTGCCCGGGAGACCTTTGAGAGTCGGCAGAGACTTTCTATGGAGATGTTGGTTTCTTCATGGACTTCTTTTATGGCTTTAAAATCTCTGAGAAGGTGAGTAAGGCTGAATCCTTCGAGGAACGCAACCTTTCCTCTATCTCCATCTTTTTTTTTAGCAGGGCAATCTCTGCTATAAGATCCTTCTGTTCTTCAAGAAGTCTGGCATTCTCCTGACGCAGCTGTTCTTCTTCGGTCCGGGGCGTTTGGAGCCTGATCGGCTTTCCTCTGTAATCCTCAAGACCAACTTCGCCCATTTCCTTGAACTTTTTTACCCATGTGTAGAGCGTTTGGTAGGACATGTTGTACTTCTTGGCTATCTTGTTATAATCGCATCCACTGGCGATGCACTCCTGAACGATTCTGACTCGCTCTTCCTTGACCGATTGCTGGCGTTTGCCCATAAGATCTCCTCCTTCAGAAACGAGGTCTGTCAACTTATGCTCATTATACGCCTCAATCCATGTTTTAAGGGAGAGTGTGCCGGAAATTCTGTATTTGGCACAGACGGAAAGCATGGAAACACCGCCTTTAAGATATTCCTTTACGGCCTGGATCTTCATCTGATTGGAGTAGTAAGACAAATGCTGCCTGGGCCGCAATCCCTTAAAGCCCTCCTCTTTATACCGGAGGACCCATTTCCTGAATGTTATGCGGCTCATATGAAGATTTTCAGCTGCCTGGGTAATCGTAACACCCTGATAGAGATATGAAGCAATCTGGTCTAACATTTCCTCCGGGGACGCTTTGGTTTTACATGGCATAAGAATGACCTCCTAATATATTTATGATATTATTCTGTCTTTCTTGTTGAATCATACCAAGGTGGGCCGTATACAGGTTGACAATAATGGTAAGAGTATGAATGACTCGAAAGTTGGTGTGCGGGTCGGATACAGTAGTTCCTCAGCTGCCAGGCTGGTTTTGTGGTTTTTACGATGAGTTGCATTTCCTCAGCCGTAGGCTGGTCGTATGGTTTTAAAGGTGCAGTTTCTAAAAAGGCGAAGCACCATCGCCTGTGGTTTTTAATGATTCATCTCCTCAAGCGACGGTGAGCCTTCTAGATGTTAGACAATCTTTTAATGGAACATCCCAACAAAAAAATGCTGTGTCAAAATGATTACACATTTTGACACAGCATTTTTAATGATCTGATTACAGGATGAAGTAGCGTACTTCAATGTAAGCAGCCGAGATAATAAGGGAGAGAATCATCAGAGGGAAGCACCATTTCATGAAGGTGCCGAAGGAAATGTTGTGACCTTCTTTCGCTGCGATAGCGACCATGATGACGTTCGGGGATGCACCGATCATCGTGCCGTTGCCGCCGAAGCAGGCGCCGGTAGCCAGTGCCCACCACATGTAGTCGGCATGGCTGATGCCCATGAGGCTCTGCATATCCTTGATCAGAGGAATCATGGTAGCCGTGAACGGAATGTTGTCGATGAATGCGGACGCAATGCCGGAGAGGAACAGGATGAGGTATGTGATCAGATGGTAGTTGCCGTTGACGAGCTCGATGCCCCACTGAGCGATTGCTGTGATGACGCCGGCATTTTCCATACCGCCGACCAGTACGAAGAGGCCCATGAAGAACATCAGTGTATCCAGGTCGACTTCCTTCATGATTTCGTCCGGGTTAAGTCCGCAGACGAAGAGGGCAACGAAGCCGCCGGTCAGAGCGACGGTAGCGGACTGCAGTCCGAAGTAGCCGTGTACAACGAAGCCTGCGATGGTCAGTGCCAGGACGGTCAGGGAACGGTTGAAGATCTTTCTGTCTTCAATGGCAGAAGAAATATCGATAGCATCGACTTCTTCCTGGCTCATATGCTTGGACGGCAGTTCTTTTCTGAACATGAAAAGGATGCAGACAAGCGTTGCTGCGATGACGATCAGTACGACCGGAGCCAGGTTCAGCAGGAAGTCGTTGAAGTCGAGGTGCGTAGCAGAACCGATCATGACGTTTGGCGGATTGCCGATCATGAGGGCTGTACCACCGATGTTGCACATCAGGATTTCAGAAACAAGGATAGGTACGGGAGTAATGTGAAGCATACGACAAAGAGAAATCGTCATCGGCGCAATCAGGAGGGCTGCTGTGACGGAGTCAATCATAGCCGCACCCACTGCGGTGACGAGGGAGAGCAGGACGAGCAGCTCTCTTGGAGACCCCTTGGACATTTTCATCGCCCACAGGGCCAGCAGACGGAAGAAACCGGATTTCTTGACGACGGCAATCAGGATCATCATGCCGCACAGAAGACCGATCGTATTGAAGTCAATGAACTGTTTGATGGCTTCATCCTGCGTAACATAGCCGCAGTAGAGCATCGCACCGCCGCCGAACATGGCGCAGATCGTACGCGGAATCTTTTCTGACATGATAGCGACGTAAGTCAGAACGAAAATAGCAATTGCCAGGTAAAACTGCATCGAACCACTCATGAATTATCAGAACTCCTCTCAGACCCGAATCTTGAAGGGGCTCCCATTCCCTTTCCCGGACTATTTTATGTATTTTAGCACAATGCATAAGAGAAATAAATAATCAATTCTGCATGTTTATATTTATTTCTCATAGCATGTAATCTATTATTCCCTAAATTCATTATGTCTTTTCCTATGCTTCCGTAAGTTCATCGAAAGTGCATATAAGGTAAAAATAATAAGCGGAAAGAAGATGCAAATGAGGCTCCCGGCAGCTGAAAGAAAGCACAAAAAAAGAACTGTAAAAATGATGTCTCATTTCTACAGTTCCCTTGAGGATCCGTTGGCAGGGGTAGGTGGAGTCGAACCACCGATAACGGAGTCAAAGTCCGTTGCCTTACCGCTTGGCTATACCCCCATATATGATCAGGCAAGCCCTGAAATTAGGTAAAAAAAATGGGGCGAGTGGTGGGGCTCGAACCCACGCATAACGGAGCCACAATCCGCCGTGTTAGCCGCTTCACCACACCCGCCACATATAGAGTCATATGACCAGAGCCATATGACGTTGATAATCATATCACATACGACACGCCTCGTCAATTCTTTTTCGCTATTTCCGTCTGATTTTTGTAAAAATTTATCTACGGAAATGATTTCTGCAGTCCCTCTGATGTCTCTTTTATTTTATATATCTATTATATAGCACTTAAAGGATATGTCTGAATGTCCTTTTCTTTCAATGAATTGTTCCCTTTGTAAATTTTGAAATGACAAGAGCGGCGTTCAAACGTATAATAATAAATAATGCATGAATGACTTTTCCTTCAGGGAGAGTCTTTTCGTATATTTAATTCGTATGTTACAGAGGTGCAGCTATGGATCAGAAACCTTTCCGTCAAAGAACGATTGATGAATTTTTGGACGACCTGGGCAGCAGCGCCCCGGCTCCGGGAGGCGGCGCAGCAGCCGGGCTTCTGGGCGCGCAGGCATGCGCTCTGGCTGAAATGGTATGCCACCTGACGGCAGCCAATAAGAATTACGCAGATTTCCACGACAAGGCGAATGAATACCTTTCCGTATTCAATATGGCCCGCTCCATCTTCCTCGACCTGATGGATGAGGATGCCGCCAATTTCCTGGAACTCATGAAGACGCTTCGTGAAATCAGAAGCCTTCCGCTTGATGAAAGACAGGAAAAGCAGTGGGATGCTTTCAAGAAAGCGATTTCTGTCCCGCAGCAGATGGCGCAGACGATGAGCGAGCTTCTCCCCTGCTTCACCGATCTGCTTCTCCATGGCAACAAGAATGCCATCAGCGACACGGTCATGGCCGCGCAGAGCGCTATCGCCTGCATCCATGCGTCCATCATCAATGTGAAGATCAATATGAAGTACATTGACGATGAATTCTATGAACATGAAATGAAAGACACATTCCGTACCTGGGAAGATGCCGTCTCCGCGATTGACGCCGTCCTCACCTATCAGGTCGATCTGTAATCTAAGGCGCCGGCGAAAGCCGGTTTTGCCTTTTCACTCATTTTCAGGAGGTTCCTATGCAGCCGGACTCATCGAAGACGGATAAATCCTCGTCCTCCACAGCCTTCAACCGCCAGCTTCTTCAAACGTACATCGCGCTGGACAATTGGCACAAATTCCGGCTCCGCCTTTTCGTAGAAGGCATTTTCGTCGGGATACTGGGAGGACTGGCTATCAGTCTGTTCCGTTTCCTCCTTGCGGAGGCGGAAAAGTACCGCATCTTTTTATACAACACATATATCATTCCCGGTTTTTCAGCCGGTGATTTCAAGCCGCTCCTTTTCTGGCTCGCCATCCTTGCCATAGCAGGTCTTGCTCTCTACGGCATAGGCCGCTATGCGCCGGAAGCAGGAGGCTCGGGCATTCCGCAGGTCAAGGGCGTCATCTTAGGCGTCATGCGCATGCGCTGGATCCGCATCCTCTGGGTGAAAATCCTGGCTGGTGCTGTCGGCATCGGTGCGGGGCTGTCGCTCGGCCGCGAAGGGCCATCGATTCAGATCGGCGCCGTCGCTGCGCAGGGCATGTCGCGCCTGCTGGGAAGGACACGCATGGAAGAGCGCTACCTCATCACGAGCGGCGCGAGCGCAGGCCTTGCCGCTGCCTTCAATGCGCCTCTGGCCGGTATGATGTTCGCCCTCGAAGAACTCCACCGCAATTTCTCAGGCGCCGTTCTTCTTCCGACGATGACATCTGCCATCACGGCGACAATCGTGACACGTTTCTTCTTCGGGACGAACACGAGCTTCACGATCACCCACCTCGTCCCCGTCCCTGCCAACCATCTGGGCTACGTCGTCATCCTTGCGATTGCATCCGGGTTTGCCGGCATCCTCTTCAACTGGGGACTTCTCAACATCAGTAAGTTCTATAATCTCCCCATTTTCAAGAACAACTTCATGAAGATCGCCTTTGCGCTTCTTTCCGCCTGCTTCCTGGGCTTTACCTTGCCGGATGTCCTCGGCGGAGGCAATTTCCTCGTCGACAAGCTTGCTGAATATCCGTACACGCTCTCCATGATTCTCCTTCTTTTCGTCGGGAAATATATTTTCACGCTGATCAGCTACGGCTGCGGCGTGCCTGGCGGCTTCTTCCTTCCGCTCCTTGTCATCGGTGCGCTTCTCGGTGCTGCGGAGGGCCGCGTCATGGTCATGATGGGCCTCATCACGGATATCTACATCCCGAATATCGTCATCATCGGCATGGTCTCCCTCTTCGCGGCAAGCGTCCGCTCCCCCATCACCGGGACGCTCCTGATCCTTGAAATGACGGGCGACTTCGGCCACCTGATGTCGCTGGCCCTTGCTTCGGCCGTGGCATACATTGTAGCCGAGCTTCTCCACGGTGAACCGATTTACGATTCCCTCCTGAAACGTTCCCTTGCTTCTCATCCGGATAAAGCAGCGGAAGAGCAGAGAACCATCGTCGAGGTACCGATTGCAAGCGGTTCCATTCTGGAAAACAAGCCCCTCTCCCGCGTACCGCACTTGAAACAGACCGTCGTCGTCAATGTCAAGAGAGAAGGGCAGAACATGATCCCGGACCCGGAAACCGTCCTCAAGGCCGGCGACTTCATCTACATCCTGACCGCCGCCAAGAACGCGGAACGGCTCCAGAAACTGGGCGAAGAACAGCTGCCTAAAGATCATATACGAAAGATTTGACAGATACACATAAAAAAGAGCTTTGGAAAAATGAGAAATCATCTTTTCAAAGCTCTTTTATTTTTATCTGAAGAAATGCATGAGGCCGGACATGAGGCCTCTTCTTCCGCCTTCATCTGCGGAGTCTTCGCCGGTGTAGGGCGCCCATCGGATGATGGAGGGACGATTGACCTTCGGCGCATTCTTATAGACTTCAGCCGCAATCCTTCCGTTTTCCACGTCAAGGAGCACGGGCAGTCGGTAGAGGTCGCTCAGCATCCAAAGGAAGCATCCGCCCAGGGGCAGGAGGTACAAGATATTTCTTCTCGGATGGCCGAGGTAGAAGTAATGACAGCCGACCATCCAGCAGAGGAGGGCTTTCCAGAATTTCTTTCTTTTCGAGGGAAGATGCTTGGCCATGTATCGCTCTTCTTCATAGGGAAGCGAGCAGAGCCAGTACGGGTAGCCTTCCTGATAGCCAAAGAGGGCCTTCGCGTCTTCTTCGTAAATTTCGCGCATGCCGCGGGCTCTTTCGAGCGGCTCGACGACGCGGCGGAAATGGCTCATTCTTTCGTGGAACGGCTTGGGATCCGGAACGGATTTCTCGACCTCTTCCTCGACGGTCAGAAGGTCGAGCGTCGCATTCGTAAAGAAGGCTTCGATCGAGTTCATATAGAGACTTTCCATGACAGGCGTCATCCCGCTGATATCGCAGGTGATGACCATGTCGTTGCCGATGAAGGTGCGCAGGCGGTTCACTTCTTCAGTCCGCTTCTTCGCATCCGTCGGGAAGTCCGGGCAAAGGTAGGTCGCCACTTCCTTGCCGTCGCGGACGCGGATGGCGGCAGCGGAAAAGATTTCGAAATCAGGAATCGATCCTTCCTTATCCAGCGTCAGCACTGTGTAATTGTAAATCCTTCTCCGCAAAAGCTGTGCCATATCCCCTTCACCCTTCTTTCATTCATAAAATCTATATAAATTATATCACGAATCACGAACAGTTTTCGAAAAAATGAACAGAAAGTCTGTTTATCTTCCTGAGAAATGTCGATTTTCATCGAAAAGAGTCTCAGAGCATAAAAAGAGAGCCGTAGAAATGCGTATTCCACAGCCCTCTTTGATTTCCTTATTTCTCAATCAGGGATTTTCTGAATGCAGCGACTTTGCGGATGTCTTCCGGGCCGGTGCGGCAGCAGCCTCCGATGAGGCGGGCGCCTGCTTCGTACCAGATTTTCACGTAGTCTTCGTACCTGGCCGCGCTACCTTCCCAGGATTTGCTTCCTGCATCGTAGTCTTCGCCGGAGTTCGGATAGACGACGACGGGCTTGTCGGTGACTTTGACGATTTCCTTGATCAGGGATTCGACATACTGCGGCGCGGTGCAGTTGATGCCGATGGCAGCGACTTCCTTGATGTCCTTCAGCGCTTTGGCGCAGTCGGAGATGAGGTCGCCCCCGCAGGTGTGGAGTCCGTCCTTGCAGGAGAAGGATACCCATGCTTCTGCGCCCGGGATTTCAGAAAGGACGTCGGTTTCTGCCAGCGCTTCGACGAGACAGGGAATCGTTTCACAGGCAAAGACGTCGGGGCCTGCTTCCGCCAGAATGTGGATTCTTTCTCTGTGGAAATCGGCGAGTTCTTCTCTCGTCTTGCCATAGTCACCTCTGTATTCGGAACCGTCAGCAAGATAGGCACCGTAAGGGCCGACAGAAGCAGCGGTCAGTGGCGCCGGGCGGTTTTCTTCTTCATGGGAGGAAAGGTATTCGTCCCTGGCATCCTGCACGAGAGCGATGGAACTCTGGATGAGGGATGCGGCTTCTTCCTTGGAGAACCCCTTCTTCTCGAATCCGTCGACGGTCGCCTGGTAGCTTGCGCTCGTCACGATGTCGGCGCCTGCTTCGTAGTAGGACAGATGGACAGCTTCGACGAGCTCGGGGTTCTTGTAAAGAGCAATCGCGCTCCAGAGTTCATCATTGATGGCAAAGCCCTGTTTCTCGAGCTCGGTGGAAAAAGCGCCGTCCAGGACGATGAATGGATATTTCTTCAGAATTTCAGCAATCATGGCTTCCTCCTTATTTCAAAAGTTCAGCCGGCGGTTCACGGTCGAACCATTTCTTGTAGATAGCAGCAAATTCGCCGTTCTTCTTGATCTTGGCCAGGCCGTCGTCGATCTTCTTCAGGAGGTCCTTATTTCCCTTCTTGACGGCAATGCCCAGGTCTTCGCTCGTAAGAGCGACAGGAGCGGTCTTCACGGAGTGGTCGCTTGTCTTTGCGACGTAGTATTCATTCGTCGGGATATCGTTCACGACAGCATCCACAGCGCCCTGCTTGAGGTCGAGGAAGGCATCGGAGAGGGTATTGTAGACCTTCACGTTGGCGCCTTCGATCTTCCTGGCAGCTTCTTCACCGGTGGAGCCGATCGTTACGCCAAGGACTTTGCCCTTGAGGTCGTCAGCGGTCTTGATGGCATCATTGTCTGCTTTGACGACGACGCCGAGGCCTGCGATGTAGTAGCGCTTGGAGAAATCGACGGATTTTTCGCGGTCCGGGGTGATGGTGATATCGTTGATGGCTGTATCAATGACGCCGGACTGGAGGGACGGGATCAGGCCGTCGAAAGCAATGTTGTGGACTTCCGTTTCAAAGCCTTCTGCCTTGCCGATGGCGCGGATGACATCGACGTCGAAGCCTTCATAGGCTTTCGTTTCCGTGTTCTGGAAGCCGAAAGGCGGATACGCTGCGTCCATGCCGACGCGGATGACCTTCTGACTGGAAGGAGCAGAAGAAGCTGGCGCTTTGCTTGTGCCATTGCCGCAGCCGGCAGCAAGGCCGAGTGTCAGGCAGGATACGATGAGGAGAAACCATTTCAAAAACCGTTTCATAAGAACACCTCCGGGGAAATTTCCTTTCATCCGCTTATACGTGAAGCGGGTTATGTACGTTGAAGGGCACGAGATCGTCTAAGCTGTAAGGGGTTTCCTGGTAGACGAAGTTCAGCCAGTTGTGATAGAAAAGGTGGGCATAGCTGCACCATACGAAGCGCGGGCGTTCCTGCGGATCATCATAAGGATAATAGTTGGCAGGAAGCTTTGTCGGGAGGCCTTTATCGCGGTCCCTCTTGTATTCCCACTCCAGCGTGCGCAGGTCGTACTCGAAGTGACCGAGGACGAAGACGCGGCGGGATTCCTTGTCCGAAATGATATTGATGCCGTTGTCCTTGGAACGGGAAAGGGCGATCAGATCGGGCGTGGCATCAACCTTGGCATCATCGATCGATGTATGACGGGACTGCGGGATGAAGTACCTGTCGTCAAAGCCGCGAAGGAGCGGATGGAACGGCACCTGAAGCCCGTACTGGTAAATGCCGAAGAGCTTCTGCGGAAGGATCCTCTTCTGGACGCCATAGTCGCGGTAGAGGCCTGCCTGTGCGGCCCAGCAGAAGTGGAGCGTGGAGAATACATTCTTGTCTGCCCATTCGAAGTACTTCAGCATTTCCGGCCAGTAATCGACTTCCTCGTATTCCATCTTTTCGACCGGTGCGCCTGTGATGATGAAACCGTCATAGCGCTTGTCCTTGATATCATCGAATGTCAGATAATTCTGCTCCAGGTAGGAACGGTCGGTATGCGTCGTTTCGCGGGAAACCGTGTGTGCGAAGTCCACATCCAGCTGGAGCGGCGTGTCGCCAAGAAGGCGGAGAAGCTGGACTTCCGTCGGTTTCTTGATCGGCATCAGGTTGAGGATCAGAATCTTCAGCGGACGGATATCCTGCGTCCTCGCTCTTTCTGTCCCAATCGTGACGATTCCTTCTTTTTGCAGTTCACTTACGGCTTCGATGCCGTCTGCTACTTTTATTGGCACTGTAAGACCTCCTGTTCAAATTCCCATAAAAAAAATCCCATCCCCTATAAAAGGGACGAGATATTCGTGTTACCACCCAATTTCGCCTCCGCGTCGCCGCGAAAGCCTCCGTAGGTACGCCGGCCGAAGCCTTGATACCGCATCTCTGTAACGGGAGATCCCGGGCTGCCTCATCATTCGGCACACCAGGCTCAGAGGCCATCTTCCGCGATTCTCTCCGCGCTCCTTTTCACCAACCGGAGCTCTCTTTGTCGTATCCTTCCGCGTACTCTTCTCTTCACTGCCTGTCTGAAATTATTTGTACTATACCATTACCCATTATGGCTGTCAAGAGAACGAAGGAAATTTCATGATTCCCCTTATCTGTTCTTTCCGCGGGCGAGGAGCAGCAGTTTCCCGGGAACCTTCTTCACTGATTCCGCCGGCATTTCCGCCAGAAGAATCCCTGCAATCACAAGGAAGGCTCCGATGAACCCCGTCGTCCCCGGATCCTCGGCAAGGAATATCATGCTCCAGAGCGTCGCAAAGAGAGGATCGAGCGCACAGAAAAGCCCTGCGTCCTCAGCCGACATGTACTTCTGCGCAACCGGCTGAAACGTAAAGCCGAAGCATGAGCAGAGGAAGACGAGCGCCAGAAGGTACAGGATCGTATTTTCCCCTTCCGGCATCGTGACGCTGCCAAAGGAAAAGGCGCATACAGCGCTGAAGAGACCCATGAATCCGATCTGCCAGATACAGACCGATAGCGCATCCACCGTCTTCACATACCTCGCAGTGAGCACGATGAAGAATGCATAACCAAGCGCTGACAGGAAACCGTAAATGACGCCCGGCGTAATGTCCGGCCTGCCGCCCTTCAGTGTCAGGAAGCCGGCGCCCACGGAAATGATGAAGACGCTGGCTATGATCTTTCCCGAAGGCAGCTTCCTTGCCATGACCATCGTCAGAAGAGGCACAATCGCGAGCGCCATATTTTCCAGGAAGGCCGTCAGGTAGACATCCGTTTCCTTAAGGCTCAGCATCTCCGCCGCCATGCCCGATGCCAGTGTGACACCAAGGATGGCCCCTTTCCTGACCATGTCCAGAGAGAACGTGCGCATGACGCGTTTCCTGTAAACGAGAAGAAGGAAAGCAAAGGCCAGAAGGAAACGGAGCCCTAAGAGCTCGAAGGGATCCATGCTGACGAGTATGAACTTGGAAAACAGAAATGACGAGCTCCTTGCCACAATGACAGATGCCAGGAGCCACTTTGCTGCGGACGCGCTCATGGAAAGTACCTCTTTCGTACGGCATTCTAACTGATAAATTTTTTGATTTTTTAGGACTTTATGTATACCTTGTTTGATATCGAGTATATATCATCAGATTTATTGACGGAAGAGCAAGTTTCGCAACATGGCCTTGATATACTGGCAATCGTTAATGCAAATATTTTGCATTTCCCTATTTTATAAATCTATTCTTTTGCTATAATAAAGAGAACGAAATAATAACGATTTTGTCACCCTCAAGTACAGCTTATAAATAATGTATATGATGTATGTTTACAAATAAAGCGGACAAAAGAGTGCCATATCTCAAAGAAGGAGGCTTGTCCATGGACACTAACAAATACGCTGCTCTTCTCAGCATCATCCGCCTGGGAAGCTTGTCAGCTGCCGCAGAAAAGATGGGCTATTCACCCTCGGGCATGACAAGAATGATGGACAGCCTTGAAAATGAGATGGGCTTCCCTCTTCTTCACAGGACCAGCCAGGGCGTACAGCTCACGGAAGAGGGAAAGCGCCTTCTCCCCTCGATCAGGGAACTGCTCCTTGCCGAGAAAAAGACGCGTGCTGTCCGCTGTGACATCCTTTCCCTGACAGCCGGCGAGCTTTTCATCGGATCGTATTCCAGCACGGCTGCTGTCTGGCTGCCGCCGGTGCTCCACCGTTACTGCGATCTCTATCCGGATGTGGCTGTGCACCTCAGGGAAGGAAGCAACCGGGAACTTCTGGAAGCGCTGCAGGACGGAGAACTCTCCTGCGCCATCCTTTCCGAGCCCCGCTCCTACAAGGGCGACTGGATCCCGCTCATGGAAGACAGGATGCTCGTGTGGCTTCCACCGGACTCAAGCCTTGCCCAAAAAGAAGCCGTCCACCCCAGAGACCTTGACGGCCTCGACTTCGTCAGCCCGCCCCTTCATGCGGAAACGGACGTGGAAGCTATCCTTGAGAAGCATGACATCCATCCGACCTTCCGCCTGACGACGAGCAGCAACTACACCGCATGGCGTATGGTCGCCGCCGGCCTGGGCGTATCGATCAATAACGAGCTCATGAGTGAGAACTGGAAGGAAGACGTCGTGACACGCCCCTTCGCTCCGGAAGAAAAAATCACCCTGGGCATCGCCCTCCCGTCCCTCCGCGACGCCTCCCCCGCCCTGAAGAAATTCATCGCGGAAATGAAAGCGCACCTGGCAGGAGAAAAAGAATAAGAAGAAACAATGGAGAAGCTCCGACGGGGGCTTCTTTTTTATGGATTCTTTCAAAGTGCATGATTATTCGTACTTCATTATATTTCCCTGTTTTATATGCATCAGACAGACCTCCGGATTTCATTTACAAAAAGCGGCTTTTTTGCAAATGAAAAAAATCTCATTTACAAAATCGGCCATTTTTGTAAATGTCAACCTTCGTTTTTGTCATAATGTTAGTGATTTATTAGAGGAAATTGTGCGGGCACTCGTTCGACTAAGTACTTCATACGATAGAAGCCCACCCTGTTTTTGTATACTTTATACATAAATGAAGCTGTGCTCTACATATAAAGTCATCCCCATTTCCAAAAACGGAGCAAAAAAAAAGAGCCATTGAAAACGATTGTTTTCTTTGGCTCTTTTCCTATCCCGTCACTTCAGCACGGAAGGAAGCCAGGTGGCGATTTCCGGAACGAAGCAGAGGAGAAGGATTTCAAATACCATGATAGCTGCAAATGGCGCAGCGCCTGCGATGATGTCCTGGATGGAGCTGTCTTCGCTAATCCCCTTGATGACGAAGAGGTTCATGCCGACTGGCGGCGTGATGAGGGCGAGTTCCATGTTGATCAGGAGGACGACGTTGAACCAGATGGGGTCGAAGCCGAGCGCCTTGATGATCGGATAGAGCATCGGAAGGGTAATGAGGATGATGGATACGGTTTCCAGTACGCAGCCAAGGATGAGCAGCATGATGTTGATGCCCAGCATGACGATCCAGCGGTTCAGGTCGCCTTCGGTGACGAGTCTCATGAGTGCCTGCGGTACCTGCAGGATGGTCAGTATGTAGCCGAAGAGCATGGCGCCGATCATGATGGAGAAGATCATGCAGGATGTCTTGATGGTCGCGCGGAGGATGGCCGGCATATCCTGGATGGTAACGCTTCTGTAAACGAAGAATGTGATGGCCAGCGCATAGACGGTGCCGACAGCAGCGGCTTCAGTCGGTGTGAAGATGCCGGTGTAGATGCCGCCGATGATGATGACCGGAAGGAAGAGTCCCCAGATGTTTTCACGGAGGGACTTCATCTTTTCAGCATGAGTGGATCTTGCTTCTCTCGGCTTGTTCCAGGAAGCAATGACGATATAAGCGATGAAGAGGGCCGTCAGGAGCGCGCCCGGTACGACGCCGGACATGAAGAGCTTGCCGACGGATTCATCGGTGATCGTGCCGTAGAGGATCATCGGAATGGACGGCGGGATCAGGATGCCAAGCGTACCGCCTGCGGCAACGGAGCCGACGACGAGTTTCCTGTCATAGCCGCGCTTCAGCATTTCCGGAATGGCCATAGCGCCGATGGTGACGGCGGTAGCAACGGAAGATCCGGAAATTGCGGCGAAGATGGCGCATGCGAAGATGGTCGCGATGCCAAGGCCGCCGGGGAGGTGGCCCATCCACTTGCTGCCGAGTTCGAAAAGCCCGCTTCCGACGCGCCCCGTCAGCATGATCTGGCTCATGAGGATGTAGAGCGGAACGGACGTCAGGACGTAGGAGTCCAGCGTCTTGTACGCGATGACCGGCACCTGCGAGAGGAAGGACACATCCACGAACTGGATGATGCCCAGGATCCCGGCAACGGAAAGCGTGAATGCGACCGGCATGCCGATAACGAGGAGGAAAATGATGAATAAGGAAAATCCTGCGAGTATCATAATTTTTCCTCCTTCCCGTCATCAAAGAAATCCCGGAGGAGATGATTCAGGATTTCCAGGAAAAGAAGCGTGAAACCGACGACCATGGCAGTCTGCGGAATCCAGAGCGGCACGCGGAGAAGCGACGGGGACACGATGCCCATGTCATAGCTCATCAGCATGTAGTTCGTCGATTCAGTGACGCAGACATACATGGCAAAGAGTGAAAGCGCCGAGGTGAAGATATCCAGTACGCGTCTGACATTTCTGGAAAAACGCGCGTAGAGGAAATCGACGCAGATGTGGCCGTTCTTCCTCATGGTGTATGCCATGCCGAGGAATCCGGCGAAAATGAGGAAGTATGTGGATATTTCCATGACCCAGACAGTGGGGCTTCCGAAAACGCTGCGGGCGATGATTTCATAGCAGATCATGAATGCTGTCAAAAGGATCGCCAGCCCGGATACAGCGGCTGCCGTATAGGTCACATAACCCAGAAGTTTGTCGAAGTAATGATAAATCGTACGCAAGAGCCAGCCCTCCTTTTCGCAAGGCTCCGCCAGAGGCGGAAAAAGGAAAACCCCGGTCACCCCGGGGCATCCGAGAAAATGACGAAAGGAATTACTTCTGTGCTGCCTGGCTGGCTTTCAGGCAGTCTTCTACGAGCTGCCTGCCTTCAGCGCCCTGTTCCTGTTCAAAGGCTGCGACTACAGGAGCGGTAGCTTCCTGCCAGAGGTGGATCTGATCCTGCGGAACGACATAGACCTGCATGCCCTTTTCTTCCAGTTCCTTGATGCACTTCTGATCTTCTGCCTTGGTTTCCTCGCGGATTTCATTCTGGATTTCCTTGGAAACGTCGGTGATGATCTTCTGCTGATCCGGGCTCAGTTTCTTCCAGGAGTTCGCATTGATAGCGACGAGGTATTCGACATAGGAGCTGTTGGCGACTGTCATGTACTTGGAAACTTCATAGATCTTGCGGGACAGGATGGCCGTCTGTCCGGAGGACTGGCCGTCGATCGTGCCGTTTTTGATACCCATGTATACTTCCGAGGAGCTCATGGTCGTCGGGGATGCACCGAGGGCTTTCAGGACGTCAGCGGAAATTTCGGAATAGGAACGCATCTTCAGTCCCTGGAAATCTTCCGGTTTTTCCAGCGGCCTTACATTATCCGTGAACTGGACGTAGCCATAGTCAGCCCAGATCAGCGGGCGTACGCCCTTCTTTTCCAGCTGTGCGGAGAGTGCTTTGCCCAGGTCTCCGTCCAGAGCGTTATCGACTGCCTGGTAAGATGTGAGGACGAAAGGAAGATCCAGAACCTTCATAGCCGGGACGACCATGGACCAGCGTGCTGTCGAATTCATGCCGATATCGAGACCGCCGCTCATCAGGGCGTCATTCATGTTCTGATCATTGTAAAGCTGGCCTGCCGGGTAGACTTTGACGTCAATGGAACCTTTGGAACGTTCATTGACCTCCTTGGCGAACTTTTCGATGCTCTTGGACAGATGATGATCGGAAGGAAGCTGGTAAGCCAGTTTCAATTCCACTTTCTGTCCGGCTGCACCGCCCGCTTTCTTGTCTCCGCCCGAAGACATGCCGCACCCGGCCATCAGGCCAGTCAAAACCAGGGCTGCTAAACCTGCCGCTGCTGCTTTTTTGTAACTACCTTTAAACATACCCATAGTAATATCCCCTTTCGCAAGACTCTTTCTAAGAAATGATTCCTCACATGACCGCTTTCTACTCTTCTTCCATTCTACGCAAAAAACGCCCTGATCAGTCTGAAAAGACTAACCAGGGCGTAAACCTTTACGCGGTACCACCTCGCACTATACTCAAAGGCTTTCTAACGCTGCCAAACGCTGCATCCTACATTAAATATCAGATCCAGAACTCCCGGACGACTTTGTGAGGACCTTACGCTGCCTTTCACCATACGGCAGCTCTCTGAAGAAAAGCCTTGTCACTCGCTTCCGTTCCCAGTCTTTCATGCACTTGGAGAATCGTGCTGTGAAATTAGTTCATACTTGAGGTTGGACATAGTATACGCTGTCCAAAAATTTTTGTAAAGAGCAAATATTTATCTTTCTGAAAATTTCCATGAAATAGAGAGCGCTGGAAGGCCCGATTCTATCGGTGATCCCAAAACATAGAAAAAATATAGTTTATTATGCTAAAGAGATATAAGCGTGAAAGGCGAATAGAAAACGCCCTCAAGCCGTTAGAAACTACATACCCAATCATAGGCGATAGTTGTAGCATAACTATCTTGTCTATCAATGGTTGTAGCGTAACGCTTGATTATCCCATACAGGGGATACTTGCAAGGGTTACAGTATTTCTAAAGCTTGACGGGCGCGACGTGATAACCTTACAATCTTATCTTAAAATTCGCGGTAACGGATTAGATAACAATGTACATGTTTTTGAATGGACTCATTCAATTACTAATACATTAACAGATTGTCTAGGTTAATCCGGGTTAAAGGTGCATAGGTATGGGGCTTGTATAAAGTTCCTGCCTGAGCCCTTTAAAGTTATTATATCACAGCAGCAATAAAAACTATGAGGAAATGTGCAGTCATCTTGTCGCCGCCCTTTTTTATGTGCTGACAAATTCGATGGGAAAAGTATATACCACATTTATATTTTTGTGCTATCTGAAAACCATACAACCTCGCTCCGCTCGTTGGAAATCAACCCTAACCGCCACTTCGTGGCCCTCCTTCCCCGTCTGGGAAGGTTAACACCATTTCCTTGCTTCGCAAAAGGAAAACAAACAAACCTCGCCCCACTCCCCCAACAAAAAAGAGCCGCGGAAATGATTGTTCATTTCTGCAGCTCTTTTGTTTGGATGTTTTTTCAAGACTTCAGTCTCTCGCCGCTCATCCCATTTTTCTTCTGAGGACTTCGAACCAGGTTTTGTACTTGGTCTCGTCTCCTGCGAGGCATACGCAGTAGAAGTTCATCTGCGCTTCGGGGTCGGAGAAGGGGACGGAGAGTCTGTCTCCGTAGTTTCCTACGACACGGAGGCTGATGTCGGTCGAGAAGCTGGGGAGCGAGGAGTGTTCCACGACTTCGCGGAAGGATTCCTGGTCGTCCTGCATGCGGAATTTCGAATTCGGCATTTTTCCACGGACGATCGGGCTCCAGACGCCTACGTTTTTCATCATGAGGAAGTTTTCCCCGTTCAGTTCATCAAAGCGGATGGACGTGTCGTACGCTCTCTTGTGCGAGGGCGGCAGGCAGGCGCAGAGGTGCTCTGAGCCGCAGGGCTCGCTGTAGTGCGCTGCATCGTCCGAGGGGTGATTCAGGATGACGAACTGGTACGTGTGATCGGCAAGACCGGCAAGGAGTTCCTTCTCCGGCTTGATTTCTGTCGAGACTGTCATCCCCGTGAACGCGTCCGTCAAAAACGGCACGAGCTCCATCATCGGTCCCGGCGCGCAGGAGCCGACCGTGATCGTCCTTCTTCTGCGGTCGAGCGCCTTCACCTGCGCGATCATCTTTTCCTCCTCGCGGAGGATTTCCTTGGCATAACGAGCTGCCATCCACCCGTTTTCGTTCAGACGGATTCTTTTCTTTTCGCGGGTGAAAAGAGGAACGCCGAACGTCTCTTCAAGCTTGTTCATCGATCTGGTCAGCGTCGGTTGTGTCAGATGAAGCACGGAAGCCGTCTCGGACAGCGTCCTGTGCTCGCTGAATACAACCAGGTGCTCCAGCAGGTATGATTCGATCATTTCTCTCTCCTTTCGCAAACCGCCTTCCATTCCATGTTTTTAATTATAAACTGGCATAATATACCTTGCAAGTATATTTTTATACGCATCTTTCATTTTACCCGGCCTCATTTTTCTCCTACAATGAATATGTAAACAGGAATCAAACTCATGAAAGGAGGCACCCATGAAATTACTCATCGCTTATTTTTCCTGGAGCGGCCATACGGAACGGATTGCAAAAATGCTTGCTGTCAAAACAAGGGGACGGCTTTTCCGGATTGAAAGAAATCCGCCTTACAGCACAGATTACGAGACATGTTCCGAGGTCGAAGGCAAGGCTGACGCAGAACAGAAGCTGCGGCCTGCCCTGAAGCTTCCTCTCCCGGACATACGCACATTTGACGCGATTTTCCTTGCTTTTCCGATATGGTACTACACCTATCCCGGCGTCATCCGTTCCTTCCTTTCTTCGTATCCTGACTGGATGGGAAAACCCGTTTACATTTTCCCGAACTCACTGGATGAAGACCCCGGCTTCCTTCCCAATACGATGAAAGAAGCGGAAAAGGATGCTAAAAATGCAGAAATCCGTCCCGGCCTTTACAACAAGGGATTGAAGAACATCGACGAATGGCTTGCCTCGCAGGATTTCTTCGAACCCTTGAAACCCATCAAAAGAAGAGCAAAAAAGGCCTGATTTCCTTCTTATAGGAGAGGCCTGTAATATGCAAAAAATGTATGAATTACTATGTCATTTCATACAGAAAATGTATCAATTTTTTTCACAAAAAGGAGATTTGAAATGGAATTTGCCACACTCAACACCGGCGCTAAGATGCCTATGGAAGGCTTCGGCGTCTACCAGATCACAGACCTTGACGTCTGCGAAAAGTCCGTTTATGAAGCCATCAAGGCCGGTTACCGCCTCCTTGATACCGCAGCCGCTTACGGCAATGAATCTGCCCTCGGCAAAGCTGTGAAGCGCGCGATCGCTGACGGCCTCGTCAAGAGAGAAGACCTCTTCATCACGACGAAAGTCTGGGTGCAGGACATGCACAAGGCAGGCGACACCTACGCATCCGTAAAACGCTCCCTTGCGCTCTCCGGCCTTGATTACTTCGACCTCGTCCTCCTCCATCAGGCCATGGGCGACTACTTCACCGCTTACAGGGACCTCGAAAAAGCAGCCAAAGACGGCCTCACGAAAGCCATCGGCGTATCCAACTATTTCCCGTCCATCCTCGTCAACCTTTGCGAAAACGTGGAAACCATCCCGGCTGTCAACCAGATCGAAGCACATCCTTTCTTCACCCGTGAAGAAGACCTCCGTGTCATGAAATCCTACGGCATCACCCCGCAGGCATGGAGCCCGCTTGCTGAAGGAAATTACGGCATCTTCACTGATCCGGACCTCACCGCCATCGGCAAGAAGTACGGAAAGACCGCAGCACAGGTCGCTCTCCGCTGGAACGTGCAGAGAGGCTTCTCCATCATCCCGAAATTCACCCACGAAGAAAGAATCAAAGAAAATCTGGACATCTGGGACTTTGCCCTCACCGAAGATGAAATGAAGACCATCAGCGCCAAGGACAAAGGCAAGAGCGGCATCATCAACCACTTCGACCCGGACCTCGTCAAGAACCTCAACCATCTTTCATTTGAACATTGATTTAAAGTATAAAGGAGAACACCATGGAAACATTCACATTAAATGACGGCGTCGTCATCCCGTCCGTCGGCTTCGGCGTATTCATGATCCCCGTCGGCGAAGAAACTTACAATGCTGTACGCACAGCCCTGTCCCTCGGCTACCGCCACATCGACACCGCAGCCGCTTACTTCAACGAAGCAGACGTAGGCCGCGCCATCCGTGACAGCGGCATCCCGAGAGAAGAAATCTTCGTCACCAGCAAACTCTGGCTCCAGGACTACGGCTATGAACCGGCCAAGAAGGGCATCGAAACATCCCTGAAAAACTTAGGTCTCGGCTATATCGACCTCTACCTCATCCATCAGCCATACGGCGACGTACCGGGCGCCTGGAAAGCCATGGAAGAAGCCAAGAAAGAAGGAAAGATCCGCTCCATCGGCGTTTCCAACATGACACCGAAGATCTGGAACTCCTTCGTTCCCCAGTTCGACACCATGCCAAGCGTCAACCAGGTCGAATGCAACCCGCTCTACCAGCAGAAGGAAATCCGTAAACTCATGGCAGAACACGATGTCCGCCTCGAAGCATGGTACCCGCTCGGTCACGGAGACAAAACCCTCCTGGAAAACCCCGTCATCACAGCCCTCGCTGAAAAATACGGAAAGAACCCGGGCCAGATCATCCTCCGCTTCGAAAACCAGGAAGGCTTCATCATCCTCCCGAAATCTACCCACGAGGAAAGGATCAAAGGAAACCTCGACATCTTCGACTTCAAACTCACCGATGAAGAAATGAAATCCATGGAAGCTCTGGATACAGGCAAAGGCCACCACGACCCCGACGCACCGGGCGTAGCAGAAATGCTCCTTGCCAACTTTAAAGTACATGACTGATAGATAATTGAAAAGAAGCCGCAGAAATGAGCCATCATTTCTGCGGCTTTTTTGTGTGGGGAAATAAAACCATACGACCGCCTTGCAGGCGGGGAGATGAACCATTAAAAACCAGACAACCGGACTTCGTCCGGGGAAATGCAACTCATCCGCCCGACATTTTTATAAACTGCACCTCATCCGCGCAGCTACAGATAAAAGATAAGCTGCGCACCTTCCCCAGAAGGGAAGGCTTCACAAGGAATAAAGAAAAGATTTCCAATCTGATTTGTTTTGAACCTTTCGTAATCCTATCCAAACCTTCCCTTCCAGGGCAAGGTCAAAGGCCATCAGCTCCCTCTACGGGGCGAGCTCTGACCCCCTTAAACCTCGCGTCGCTCGAAGGAAAAGAGAAAACTGTACAACCGGCTTCCCATTCCCCTCCTATCCTCACTCATGTATTTATTCAATGGACTTATTCAAAAGTTTTTCATGAGAACATTTGGTTCGAATCCTGGGTGTTTTGTTCTGCTCATTTGGGCCTGACCATAAAGTGACCGGCATTGGGATTTGCCCATGGATGCGGGATTTCTTCTTTTCTTTCATTCTCATGATTTCGTTTGAAAAGTCTGTTTTTATCAGATGCTGCCGCATGCGGGGAGCAGCGGGGAAAAATGTGGGTTGACTTTCTCCTGTTTTTGACTCTGAAGGAAATTCTGTTCGATTTGCATGGCTTTCCACATGCGCTTTTTCTTAAATGGTACACTTTCCTTTAAGGGACTTTATGAGGCTCTGAAGTCCTCCCCAAAATATATAGAGGAAAATCTTTCCATTGGGAATGGACAGCGGACAAATATTCCACTATCTGTGAATAGTCCGTCAAACAGGAAGGAAACCGGCTTCCTGCAACCGGTTATTTTGACTTTCGCTTTACTTTGTCATATTTTTTTACAGGTGTTTTCCCCTGTGAAAAGTGAATTCACAGTTTCCACAGGTGTGAATTGTGAATTCATGTCTTGAAATCGGCTTGGAATCGAATGAATCTACAGATAGAAATCCTTCTTTTCTATGAGTTATTCACACTAATTCACAGTTTTCTGTGTATATCTCCAGTGGACAGTGAATTTTTTCCTGCTTATTATCGTGAAAATACCAATTCACACAAATTTTTTACATAGCCTGTGGATAACTGTGAATAACTCTGTGAATATAGTGAACAACCTTATGTTCGGTTCCTTTTCGTGTGATGTAGTGTATGCTCAATCGAAATTTTTCATTAGATTTGTAAAAACGAGGTGAATTTCTTGACAGCCCTATTTTGCAATGCTATAGTAATGGCAAGCTTCATACAGGCAGTGAAGAGAAGAGTATGAAAACAGGATCCGGCCAAGAGAGCTCCGTTTGGTGAGAGGGAGTGCGGATACGTTTCAGAAGATGGCCTCTGAGCCTGGCGTGCCGAATAGTGAGGCAGCCCGGGATCTCCCGTTACAGAGACAGGGTATCGGAGTTTCTCCCGTACCTGCGAGGCTGGCAGAGTGATCTGCCGGTAAAATTGGGTGGTAACACGAACAGACGCTTCGTCCCTTTAGGGGCGGGGCTTTTTTTGTTTCCTTCCCGGCTGCTTTCCTGTGAAGTTTCCATCATTCTGCATTTAGTAAGGAGGTCTCTTTTATGAAATTAAAAACTACCATTGCTCTTTCCCTGGCAGCGATTGCCTTTGCCGGTGTCATTTCCGGCTGCGGCGGCGACAAGAAGCCGGCTGCTTCTTCTGCTGCTGTGAAAAATGAAATTTCCGTAGGTATTACACCTGGTTATTCTGAACAGGTCATGGAATATGTAGCCAAGGAAGCTGCTAAGCAGGGTCTGACTGTCAATATCAAGACATTCTCTGACTATGTCACCCCGGACCAGGCTCTGGCTGCCGGCGACATCGATCTGAACTCTTTCCAGCACGGCCCGTTCCTGCAGGCTTTTAATGAAAAGAACGGGACCCACCTTGTTTCCATCGGAAATACATACCTCGCACCGCTCCGCGTTTATTCCAATAAGATCACCAGCATCAAAGACGTTCCGGACGGCGCAAAGGTTTCCATCCCGAACGATCCGTCCAATGGCGGACGCGCCCTGCTCCTTCTGGACCACAACGGCCTCCTGAAGCTGAAACCGGGCACCGATCCGACAAAGGCAACGATCAATGATATCGCTGAAAATCCAAAGAAACTGGAAATCATCGAACTCGAAGCTGCCCAGCTTCCGCGTTCCCTCGATGATGTAACGATTTCCGTCATCAACGCAGGCTATGCGAAGTCCGCAAACCTGGACTCTAAGAAAGCACTGGCTACTGAAGATAACACGTCCCCATACGTCAATATCATCGCAGCCCGCGAACAGGATAAGGACAACCCGACCTACCAGAAGTTCGTCAAGATCTTCCAGAGCGACAACGTCCGCAAGTATATCAACGATAACTTCTCCGACGGCCTCGTTCCGGCATTCTAAGAAGGAAAATAAAAAGACTGCAGCAAAATGTATCATCATTTTGCTGCAGTCTTTTTTATTTCCTTAGTCCATATCTTTTTCCCATACCCGGAGTGTATGGACGCCGGCTTTGTCGCCTTCTTGTTCCAGCTTCTGGATTTCTTCTTCTGTGAGTTTCACATCCTTGGCAGCGGCGGCTTCTTCTACCTGTTTTACTTTCGTGACGCCGATGATCGGAAGCGTCCCCTTGGCAAGGGCCCAGGCGATGGCGGTCTGGGACGGGGTGATATTATGTGCTTCCCCGATTTCCTTCAGGGCTGCAAGGATGCCGTCCAGTTTGTCCATGATGCCGTTGTAGCTCTTTCCTCTTCCGCTTCTTTCGGGCATGAGGTGGTCTTTGTCATACTTGCCGGTGAGGGCGCCCTGTTCGAGGACCATGTAAGCGTAAAAGGTGATGCCCTTTTCCTTGCAGTAGTCCAGGATGCCTGCGCGTTCGGACGATCTGTGGAGCAGGCTGTAATGGTTCTGCACGGCTGCGACGTGAAGGCCTTCGGATGCGAGGATTTCCTCTGCTCTTTTGATTTCTTTGAGGTTGTGATTGGAAACGCCGACGGCGCGTGCTTTGCCGCTCTTTACGACGGGGATGATTTCCTTTGTCCATCTTTCCACGTCGGCCGGATTGTGGATCCAGTACAGGTCGACGTAGTCGGTGTGGAGGCGCTTCAAGCTTTCCTCCATCATTGTTTCGATGGGATGCTCCACTTCTTTGGCGATCTGCGGGGTGAACTTGGTCGAGATGTAGAGATCATCCCTCTTGCAGTCATCAACGAACTCACCCAGAATCGTCTCAGAAGCGCCCATGCCGTACACGGCAGCTGTGTCCCATAGATTGAGTCCCAGTTCCATGCCGCGGCGGAATACGGGCCATAAATCGTCTTTTGTGAGTGTGTTTCCAAACACGCGGTCTCCGCCATTTCCACCTACGCCCCAGGACCAGGCACCCATGGCAATTCCTGCTGTTTTCTTTTCTGTCATAATACCTCCCCCTCCGTCCCGTCGGACGGCCACCGGAGCCAAAGCTCCGCAAACTCTTCCCTTCTATTATATGGCAGCCATGCGGCTATGTTAAATATTTATTTTGCTTTATATGAATCAATTTAATTAAGCATGGCGAAAATAAAAAGGACTGCAGCATTTTCTCTGCAGTCCTTTCAATTTCCTTAAAGGTATTCTGATACGTCTTTTCTTCCGATCATGCCTGCCGGGATGAGGCCCGCCAGGGTACCGAGGATGGTCATGACGGGGATCGTGAGGAGACCTCTCCAGTCGGGCGCTGTCTCAAGCACAATGGCCGCATTTCCCTGGATCGCCGAAGCGGTCAGGAGGAAGGCTCCGTAGGCGAGGAGCCAGCCGCAGACTGTCCCGAAGAGGAGCAGCATGCCTTCTTCTGCCAGAAGCATAGTGATGATCTGCTGCTTTCCTGCGCCCAGTGCCTGCAGGAGGGCGAGTTCGGGCATTCTGCCAAGTCCGCTCCAGTACATAACGAGGAGCGTGATCATAAGCGAGATTCCGATCAGGGATACGACAAGGACGGTCCAGAAGTGGCGCGTCTGTCCGACCATCGAGTAGAGCTGGATGACGTTCTGCGACGGGAATACCATCTGCACGTCATGGTTCTTCTGATACGCCGAGAGAAGCTGCATGGCTTCGCGGTAGCCCTTCGGCACCGTGAGGATGGCCGTCACTTCCTGCTTGTCTGCCGTGGTGATTCCGTGTTCTTCCCACACTTCATGGATGTCAACGAAAATCGCCGTATCATACGGGCCGCCACAGGGAGCGAGGATGCCCACCACCTTGAATTCGTGGTTGTGCTCCTTTCCCTTATCGGCAAGGCCATGGATGGAACGGAATGTATCACCGATCTTGAGGCCTGCAAGGCGTGCTGTCTCACTTCCGATGACAGCGGCTCCCTCTTCCCCAAAGCCCTTGCCTTCAGCGATGGAAAGCCATGGCGCGCTGGTCTTGTCCGGCTTGTAGGAGAAAATGGCCTCATCCGTTCCGACGATGCGGAAGCCCCTGTAATTGTCCCCGAAGGCGAGCGGATAGACCGCCTGCACCTTGCCGGAGTCTTCGAGCTTCTCCATTTCCGTGTACGGAATATTTCCTATCGGCCGGTCGCGAAGGAAGACCGTATTCAGCACAAGCTGGTACGAGGATCCCTTGGCACCGACGAGAATCGGAAACGGCCGGACGGAATGGTTGATGCCCTCATAGAGCCCGTCTGTCACCTGCAGGAGGAAAACGGGCACGGCTGCCGAAAGCACAATCAAAAGGAAGAGGAGAAACTGCCTTAGGGGTCTTCGGAAAAGGGAGTAAAAGGCGAGCTTAATCATCCGTCCTCCTTTCACCGAACCGTTCGGCAAAGAGGGCGCGGGCTTCATTATTTCTGACGACGAAGAGGAGCGCGAGGATCAGCGCTGCGAAAATGACTGTGCCCACAGGGCGTGTGAAGAAATCCCGCAAAGAAACTGTCATCATGCATTCCCCCTCTTCATGAAATACTGGTTTTCAAAGAGTGCCTGGACTTCCGGATCGTGGGTTGCGCAGAGGAGCATGCACTTCGTCCGCCTCTGGTAATCCAGCATAAGGTTCATCAGAATTTTCCCGTTCTCGCGGTCGAGCCCCGAGGTCGGTTCATCAGCAAGGAGGAGCGACGGATGCCTTGCCACAGCGCGCAGGAAGGAAACCCTCTGCTGCTCGCCGCCGGAAAGGTGCTCCGGACGCCGGTTTCCTTTTCCGGAAAGCCCGACGCTCTCCAGGAGCCCGTCCAGTTCGTCCTGCATGAGGTCCCAGCCGGCGAGCCTTGCGGAAAGGCGGATATTTTCCGCAACCGTCAGGTACGGAAGGATGAGGGACTTCTGAAAAACGTACCCCACCTTCTGCGCGCGGAAACGGCATTTCTCCTGCCTTGTCATCTGCGTGAGATCCGCGCCGGAAACGATGACCGTACCCTTTGTCGGCGTCATGAGCCCGGAAAGGCAGTGAAGAAGCGTCGTCTTCCCGCTCCCCGAAGGGCCGATGAGCGCCATGGCGCCGCCGTCTTCCAGCGTGAAGGACGGGACGTCGAGCGCGCGGATCACGCGGCCGTCGCCGTCAGGAAATTCGCATATGAGATCCCTTACTTCGATCAAGTGGGCCTCCTTTCTAGCCGCTGATGGAATCAGCATGGATGCGGAGCTGGCTGACGAAGCCTGTCTCCGGATCCGTTTCACTGCCGATTTCCAGTGTACCAGACACCGTGATCGGGCTGTCATACGGCAGCGCCGTCACAGGGTCGTCTACCTTGACCACGATGATATTGTCCGGCCAGTCCGCATCGCTCGAGCAGAACGGGCAGACGGACATGGGGACTTCCGTCAGAACGAAGAACCGGATGGTCGGCGTCAAAGGCGGCGCCATGTATCCGGATATTGTCACCTCGCCTCCGGCAAGGCTCTGCGTCTTGTCCGAGAAGGTGAGGCCTTCGGCGGAGTATCCGGAATAGATTTCAGAGAAATCCAGGTTTTCAGCACGGGCTGTCCATCCGGAAAAGAGCACCAGGAGCGTAGTCAAGAGGAGAAGGACAAGTCTTCTCATTTCTTATTGCCGTTGATTCCGAGAGCTCTCAGGATGCCGAAGAAGACTTCTGTATTATCCATGGTGCCGTGGAAATATTCGGAGCCAGGTCCGCCTGCATTGAGGAGAACGTCATCAGCTGCATGCGCTTCCTGTGCATCGTCCTTCGGTGTGTTGGCCGGCATGAGGACTTCCGGATCGCCCGGGTGGATGCGGGCCGGATTTGCCTTGGAAGAAGCGGAAGATACCTGATGGTATTCGATCTTGTCGCCGACTTTGGAAGCTTCCTCTTTCGTCTCGGTGACGGAGAGTGCCGGCGGGGTCGGTGTCTTCATGAAGTGGTAGTTTTCATAGTATTCAGGATGGTTTGCATACTGTACAGCAAGCGTTACATCCGGATCCGGATTATCCGGGAATCCGTCATGATCGGCATCCTTGAAGGTCGGGAATATGGACTTCGCGTAAACGCGGACTGCTTCCGGACCCTTCTTGCCGTCTCTTTCATGGTAGGTGCCGCTGATGGAAACGCCGTGTGCATGGTCAGCTACGACGATGATCAGGGTATCATTGCCATGTTCCTTAGCCCATTTTTCAGCGTATTCGATGGACTTGTCGAATTCGATCGTATCGTAAGCCGCACGCTGCCAGTCCATGACATGGAGCTGCTTGTCGATGGATGCGCCTTCGATCATAGCGAAGAAGCCGTTCGGGTTCTTGGAGAGGATGTCGAGAGATTTCTTCGTCATGTTCATGAGGTTCGGCTGATCAGTGAAGCCCTTCAGGACCTTCGGGTTCTTCAGCATTTCACGGTCGATGTAAACGTTCATCGTGCCGGTGTGGAAGAGGCCGAGGAGCGGCTTGTCAGCCGGGGCTTCCATCATTTCCTTGGACGTGGAAACGAAGGTGTATCCCTTATCCTTGAAATCCTGAATGATGTTGTCATTGTCTTTTCTCTTGGATCCCGGTACAGAGGACGGGAGGTAGCGGGCAGAGCCGCCGCCCATGATGACATCCGGACGATGGTTGTCGTCGAGGTAGCTCTTAGCCAGGAAATCCTGGTTCGCTCTTCTTCTGGTATGTCCGACCATAGCAGCCGGGGTAGCATCGGTGGATTCAGCCTGGGTGATGATGCCGATGGACATGCCGCGTGTACGTTTCAGAATTTCAGAAAGGTTTTCTACCTTCGGATCATCGAGCGGATCCTTGGTGGAGTCTTCGTAAACGCCCATAGCGTTGACTACGGACTTGTGTCCGGTCGCATAAGCGGATGCGGAGTTCGCACTGTCGGTGACGAGGGAGTCGTAGCCGGAAGTGGTGATGACTGCATTATGGTCGAGTTTTTCCATAGCCAGCAGGTCATTGTACTTGCCGTTTGTCATGCCTTTGGAAAGGATGCGGGCAATTTCTCTGGCCTGCAGGGACATGCCGTCGCCGATGAAAAGGATGACGTTCTTTGCGCGTTTCACAGCCTTTTCATTCACAACCTTGTACTTGGCTGTGGAGGTGGAAACGACGCCATTGTCATTAGCGCTGGCAGTGACAGTGATGTCACCGGTCTTCGGAAAGCTGACCTGATCGATGCGGTAGGAAACGACACCGTTATCAAGGGTCTTCTGGACAGCGTTCTTGCCGATGAACTTGTCAGCCGGTACGCCATTGATGTCGACTTTGACATTCTCCAGATTCTTAGCTCCGGAAACCTCTACGTCGAAATCGAAACGGGCGCCAGCCCAGAATTTAGCGGTGTCGACCGGAAGGATCCGGACATTCGCAGCATCGGATACCATAGCGGTTCCGAAAATTGCTCCGCCAGCTACAAGCGTCATGACAGCAGCCTTCAGGAAATTCTTTTTCATTTTATTCTCCTCTCAAAAATAGGAATCATTGCATTTACTACTGTAAAGGGTTCATGCAAGAGTTCTGATAAACTTTTGTATAAACTTCGCAAATTATCGATTAAAAATGAGAGGATTCTCTGATAATCTTGATAATTCATGTACTTCTGTAAAGAGAAGGAAAAGTTTTCAATTCCCGCCCCTCCCCTTTCCCGGAAACTGTTCTTACGATAAAATAAAGGCAGAACATTTCCTTTTTTCTTCCAGCGGAAGGAGGCAAATTATGCCATACGTCAACATTAAAATTACAAAAGAAGGCAACGTCACAAAGGAACAGAAAGCCGCCCTCATCAAAGGCGCCACAGACCTTCTCGTCAATGTCCTTCACAAGAACCCTGCCAGCACCGTCGTCGTCATAGACGAAGTAGACCTCGACAATTGGGGCCTCGGAGGAGATCCCATCCTCGTCGCAAGAGAAAAGAACAAGAAGAAATAAAATAGTAAAAAGAAAGCCGCAGGAATGAGCAGTCATTCCTGCGGCTTTTGCGTGGAGGGAACCCATGCTTCCATTTTCTTCCCACGGAAAAAGCGGTACCCTTGCGGGCGCCGCTTTTTCCGATCGTATTGGATTGGGAGATGATGCTATAGCCAGTCAGGAGCCGAAGGTAACTTCAGTTCCTGACCAACTAGCTGGTTTTCTTTGGAGAAGAGTTCCATGCAGCCATCCGGTTTTCCGTGCTGCATTGTCTTTCCCTGCGATAGCCTTGGCGGATTTCATTCCGTCAAGTAAGTATTGGAAGTTCCTGGGACTCCTTATTTGTTGTCCTGTCCCGGGAAGTGTGGTCTCTTGATTTCCTGACCAACCATCCAGTTAGCTTTGGAGAAGAATTCGATGTAGTCATCCATCAGGTTAGAGGTGACATAGACATCATCCTTGTCTGCCAGGGCTTTGACGGATTTTACTTCGTCCAGGAGGTACTTGAAGTCTTTCAGAACGCTTTCATAAGCTTCTTCAGAGGTGACTTCCTTGTTCTTGGCTTCTTCGATGGAAGAGAGTGCCAGGAAGCCTTTCATGGTGCTTTCCGGTTTGAGGCCGAGCTTCAGCATGTTTTCAGCAACGCCGTCGACAATCTCAGCGACTTCATCATAGTATTCTTCGAGTTTTGCATGGTCATCGAAGAAATGATAACCTTTCAGGTACCAGTGGAAGCTCTGCAGTTTATGATATTCCACAACAAGATCAGCAAGCAGTTTATTTAATTCTTTTTCCATAATAAATTTCCTCCTTATATAGTATGTCTTTCCGTATGTTTCGGGTTCATGCCCTTATTATTTCTTAAGAACCTGGCCAACCATCCAGTTAGCTTTGTAGAACATTTCGATGTAGTCATCCATCAGGTTGGAAGTGACATAAACGTTGTCCTTTTCAGCGAGAGCCTTGACGGATTTAACTTCATCAAGCAGGTACTTGAAGTCTTTAAGAACTTCGGTGTAAGCTTCTTCGGAAGTGACTTCCTTGTTCTTGGCTTCTTCGATAGAAGACAGTGCCAGGAAACCTTTCATGGTGCTTTCCGGCTTGAGTCCAAGCTTCAGCATGTTTTCAGCAACGCCGTCGACAGCTTCAGCAACGGAGTCGTAGTATTCTTCAAGTTTTGCATGGTCATCGAAGAAATGATAACCTTTCAGGTACCAGTGGAAGCTCTGCAGTTTATGATATTCCACAACGAGATCAGCAAGCAGTTTGTTCAATTCTTTTTCCATAATAAATTTCCTCCTTATAACATGTATCCTTGGAGACCTTTCCGGTCTCTCTCTTGATCTGTATACATTGTATCGCTAATCGAATTTCTTCGATAGCAATATTATCTTTTATTTTATAACTATCGTATTCAATTCTGAGATTCATCCATCAGAGCCGATCTCAATTTCACCGGCTCCGACAGGAACTCTCATTTTTACTCAATCATACTTTATTGATTATATTTGTAAAATTATTCTGTTTTGTGTCGATTTGCTGATTCAGGCATCCTGACCAGGGAAATGCGGCTTCTTGGTTTCTTCGCCGACCATCCATTCAGCCTTGGAGAAGAGTTCGATGTAGTCATCCATCAGGTTCGAGGTGACATAGACATCATCCTTCTCTGCCAGAGCTTTGACAGCCTTGACTTCATCAAGCAGCTGCTTGAAATCCTTCAGAATGATTTCATACGCTTCTTCAGAAGTGACTTCCTTGTTCTTGGCTTCTTCAATTGTGGAGAGTGCCAGGAAACCTTTCATCGTGCTTTCCGGCTTGAGACCAAGCTTCAGCATGTTTTCGGCAACGCCGTCGACAGCGTCTGCAATGTCTCCGTAGTATTCTTCGAATTTCTTGTGATCATCGAAGAAGTGGTAACCTTTCAGGTACCAGTGGAAGCTCTGCAGCTTGTGATACTCAACAACCAGATCAGCCAGTAATTTATTTAATTCCTTTTCCATTTTTTGTTCCTCCTTACCATACGATGGATATTTGGAAGACGCTCCCTCTCGGGGAGGTCTCTCCTTCGATCTGTGTATAGTATAGGTCAAAACAAGCAGAGAAAATAGCAAATTTCTCCTTTGATTTGTAACAATCGTCCACATATTGAAGAATTTCTTACTATTCTCATTTATAAATAAACACTGTCACAAAGAGCAGTGCAAATCACTGCGTATTATGACAGTGTCCGGAAATAGGAAGGAGCGGCCCCGAAGGGCCGCTCTCTTGTTAACTAAGTTATTTAAATTATCTGACTTCCTGTCCAACCATCCAGATTGCCTTGGAGAAGAATTCGATGTAATCGTCCATCTTGGTAGATGTGAGGTAATCACCGCTTTCATCAGCAGCCGCCTTGACGCCTTTGACTTCATCCAGGAGATACTTGAAATCTGCAAGGACAGCTTCGTAAGCTTCTACGGAAGTCACTTCCTGATTCTTTGCTTCTTCGATAGAAGAGATCGAAAGGAAGCCTTTCATCGTGCTTTCCGGCTTGAAGCCAAGCATCAGCATATCTTCAGCGACGGTGTCGACTGCTTCAGCGATAGCGTCGTAATATTCTTCCAGCTTTGCATGATCATCGAAGAAATGGTAACCCTTCAGGTACCAGTGGAAGCTCTGCAGCTTATGATATTCCACCACGAGATCAGCCAGTAAATGATTCAATTTCTTTTCCATATTTCTTCCTCCTATATACGATAAGACCCATGGGGTCAGTTCAAATTTGATGTTCTCAGTATACAGGAAAAGCGAATTTTCGAATAGTAAAATCGTCTCCAAAATTATAACTATCGTATCTATATTTATACTTTTCGAAGATGAAAGAGCATGGAATCTTATAGACAAGCCGCAGCACGCCAACTCGCCTTCCCAGACGGGGAAGGGGGACCGCTTTGCGGTGGATAGGGTTGATTACCAGCAGCTGAAGGCTGGTTTGCTTGTTTTCCTCGAGCAACGCGAGGTTTAAGGGTGTCAAAGCTCGCCCCGCAGGGGGAGCTGATGGCCTTTGACCTTGCCCTGGAAGGGAAGGTGGCTCGTATACCGATTGACAATGATGGTAAGAGCACAAACGACACAGAAGTTATTGTACGAGACGGATGAGTTGCATTTCCACGGACGAAGTCCGGTTGTATGGTTTTAAAGGTTCATCTCCCAGCCTGCAAGGCGGCTGTGCGGTTTTAATCATGTTTTACGTTTTCCCCTCTGCTAAAAGCAGCTCTATTTATGTCAGCTATCCCTCTACGCGAATCTGACACTATAAAAGGAGCCGTGAAAATGATCGCTCATCCCGCAGCTCCTCTCTTACCTTATATATAATTACTCTTCGACTCCGGTGACTTCATAACCTTCGATGCCGGAGAGGGCTTTTTCGTACATGCCCTTTGTCTTTTCAGGAACGCCTGCTTCGAGGAATACTTCAGCCACGCCTGTTTCATGGGAAGCGGTAACTTCCTTTACGCCCGGAAGCGCTTCGAAAGCAGCGCGGATCTTCTTCTCGCAGTTCTCGCAGCCCATTCCCTTGATGGAGACTCTCTGGTAATCCAGACGATCGATCTTGAAAATGACAGGACGCGTGCCGTCAGAGCAGCAGCAGATCATCTGTCTCTCATCCTTCATCCAGCCGCGCATGATCGAGCCGCCCTGAAGTCCCGTGTAGATATAGCGGGAAATCGCATCCCATGCTTCCGAGCAGAAAGGCATCTTCGGCCCGCCTGCGACCTCGTCCGGATTTCCTTCCGTCTTCACCAGAGTGGAGAGGCCCATGTGCCAGAAATCATCCTTGCCAGCAGCGCGTTCGAAGATGAACGTGTCGCCCACATTGTAGCAGGGGCAGGCGCCCGACTTCGGATCCATGCAGTATGCTTCCTGCAGTTCCGGATACAGTTTCTTATCAATGACAGTCACTTTTACCTTATGCAGCATTTCATTCACTCCCTGTTTCCACATGGCGGTTTTCCCGCTCTTATTCTTATGAAATTATTTAATGAAAAATGCGCGTCCTGCTTTTCTCGGCGCCGCCTTCGGTGTCTGATCCGCATAGCCGATGACCAGGTTGCCGATGCCAAGGTATTCCCCTTCAAGGCCGGCCTTCTTCAGGATTTCCTTTCCTTCTTCCGTCTCGTAGACTTCCTTCGCGCGGTGGATCCAGCATCCGCCAAGTCCCAGTGCATGAGCGGCAAGAAGCATCTGACCGATGGCGAGGCTTCCGTCTTCGACGCCCTTATCCCAGTCCTTCGGTGTCAGCACGGAAATCACGACCGGCGCACCATAGAAAGGATCGAAACCTTCCTTCCATCCGCCAGCCTTGCGGTTCAGATCAGAAAGCGCATCACGAGTTTCCTTGTCCGTGACCGCCAGAATCACCGGCTTCTGGTATCCCATGCCGCTTGGCGCATACAGCCCTGCTTCCACAATTTCCTGCACAAGCTCTTCCGGCACAGCCTCCGCCTTGTACTTTCTGACACTCCTGCGGCTTACAAGCGCATCCATGACTTCGTTCATATGTAAAACCTCCTTCGTTATTCTGTTTCAAGTATAGACCCATTACCAGCTTTTAAACAAGTACGATATTTTTATGACAGCACACTACTTTAGTAGAGTGTATGCAGTGAAATATAGTACTTGCCCGCGCCGCTCACGCGTAGTACCATCATAGGAAAGAAAGGACGATGCAAATGGACCTGAAACTTGCGCACGAAGAATTCGAACGCGGCATCACGCACACCGGATTCCACTACACCATGTCCCTCATCAAGGGAAAATACAAACTGGGCATCATCTACTGCCTCATGATGAACGGCCCCACACGCTACAACGAACTCAAACGCCGCCTCGAAGCTGCCACCTTCCGCTCCCTGACGAACTCCCTCAAGGAACTCGAAGCCGACGGCCTCATCAGCCGCAAAGAATACAGCCAGATTCCCCCGAAGGTCGAATACGACCTGACCGAAAAAGGGAAATCCATGACACCTTTCCTGGAGCTCCTCTGCGACTGGGGCTGCGAGCACATGCCGAAAGAAAAATAAGGAAATGAAAAAGGACTGTGACGAAATGTGTAATCATTCCGTTACAGTCCTTTTTGTGTGGGTATATTGACTAACACCGAAAAACCTCGCTCCGCTCGTGGAGATGAACCTCCTCAGGCGCATGCGCGCCAGCTCCACCTACGGGGCGAACTCTAACACCCTTAAACCGAACTTCGTTCGAGAAAAGGAAAAAGCAGAGTTTAAACGGATTTTGTCACATCCCCTTTTTTAGTGGAATTCACTTAGAACTTATATGCTGCAGAGACCTGGAAATTCCAGTCGTCATGAAGACCGGAAGAGAATTCGCGGGCAGCGGACAGGGACAGGCGCGCAAATGGCGTAATGTCACAGCGGTAACCGATGCCGAGTGTCTTGACGTGTTCCTTTCCGCTTTCGGAAATGTCCATCGTATTCCATGCATCAGACATGGTGCCGTCTATATCATATCCGGTGCGGATGCCCCAGCCTGCATAAGCGGTAAGAAGGGATACCGGCGAGAGCGGAAGGGACGCTTTGAGTCCGGCTGAGAAGGAGCTGTAATGGCTTTCCTTCATGGTGAACGGGAATCCTTCCCCATCCTTCGTCGTGAATCCGCGGATGCCTGCATAAGCAGCGCGGACAAGAGGTGTGATCGTGCCCTTTCCTGCCGGGACATCCACGCCGACTTCTGCATGGACGCCCGTTGTGCGCGTGCTCATATCGGCCAGACTGGTGTCCTTGATGCGGATTCCGCCGGCAAAGATATCTCCCGCCGCGTAGAGTCCGCCTGCAAAGTCATGACGCCCGTAAAGGGAGACACGGGTGAATTTCTTCTTCATGGACACTTCCCCGAGATTTTCCGTCCCGTCGAGCGAGGAATTCGTATGCATGACAGAAATACCGGCGCGGGAATGATCGGTATGATAGAAATCGACGCCGGCCGCCAGATCGTTGTGGCTTCCGCTCCAGTCTCCCGGACCGTAATTGCCGCGTGACCAGTGTGCCCACACATTTTCATCATTGCTGTCCGGATAGAGCGGCGCATCCATGCCTGCCATGATGAAGCGGCCTGCTCTTCTGACAGCGCCTATCGTGCGGAGGGCTTTATCGGAAACAACATTCTTATCCACTTCATACTTCCCTCCGACATAGCCTGCACTTTCATCCTGGCTGACCGGTGTCACGATGCCGTACATGCTCTCATCCGTCATTGTTGTGACGCCCTTAAGGGTTACACTGCTCCCTTGATCAAAAGACATGATCTTCGTCTTGGCCAGTTCGGAGGCCGGGGTCACGCCCTTTTCTCCGTTGGCGCTGACATAGACCGTGCCAGATGCCGTTTTCGTATTGAGGAGACTGTGCGCATCATCCGTCACTTTGACAGCCAGCGTGCCGTTCTCACTCTTGAAATCATCCGTAGTCAGCGTTACCGGCGCATCTTTTCCGGAAAGATTCAGAGTGGCCTGCTTCATGGACAGAGAGGATGCTGTTGAATCCTTTGTCACATTCCATTGGGATCCTTCATCCAGGCTGACATTGACTTTGCCGGCCTTATTGGCAAGGAGCGCGCCAAACCTTTCTTTGTAATCCGGTATATTGACGTACTGTTTGAGATCCTTATCAATATTCATCTTCTCATTATCCACAGCCGCAGCACCTTCGAAAGTGCCGCCCTTGCTGATATTGATATCCATGACACCGCCATACGATGCCCAGACGGTGCCTTCATCCTTGTACTGCCCGTCTGCATCGGCAGAAACATCATAAGGAATCCCCTGATCCGGATCCGCGGAGGCCGCTTCATGGTAATGGCCTTCCGGATTGAATTTCAGTTCTTTGGCATTGATTGTCACTTTATTGCCAAGGAATATCGCGCTTGCCGACGTATCAAGAGTCAGCGAATCCGCATTGACCGTCGTTTCCGCTCCTTCTTCCAAAGCGGCATAGACATCCGATCCGCCAGACTGGACACGGTAAAGATGCGCTTCGGGAGCGGACAGGACTGCTGTCCCGTTGATATTCTTCACGCCGCCCTCCAAAGTGAGTGTCTTCCCTGCCTCTACCTTTGCCGTGCCGGAGTGGCTGATGGAAATGGACTGGTCGACCGGCTTGCCGTTCCTGGCGTTGCCCTTCGTATTTGCGATACTTTCCAGACTGATATTTTCTGCGCCAAGCGTTACGGATGAATCCGCTGCTTCTGCGTAGGATGCTGCATCCATGATGAGCGCACCGGCTGAAAGATTTTCAAGGCCGTGGATATCCAGCGTATTGCCGCCTTCTTTTACCATGATCGGATCCTTGATGGCAAGTGTTCCTCCATTTTTGGCCGCGATTGTGACTGTGTTCTTGTACTCTTCCTTTGGATTTCTCATATCCAGAAGATCAAGATTCAGTGAGTCCATCGTGCCATTGATCGTATTGGCAGAAATGGAAACGTTCGAGCGTCCCTTGGCCTGCACCTTTTTCCCTTCCAGTGTCAGCGTGTCCGCTTCAATCGTGCCCTCATCCCCTGCGAGAATAATATTTCCTTTCATGGAAACATCATTGCCCTTGATAGAGAATGTATCCGCTGTCTTTGACTTGATGGAGGAAGTGCTCGTTTCATCAAATTCAAGCCCGCCTTCCAGATGGATGCTCTTCCCTGTGAGCGCCATCTTCGACCGGCCGCCTGAAAGGACGACAGAATCATGGACGGTAAGAGATTCCGTATTCTCATCGCCGATGACCGTTTCCGCCAGGTCACTGTTTGTGCCAAGTCCGTTCATCTCAATTGTTTTGGCCAGCATCGTGAGCTTGGATTCGTGCCGGTTCGAGACATTGTTCGCCTTGATGAAATCCTTCGCTTTCAGCGTGATTTCAGACTCCTCAAATCCGGAAACACTGTTGATTGTCATGGAATTCGCATCCACTGAAATGATGCCCTCGCCGGATCCCGTCTGGATATCTCCCACGCGGTAAGACCCGCCGGCAATGCCGCTCTGGCTGATCCAGTCATTCCTGCGGTCTCCGATTTCATTATTCGCATCGCCTGCTATGAGATCCCCGGTGAGGTGGACGATGACCGAGGAGTGGTACTCTTCCTCATCAGCCGGTTCATACCACTGGTTCTTATGCGCATAGAGCAGGTTGAAATTCATATCCTTTCCTTCGATCTGTATCGTCCCGCCCTTTTCAGCTTTTGCCACGATAGGATCATTCACCGTGAGCGTTCCTGAATAATCTTTAGTCAGATCGTAATGATTTTTGATGAAAGCACTGTCCAGATACTTCGGATGGACGGTGATCGTAATCGTATCGTCAGCTTTGCCGTCGTCCTTCCCGATCGTTCCCTTTGTCCCATCGATCGACATCACGTTGCCCTTCCCGCGGGCAACCAGTGTACCTGCAAGGTTCCCGCCCTCCGGTACGTCGATCTTAAGATTCGTTCCCGAGTGAATTTTTGATGCCAGATCAGCCTCAGGCCCCGTCAGCGTCAGTGCCGGCCCGTAAGACCTGGATCCTTCCGAGCTGTCCGCAAAAGCGAGCGTCGAAATGGTATGATTCAACAAGAAAGACAGAATAATATCATAAATATATTAGGAGGTCATTCTTATGCCATGTAAAACCAAAGCGTCCCCGGAGGAAATGTTAGACCAGATTGCTTCATATCTCTATCAGGGTGTTACGATTACCCAGGCAGCTGAAAATCTTCATATGAGCCGCATAACATTCAGGAAATGGGTCCTCCGGTATAAAGAGGAGGGCTTTAAGGGATTGCGGCCCAGGCAGCATTTGTCTTACTACTCCAATCAGATGAAGATCCAGGCCGTAAAGGAATATCTTAAAGGCGGTGTTTCCATGCTTTCCGTCTGTGCCAAATACAGAATTTCCGGCACACTCTCCCTTAAAACATGGATTGAGGCGTATAATGAGCATAAGTTGACAGACCTCGTTTCTGAAGGAGGAGATCTTATGGGCAAACGCCAGCAATCGGTCAAGGAAGAGCGAGTCAGAATCGTTCAGGAGTGCATCGCCAGTGGATGCGATTATAACAAGATAGCCAAGAAGTACAACATGTCCTACCAAACGCTCTACACATGGGTAAAAAAGTTCAAGGAAATGGGCGAAGTTGGTCTTGAGGATTACAGAGGAAAGCCGATCAGGCTCCAAACGCCCCGGACCGAAGAAGAACAGCTGCGTCAGGAGAATGCCAGACTTCTTGAAGAACAGAAGGATCTTATAGCAGAGATTGCCCTGCTAAAAAAAAAGATGGAGATAGAGGAAAGGTTGCGTTCCTCGAAGGATTCAGCCTTACTCACCTTCTCAGAGATTTTAAAGCCATAAAAGAAGTCCATGAAGAAACCAACATCTCCATAGAAAGTCTCTGCCGACTCTCAAAGGTCTCCCGGGCAGCTTATTACGGATGGCTGAATCATATTAAGAGCGGCCGTGAACTGCTGAGAGAAAAGGTCGCACAGGAGGTCATGAAAACCCATCAGGAATATCCGGATATGGGATACCGCCGGATTAACGATTGGATCAAGAAGGATGACAACATCAATATAAATGTAAGCGACAGTCTGGTTCTTCGTATCATGCGGATACTTAATATTAAGTCCGTGATCAAGTACAAGACCGATGGTTGCACTCGTAACGCAAAGGATCCAAAGTACATTTTTGAAAACCTGCTGAACCGTGACTTTGATGCCGGCGTGTCCAATGCAAGATGGATGACGGATGTCACTGAATTCAAGTACACAACTGCTGATGGAGTTTTGCACAAGTTATATTTAAGCGCGATTATTGACGGCCATGATCGCCGGATTGTCTCTTATGTCATCGGCGACAGGAACAATACTGCACTGGCTTTTGAGACAATGGAAAAGGCACTTAAAGAGAATCCTGGAGAACATCCAATGATTCATACCGACCGCGGATTCCAGTATACAAGCAACGGATTCCATAAGATTGTTGAAAAAGCAGGACTGGTTCACAGCATGTCCCGTGTAGGCTGCTGTGCAGACAACGGTCTGATGGAAGGGTTCTGGGGAATGCTGAAGCGCGAACGTTACTACACACGTAAATTCACCAGCCGTAAAGCAGTGGTAAGCATGATCAACGGCTACATCTACTTCTACAACAACAAACGCATTCAGCGCAAATTACATCTTTTAGCTCCAATGGAAGTATTCAACGCAGCTCCAATGGCTGCATGATTAAGATTAAAGTACGATTAGATTTTTTATGATATTTATTTGTCTGTATTAACAAATCCGCACCACCTTCTCCTGCCGGAGCAAGGTAAAAGGCAATTCTTCCCTCCGTCGGGGGCAGCTTCACAAGGAATAAAGAAAAGATTTCCAATCTGATTTATTTTTGACCTTTTGTACCCTATCCCATACGCCCTTCCCCGTCTGGGAAGGTCAACACCCTTAAACCAGCCTGCGGCTGAGGGAAAACCAGAAAACCCCGCAGATGTTAATAGCCGTTCGCGCCAATGCGGAAGGTTTTGACCTGCCCCAGCGGGGAAGGAGTACCGGCCTTCAACTGTTGCCGGGAAAGGGGTGCAGTATTCATTGGTTTTTATAAAAGGTTCGTCGAGCAGCGCGAGGTTGGCGTGTTTTCCCATTCGCACCTTAGGGCGGTTGTACGGTAGTTATATAAGAGCTTTCCTTCTAATCTTTATTAATCTAAGAGCGCACCTTGGCATTTAAACCGCGCCGCGGGCGCAACAAAAAAAGGACCCTCGATGGGTGGCCTTGCTCCGGCAGGAGAAGGGGACCGCTTGCGGTGGATACAGTAGTTCCACGCGGTTTTACCGCGGTTTTCCGGTGTCGTCAGCGCAGTCTGACAACAAAAAAAGGACCCTCGACGAGTCCTTTTTTTGTAACAACTATTATTCCTTTATTCCCCTATTCCCCCAGTATCGGTTTCTTTTCTGCGATGCCGATTTTTCTTGGATAGGTCTTGGGGCATGGGGCTGTTTTCCTGATATAGAGGATACAGCGTTTTTCTCCTGTGGGAAGTTCGAGGTTTTTGACTTCTTCTACTTCTGCGTTGAGTTCGCGGAGGATTTTGCCGGATTCCTTGAGTTCATCTAAGGCGCCGGGGCCTTTCATGGCTGCGAAGACGCCGCCGACTTTGACGAATGGGAGGGCCCATTCGGAGATGACGGGGAGCATTTTCACGGCTCTGGCTGTGACGATGTCGAAGGATTCTCTGGTTTTTCTTCTTCTTCCGCCTTCTTCGGCGCGGATGTGAAGGCACTTGACGTTTTTGATGCCTAGTTTCTGGCATGCGTTTTCGACGAAGGTGAGTTTTTTCTGGATGGAATCTGCCAGGACTGCCTGGATGTCAGGTCTCAGGATGGCAAGGGGTACGCCGGGGAATCCGGCGCCTGTGCCAAGGTCCAGGAGTTTTGCGTTTTCTGGAAAATACTTTTCGTCATAGACGGTCAGTGAATCGTAGACGTTCTTGATCAGACTCTCCTCAGGGTCTTTGATGCCCGTCAAATTGATCTTTCCGCTCATTTCCATGACGAGGTCATTGTAAGCGAAGAGTTTCTGCGCGGCGTCCTCTCGCCCCGCAAGTACGGGCAGCTGCATCATTTCTGCGATTGTCATATGTTTCCCCTTTCAAACCGGAGCCTTGCGGCTCATTTCCCTTATAATTATTTTTCGGCTTTTCTTCTCTTAATATAAACCATCAGGACGGACATGTCAGCTGGTGATACGCCGGAGATGCGGGAGGCCTGTCCGAGTGAGAGCGGACGGACTTCGTCGAGTTTCTGGCGTGCTTCGATGGAGATGCCATCCATGTGGAGGTAGTCGATGTCAGCGGGCATTTTCTCGCTTTCCATCTTGGCTGCTTTCCTGACGGCTGCTTCCTGGCGTGCGATGTAGCCTTCGTATTTGACGGTGATTTCCATTTCCTCTATGGCTTCAGGGTCAAATTCGGGGCATCCCAGGATTTCAATCATTTTTCTGTATGTCATTTCCGGGCGTTTCAGGATCTGGTCGGCGCCGATGCCTGTGGTGAGCGGGGCTGTGCCTGCTTTTTCGAGGGCTTCGTTGATTTCCGGCTTCGGTGTGAAGCGCGCGGTGCGGATGTATTCCATGGCGTCCTCGAAGTTTTTCTTTCTTCTGAGGAAATGTTCATATCTTGCGTCGTTGACGAGGCCGATCTGTCTGCCTTTTTCGGTGAGGCGCAGGTCTGCATTGTCCTGACGGAGGATGAGGCGGTATTCGCTGCGGCTTGTCATCATGCGGTACGGCTCGTTGGTGCCTTTGGTGACGAGGTCGTCAATGAGTGCGCCTGTGTAGGCTTCGTGGCGGCCGAGGATGAAGGGATCTTTTCCCTGAATCTTGAGGGCTGCGTTGATGCCTGCCATGAGGCCCTGTGCTGCGGCTTCTTCGTATCCGCTGGTGCCGTTGGCCTGGCCGGCGGAGTAGAGGCCCGGGAGTTTCTTGAGCTCGAGGGTCGGGTAGAGCTGGAGCGGATCGAGGAGGTCATACTCGATGGCGTAGGCCGGGCGCATGACTTTCACGTCTTCGAGGCCCGGGATGGTGCGCAGGAAGGCGTACTGGACGTCAATCGGCATGGATGTGGACATGCCCTGGACGTACATTTCATTCGTATCAAGGCCTTCCGGCTCGATGAAGAGCTGGTGGCGTTTCTTGTCGGCAAAGCGTACGACTTTGTCTTCGATAGACGGGCAGTAGCGGGCGCCGACACCGTGGATGAGGCCTGCGTACTTAGGCGCACGCATGAGGTTGTCGCGGATGATCTGGTGGGTCTCTTCATTCGTGTAGGTGAGCCAGCAGTTTCTCTGGTTCCTGTCTTCTCTTTCGTTCATGAAGGAGAAGGCATGGTTCTGCGGGTCGCCTTCTTCGAGCTGCATGTGGTCCAAGTGAAGGCTTCTGATGTCGACGCGGCTCGGTGTGCCTGTCTTGAAGCGGAGGATCTTGATGCCTCTCTTCTTGAGGTTTTCGGAGAGTCCGACGGATGGTCTCATGCCGTTCGGACCGCCGGAGTACATGGTCTCGCCGATGATGATTTCGCTGTCGAGGTAGGTGCCTGTGCAGAGGATGACTGCCTTGGCGCGGTATTCTTCATGGAGTTCGGTCGTGATGCCGACGCATTTGCCGTCTTCGACGATGATGTCCATGACCTGGACCTGCTTGAGGTCGAGGTTGTCGGTGTTTTCGACGACTTTCTTCATGTAGCGGTGGTATTCGCTCTTGTCGGACTGGGCGCGGAGGGCATAGACAGCCGGGCCTTTTCCAAGGTTGAGCATGCGCATCTGGATGGCGGTAGCATCGGCAGCGATGCCCATCTCTCCTCCCAGTGCGTCGATTTCCTTGACGAGATGACTCTTGCCCGGTCCGCCGATGGCAGGATTGCAAGGCATCATGGCCACGTTCTCGAGTGAAATCGTGGTAAGGAGCGTCTTCATGCCCATCCGGGCAGCAGCAAGCGCCGCCTCGCATCCGGCATGGCCGGCGCCGACCACGATCACGTCATACGTATCTATCAGATACATGGGTATCCTTCTTTCTGATTCAAAAAAAGCAAAGCAGAGTGTTTCGTAAGAAGAAATTCTGCTCTATTCACAATACCATATTATATAAGAAAAATAGCTCTATTTCAAAGTATAGGGCAGAAAAATAAAAAGAGGATGCAAAGGGACATCCTCTGGATTGAACCTTGGGGGAGAATTGATAAAACCAAACAACCGAGCTGCGCTCGTGGGAAATCAACCCTATCCACCGCGAAGCGGTCCCCCTTCCCCGTCTGGGAAGGCGAGTTTAAAACCAGACAACCGAGCTGCGCTCGAGGGGCTTCACCTTTTGAAAACCACAAAACCAGCCTTCGGCTGAGGAAATGCAACTCATCCGACCCGTACACAAACTTCCGAGTCATTCTTGCTCTCACCATCATTGTCAACTGGTATACGGCCCACCTTCCCTTCCAGGGCAAGGTCAAAGGCCATCAGCTTCCCCTAACGGGACGCCTTTCCCGGTTTGCTTGTTTTCCCTTTGCGCAGCAAATAAGTGGTGTTGACCTTCCCAGACGGGGAAGGAGGGCCACAAGGTGGCGGTTAGGGTTGATTACCAACAGCCGCAGGCTGGTTGTATGGTGTTCCAATTCGCGCTCCGCCGCGGTTGTTTTATGAGTTTAAAACAAATTAGATTTGAACTCTTTCTTTTATCATCATGAAGCTGCCCCCAACGGAGGGAAGTGCCCGAAGGGCGAAAGGGGTGCAGTTTCTAAAAATCTTTTAGATATTAAAGCGTACCTTGGCTTTTTCCTGCGCTGTGGCAGCAGTGCAGGACTCTGGAATGACGAGAGAAGCGAGTTATTTTCGCCGTTCGTACTTTGGTTTCTTTCTTTTATTTCCCTACGCAGAAGCGTTCGAAGATGCCGTTGATGAGTTCATCGTCTACGGTGTCGCCTGTGATGGCGCCCATCTGGGTCCAGGCTTCGGTGAGGTCGACTACGATGCAGTCGGCGGGCATACCGTTTCTGACGGATTCGAGGGCTCTTTCTACACTTGCCAGGGATTTCTTGACGAGGTCTACGTGGCGCAGGTTTGTAAGGAAGAGTTCTCTTCCTGCATCTGCATCCTGGTGGCCTGTGATTTTTCTGAGTTCTTCTTTGAGGTCGTCCATGCCGCTTCCGTATTGAGCGGAGAGGCGGATACAGGGGATGTTTCCGGAGAGTTCTCTGACGTCTTCGATTTCTGTTTCCTGCGGGAGGTCGTATTTGTTGAGGATGACGATGGCGTTTCTTCCTTTGAGTGAGGAAAGGAGGTTCCTGTCATCCGGGGTGAGCGGCTGGGAGCCGTCGATGACGGCGAGGATGAGGTCAGCTTTTTCCATGGAGGCTCTGGCTCTTTCGATGCCGATCTGTTCGACGCGGTTGTCTGTCTCACGAAGGCCGGCTGTGTCCATGAGGACTAAGGGGACGCCGCCGATTTTAATGGATTCTTCGATGGTGTCTCTTGTGGTGCCCGGGATGTCGGTGACGATAGCGCGGTCTTCCTGGAGGAGGGCGTTCAGGAGGCTGGATTTCCCTGCGTTCGGACGTCCTACGATGGCGGTCCTAAGGCCGTCTTTAATGATGCGTCCTTCTTCGGATCTCTGGAGGAGGTCGGCGAGGGATTTCTGGATAGTGACGAGGCCTTCTTCCATCTGTTCGTTGGTGAGGTCTTCGAGGTCTTCTTCGGGATAGTCAATGGTGACTTCAAGTTTCGTGATGAGGTCGGTCAGTTCGTCGCGGCAGGTGTGGACGAAGCTGGAGAGTTTGCCGGAGAGGTGGCTTTCTGCCTGGGAAAGCGCAGCGGCGCCCTTGGCTTCGATGACATCCATGACGGCTTCGGCCTGTGTGAGGTCGAGGCGGCCGTTCAGGAAGGCGCGTTTCGTGAATTCGCCTCTGACTGCCGGGACGGCGCCGTTTTCAAGGACGAGCGCGAGTGTCTGACGGAGGGCTTCCATGGATCCGTGGATCTGGATTTCGACGACGTCTTCTCCTGTGTAGGAGTGCGGCGCTTTCATGAATACGGCAAGGCCTTCGTCGACGATGGTTTTGTCTCCTCTGACGACGTGGCCGAAGCGCATGAGGTATGGTGTGGATTCAGCGAATTTCCCGCCTCTGGCCTGGAATATTTTATCGGCGATGCAGCAGGCGTCGATGCCGCTGATGCGGATGATGCCGATGCCGCCTTCGCCCGGGCTTGTCGCAATCGCTGCGATGGTTGTTTCTTCGTACATGTAAAACTCCTGTCTTTACGCGGATTTTCCGTACAATGTGTCTGTAATATTGAAAAAATTATATATTATCTTATTGTAACAGATACAGGGGAAATTTCCATAGCTGTTTTACGGAATTGATGGCTATTCTCATATATGTTTTCAAATCTTTCTATATTTGTTATAATAATAATGTACATTCAGGGTTACAACTATTTTTCGCCGACTTATTTTTATAACAATCGTACTCTATCGCTTTTTTGGATAAGGAGACTTTCATGGATAAACCATTCACGATTCTGCCGGACGCGCCTGCCATGCCGGGTGCGAAAACCTCGCCTTTCTATGTGCAGACGGAGCAGAAGGGCGAGCAGAAATCATACAGAACCATCACTCACTGGCACGACGAGCTGGAATGTCTGACGATCCTGGACGGGACGCTGGATTTCCAGCTGAACGAATCCGTCATTTCCCTGCAGAAGGGTTCGACGCTGATTGTCCTTCCCGGGACGATCCACAGGAATCTGCCGAAGCCGGAGGACACGGTCTTCATGCGCATTCTGGCCAATCCTGCGCTCCTCACGGCGAATGAGGAAATCCGGGAGAAGCTGGTCCGCCCGCTCCTCCAGAATGCCAGCCGGGAGTATTTCTACATCCCTGCGGGCTCGGATGACGCACCCAAGGTGCAGCGTCTTTTACGGGAACTGCAGGCTTCCAAGGACAGCAAGGAGCCGGCAGCGCCTTTCCGCACGGTGGCTCTCATCCACATGCTTCTTTACTACCTCTACCGCTCGTTCCCTCCGATGCTGAATGCGCTCCCGCAGCCTTCTTTCTCGGACCGCGCTGTCCAGAAGGACATGGTCCATTTCATTCATGAGCATTACCAGGAAAAGATCACGCTGGCGGACATTTCCGCAGCCGGCAAGGTGTCCCGCAGCAAGTGCTGCTCGCTTTTCAAGATTTACATGGGCAGCTCGCCGATTGACTTCGTGAATGACTACCGCCTCGAGGTCAGCCGCTCGCTTCTCCAGTACACGGACACCTCTGTCGCAGACATCGCTTTCAACTGCGGCTTCACGAGCCAGAGCTATTTCACCAAGCTCTTCAGCCGGACGTTCCACATGACTCCTACGGAATTTAGGAATAGTACAAAGAAAATCTCTATATAAGACTATTTTTAGCAATATCGTCGCGAAATCCCTTTTTTTCTTCGGATTTCGCGATTTTTTATTGAAAATTTATATGCAAATAATTTGCTATATCGAAAAGTGATGATATAATATAAGTGGATATAGATAAACACGAATGTGTTACCCCTACTATAACTCCATCTTTCCAGGGAAAGGATCTGTTGCGTACGTACAGGAAGTGACAAATCCTTTTCTTATACGGAAATGTTCCTTTCTCTCCAAAGAGAAGCTAAAGCGGAGGTTAACCTATGAATCCACTCGTATTCTTCTTTCAATCTGCGTCGGCGGGCGGAGTGCTCCTCTTCCTGGCCGCGATCCTGGGCCTTGTGATGGCGAATACCGGTCTTGCTCCTTACTACGAGCATTTCCTTCATGCTGAGCTAGGTCCTCTTCCTGTGCACTTATGGATCAATGATGTGCTGATGGCCATCTTCTTCCTGCAGGTGGGACTGGAAGTGAAACGAGAAATGATCCATGGCGAGCTGAACACGAATGCCAAGCGCTTCCTGCCGGGCATCGGGGCCTTCTTCGGGCTCATCTGTCCGGCCATCGTCTACACGATCGTGAATTTCTCTTATCCTGAGTATCTCTCCGGCTGGGCCATCCCGACGGCGACCGACATCGCGTTTGCGATCGGCATCGTCTCCGTCCTGGGCTCCCGGGTTCCCATATCCATGAAAGTCTTCCTGACGACTCTGGCCGTCATGGATGATCTCATGGCCATCGTCATCATTGCTCTCTTCTACACGCAGGAACTTGCGTGGATGTACCTTCTTGGCGCAGCGGCGGTCACGGCTCTCCTTTTCTACATCAACAGAATCGGTTACATCCGTCCGATCCCCTACCTCATGCTTGGCATCGTCCTCTGGTACTGCGTCTTCCGCTCGGGACTTCATGCGACACTGGCAGGCGTCATCCTCGCCTCCGCCATTCCCTTCCGCGGCATGCGGGAAGGACGCACAGTCTCCCCGGTACAGGAATGGGAGCATGCCCTTACGAACTGGGTCACTTTCCTCATCGTGCCCCTCTTCGGATTTGCAAATACCGGTGTTTATCTCGGTCATTTCCAGATCTCGGATCTGTTCCAGCCCGTGGTCCTTGGCATCGCCATCGGACTATTCCTGGGCAAGCAGGTCGGAGTCTTCGGGACAATGTATATCCTAGTCAAAACAAAACTGGTTCCCATGCCGGCAGCTGCGACCTGGACACATGTCTACGGCATAGCACTCTGCTGCGGCATCGGCTTCACGATGAGTCTTTTCGTCGACCTTCTCGCATTTCCCCCGGGCGACGCCCGCGAACTTGCGAAAGTCGGCATATTCCTCGGATCACTTCTATCCGGCATCGCCGGGTACCTGGTTCTCCGCTTCGCGGCAAAGCCTCACCCACAAAATTTGGAGGCAAGTCCGATAACCAACGTGAATTAAGCCGGCCATTCCCCTGCATAGAACCGGATGCGGCACCCGCCGCCGGGGGGAAAGGGAACCATCATGGTAGAAGCTACCTTCACCAAGAGCATGCGCGCACTGCTTTCGCGCACCAAGGGGTCCACACTCCTTTCTTATGAATGTGCGAAAGACGAGCGATTTTCCCATACCTACGGAAACTGCCGGATCCATCTCAATAACGGAATCATAGAAGTCGCCAACGAACCGAAACAGCTCCCCTTCTTCGGAGCCATGGAAAACATGACCTGCTTCACCTGCCGCCCGATCAGAAACGAGGGGCAGCTGAAGAGAGACGAAATCCATCTCCCCTACAGCACATTCCCCGTAGGAGGCAAGATCAAGTCAGTAGAAATCGTCACCGACTACGTCGACGTCAACCACGGAGCCTACCAGGTCTCCTTCGACATGGCCCTCCTCTTCCACATGGATAAGAAGACCCTCATGCTCGCCCGGGACACCTGGTTCTCCCAGCTCCTCACCGTCACCGACGAACGCTCCATCAACACCATCTTCCCGATCGAAGAAGTCATCAACTCCTGGTCCAACTATGGAGAATATGCGGTGGATGTGAAGAGAATGACGACGAAATTGTGAGAAATGGATATGTTTGAGCGATAAAAAAACGAGCCTCATCGAAAGGCTCGATTTTTTTTGTGGGAAAAATCGTCCCACAAAACCGGAAAACCGCGATAAATAGCGAGGGAAATGCACCTCATCCCTCTACTTATTAACTGCACCCCTTTCGCCCTTCGGGCACTTCCCTCCGTTGGGGGCAGCTTCGCAAGGAATAAAGAAAAGATTTCTAATCTGTTTTGTTTTGGACCTTTCGTAATCCCCACATACCATACTCTCCCCCTCCGGGGCGAGCTCACCCATCGAGGGTCTTTTTTTGATGGCATTTTCGAGCAAAGCGAGGTTGTGCGGTTTTAAACTCGCCTTTCCAGACGGGGAAGGTGCCCGGCCTGCATTGCTGATGCCGGGCGGATAGGGTTGATTATTCATCGAGCTCTGCAAAAAGGTTCCACGAGCGAAGCGAGGTTGTGCGGTTTTAAACTTGCCTTCCCAGACGGGGAAGGTGCCCGGCCTGCATTGCTGATGCCGGGCGGATAGGGTTGATTATTCATTGAGCTCTGCAAAAAGGTTCCACGAGCGAAGCGAGGTTGTGCGGTATTAAACTTGCCTTCCCAGACGGGGAAGGTGCCCGGCCTAAATTCTGATGCCGGGCGGATAGGGTTGATTATTCATCGAGCTCTATAAAAAGGTTCCTCGAGCGAAGCGAGGTCGTGTGGTTTTAAACTTGCCTTCCCAGACGGGGAAGGTGCCCGGCCTGCATTACTGATGCCGGGCGGATAGGGTTGATTATTCAACCTAATCACTCTCAAGCTCTTCCGGAATCAAATCTTCCTTTCCCAGCTCTTTTAATCGTTCTGTAGTGATGTAATCAATATAATCGCATACATCACTGAATTTCTTCAGTACTTCGAAATTAGTAAAACGCAGTACTGCTATATCTCTGGAATTTAATTTATTTGTTCTCCATTTGTCATAGCGAAGGCCAAAATCGGAGTAATGCTGCGAACCATCCAGTTCTATGACAAGGCGTGCCGACGAGCAATAAAAATCAGCAATGAAATTACCGATAACATACTGGCGCCGGAATCGCGGACGATATTTCAGCAGAAACAGGAACCAAAGTTTTGACTCTTCTTTCGTCATTCCACGTCTTAGCGCGCGGGAACGCTTCAGCATAGTTGCATTGACTGGCGGGTGATTATCCATTATCATTCCCTCTTTATCAATAACAAATGATTCTATTATGGTCTTTCTTATAAATATTATATATAAGAAAAACTCTTTTCTGACAAGAGGAAATGCTTAGAAGACTATAAAATCATGAAGCAGGGGAATAAAACCATACGACCAGCTTGCGGCTGAAAGTACCATACAACCTCGCTGACGCTCGCGGTAATCAACCCTATTCCTTTACTTATTACTGCACCCCTTTCGTCGCCTAACGGCGCCACTTCCCCCGAAGGAGGCAGCTTCACAAGGAATAAAGAAAAGGTTTCAAGTCTTATTTGTTTTGGACCTTTTGTACCCCATCCCATACGCCCTTCCCCGTCTGGGAAGGCGAGTGTTAGCGGCACTCGGGTGAACACCGTACTTCCTCATTATGCTTAGAAAACCATACGACCAGCCTGCGGCTGAAAACACCATACAACCTCGCTGACGCTCGCGGTAATCAACCCTATCCACCGCAAAGCGGTTCCCCTTCCCCGTCTGGGAAGGCGAGTGTTAGCGGCACTCGAGTGAACATCGTACTTCCTCATTATGCTTAGAAAACCATACGACCAGCCTGCGGCTGAAAGTACCACACAGCCTCGCTGACGCTCGCGGTAATCAACCCTATCCACCGCGAAGCGGTCCCCCTTCCCCGTCTGGGAAGGCGAGTATTGGCGGCGTCAGCGCAGGCGGACAACAAAAAGGAGACCCTCGATGGGTCTCCTTTTTGCATCGTTCCTATTTCTAAATCCTCACGAGAAAGTGTCCCGTGAGCATTTCAAGTGCTAGTTTGACTGTCTTCTGGAATCTTTTTTCTGCTTCTTCGTAGACGTCGTGCGGGGCGACTGTCTCGCTGTCGGTTCTTTTGGTGACTACGCCGCAGACGGAGCCTGCGTGAAGGCCCATGACGTCGCAAAGGGTGAAGAGGGTGGCGTTTTCCATTTCGAAGTTGGTGCAGCCGAGGTGCTGGTATTCTTCGAGGCTTCCCTGATAGGCGCGGCGGACGTAGCCGGCGTAACTGTCGTAGCGTTCCTGGCCGGGCCAGAAGCTGTCGGTGGAGACGGAGATGCCTGTTTTGAAGGGGATCTTCAAGGTCCTTGCGGCTTCTTCTAAGGCGAGAGTGACGCGCATATCGGCAGCGGCGGGGTATTCGATGGGTGCGTAGGCTTTGGAGGCGCCGTCCATTCTGACGGCGGCTTTGTTGATGACGATGTCGCCGAGGTTCAGGTCTTCCTGCATGGAGCCTGTAGTGCCTACGCGGATGAATGTTTTGACGCCGAGGCGGGCGAGTTCTTCTACGGCGAAGGTGACGCAGGGGCCGCCCATGCCGGTGGACATGACGAGGATGGGCTGTCCATTCACTTCAGCGGTCCAGGTGGTGAAGTCTCTGTGGCTGGCGGCGAAGGCGGCGTTCGGATCAAGGGCTTTGGCAAGGCCTTCGACGCGGCCGGGATCGCCCGGGACGAGGGCGTATTTGGCGCCTTTTATCATTTCTTTTGTCAGGCCGGTATGGTACATGACTTCGCCATCTTTGGCATAATTCGGCATAATGATTCCTTCTTTGTTACTCAAATGTTTTGACGTCGGCGAAGAGGCCGGTTTCTTTGGTCAGTTTCTTGTTCTTTTTGTTTCTCTTGTTCTTCTTTTTGTCTTTTTTCTTGTCTTTCTTGTGTTTCTTATCTTTTTTATCTTTTTTGTGTTTCTTGTCTTTTTTCTTTTCTTCGAGTTCGTCGCTGGTGGCGTAGGCGCGGAAGGCTGGCATCATGTCTTCTTCGTTGAGGTTCCAGTCTGCTTCGATGTTGTCTTCGTCTTCGCCAGGGGTTCCGAGTTCGTGGGTTTTGTATTCAAGGTTGATGTCGTCGGCGGGTTCGGAGATATCCTGGGCTACCGGGATGGAGTCGTCTTCTGCGTCTTCTTCTGTTTCTTCAGGAGTGCCTTCAAGGGAGACTTCTTCCGGTTTTTCGGTTTCTTCTTCGTCGTCAGTTTCTTCTTTCGGTTCTTCTTCCAGGTCTGCGGATTCTTCTGCTTCTTTGATGACTTCTTCGTCTTCCTCTGTTTCTTCAGCAGCTTCTTTTTCTTCCGGTGTTTCCTCTTCCGGGGTTTCTTCTTTGACTTCTTCCGTGTGGACGCCGCCGGTGAGCTGGGCCAGGATATCTTCCATTTCCCCTGCGAGGCGGACGACGGTTTTCAGTCTTTCGTCTTCAGCGGGGCGGGAGTCGGGGTCCGGATCGAGCATGTATGTCTGCAGGAATCCTTTTGTTTCAGAAAGTTCGCTGCGGAGGTTCTCAATGTTCTCCAGCATGGTTTCTTCATCAATTTTTTTTGCCATTTTCTTTCTGCTCCTTCTCGGAAGGAGTTCCTTCCGTTACCAATACCTTATCCACTCTGCGGTTGTCGCAGTCCATGACTTCGAATGTGAAGCGGTCATAGTGTGCTTTTTCCGTTTCCTTCGGAATGTAGCCGAGCAGGTAGGTGATAAAGCCCCCCAAAGTCTTGTAGTAGTCTTCCGCTTCGCCTGGCAGCTCTTCCTCGATGTGGAAATATTCCCTGAATTCATCGATGGAGCAGAGCCCTTCCACCAGCCAGGAGTTCTCGGAGCGGCGGATAAATTTGTTTTTTTCGTCAATGATGTCCTGCTTGTCGCCCGGCATGTCGCCCACGATTTCTTCGAGGACGTCATGGAGTGTGATGAGACCGGATAATGTCCCGTACTCGTCGATGACGACGGCTTCATGGACGCCCTTCGTACGGAAGAAGCGGAGAAGTTTCGTCAGGATGAGTGTCTCCGGAATGAAGAGCGGCTGGCGTACTTTTTCGATGAGCGATGCCTTCAGCGGTTTTTCCGGATAAAGGTGCTGGTCCATAAGGACTTCGGAAAGGTCGGCCAGGCCTTTGAAATCATCGAGGGATCCGCTCCCGACAGGAAGCCTGAAATGGGTGGTTTCCATCATGTCTTTCCAGATTTTTTCCTCGGTGTCTTCCAGGTCGAGCCATGTCAGCTGCGGACGCGCGGTCATGCAGTCAGCGGCGGTGCGGTCGTTGAGCTCAAAGACATTGTCGATGATTTCCGGTTCTTCCTTGTCGAAGGTGCCGAGTTCTGCCCCCTGTTGGAGGAGGACTCGGATTTCTTCTTCGGAGACCGGCTGCTCACCGCCCATTTTCACGCCGATCAGATTGACGACGACTTTCGTCGACCACGTGGAGAAAAGCACGAGCGGACGGCAGACGGTCGCAAGAAGGATCATCGGCCTTGCAATGGCGCAGGCTGCTTTCTCCGGAATGGCGATCGCGACCCATTTCGGGACGAGCTCGCCGATAATCAATGAAAAGTACGTCACAAGCACCATGACGGTGACCATGCTGACGCCCTGCGCATACGGGGCAAGGAACGGGATCTTCTCCAGCTCGCGCCCCAAAGGACCTGCCAGCGATGCGCCCGAAAACATACCAGTGATGATGCTGATGGTCGTGATGCCCACCTGGATCGTGGAGAAGAGTTCTTCCTTCTTCTCCGCCAGACGCAGCGCGTAGACAGCGTTCTTGCTGCCCGCGTCAATCATTTCCTGCAGCTTCGTCTTCCTGGCGCCTACGATGGCAATCTCCGCCAGAGAACAAGCCCCATTGGCCAGTACCAGCAAAATGATGATCAATAATTCGCCCCATATGTGGCCGTCATCCATACTTGTGATTTCCTCCTGAATAGATAAAAATAAATTATTTTTTCTTTATTATATCATGATTTTTAGTAAATCCCATGCAGCAGAGGGAAAAGTGCGATGAAATGCAAGTTTTTGACAGCAAGCCGCGGGAGGAGATTGAGGGATTAGGAAATATGAGTGAGGTTAGTTGAGGAAATGGCAAATGAAGAGATGGGAAAGAGTGGATTTAAAACCATACAACCGAACTGCGTTCGAGGAACTACTGTATTCCCGGTCTCCGACCGGACCTTGGTATGATTCAACAAGAAAGACAGAATAATATCATAAATATATTAGGAGGTCATTCTTATGCCATGTAAAACCAAAGCGTCCCCGGAGGAAATGTTAGACCAGATTGCTTCATATCTCTATCAGGGTGTTACGATTACCCAGGCAGCTGAAAATCTTCATATGAGCCGCATAACATTCAGGAAATGGGTCCTCCGGTATAAAGAGGAGGGCTTTAAGGGATTGCGGCCCAGGCAGCATTTGTCTTACTACTCCAATCAGATGAAGATCCAGGCCGTAAAGGAATATCTTAAAGGCGGTGTTTCCATGCTTTCCGTCTGTGCCAAATACAGAATTTCCGGCACACTCTCCCTTAAAACATGGATTGAGGCGTATAATGAGCATAAGTTGACAGACCTCGTTTCTGAAGGAGGAGATCTTATGGGCAAACGCCAGCAATCGGTCAAGGAAGAGCGAGTCAGAATCGTTCAGGAGTGCATCGCCAGTGGATGCGATTATAACAAGATAGCCAAGAAGTACAACATGTCCTACCAAACGCTCTACACATGGGTAAAAAAGTTCAAGGAAATGGGCGAAGTTGGTCTTGAGGATTACAGAGGAAAGCCGATCAGGCTCCAAACGCCCCGGACCGAAGAAGAACAGCTGCGTCAGGAGAATGCCAGACTTCTTGAAGAACAGAAGGATCTTATAGCAGAGATTGCCCTGCTAAAAAAAAAAGATGGAGATAGAGGAAAGGTTGCGTTCCTCGAAGGATTCAGCCTTACTCACCTTCTCAGAGATTTTAAAGCCATAAAAGAAGTCCATGAAGAAACCAACATCTCCATAGAAAGTCTCTGCCGACTCTCAAAGGTCTCCCGGGCAGCTTATTACGGATGGCTGAATCATATTAAGAGCGGCCGTGAACTGCTGAGAGAAAAGGTCGCACAGGAGGTCATGAAAACCCATCAGGAATATCCGGATATGGGATACCGCCGGATTAACGATTGGATCAAGAAGGATGACAACATCAATATAAATGTAAGCGACAGTCTGGTTCTTCGTATCATGCGGATACTTAATATTAAGTCCGTGATCAAGTACAAGACCGATGGTTGCACTCGTAACGCAAAGGATCCAAAGTACATTTTTGAAAACCTGCTGAACCGTGACTTTGATGCCGGCGTGTCCAATGCAAGATGGATGACGGATGTCACTGAATTCAAGTACACAACTGCTGATGGAGTTTTGCACAAGTTATATTTAAGCGCGATTATTGACGGCCATGATCGCCGGATTGTCTCTTATGTCATCGGCGACAGGAACAATACTGCACTGGCTTTTGAGACAATGGAAAAGGCACTTAAAGAGAATCCTGGAGAACATCCAATGATTCATACCGACCGCGGATTCCAGTATACAAGCAACGGATTCCATAAGATTGTTGAAAAAGCAGGACTGGTTCACAGCATGTCCCGTGTAGGCTGCTGTGCAGACAACGGTCTGATGGAAGGGTTCTGGGGAATGCTGAAGCGCGAACGTTACTACACACGTAAATTCACCAGCCGTAAAGCAGTGGTAAGCATGATCAACGGCTACATCTACTTCTACAACAACAAACGCATTCAGCGCAAATTACATCTTTTAGCTCCAATGGAAGTATTCAACGCAGCTCCAATGGCTGCATGATTAAGATTAAAGTACGATTAGATTTTTTATGATATTTATTTGTCTGTATTAACAAATCCGCACCACCTTCTCCTTCGGAGCAAGGTTAACACCCTTAAACCAGCCTTCGGCTGAAGAAAAACCGCACAACCTCGCTTCGCTCGAGGTAATCAACCCTATCCACCGCAAAGCGGTCCCCCTTCCCCGTCTGGGAAGGCAAGTGTTAGCGGCGCTCGTGGTAACCTCCTCCTCTCCCCACGCAAAAAGGACCGCTAAGTTCGTGCGGTCCTTTTTTATTTCCTTACTTTGTATCTTTTGCTGTATCAGCATTGTTGTCCGCTTTGGAGTCTTTGCCTGTGATGCGGTCGAGGAGTTTGCTGCCTGCGGATTTGTCGTCCTTAGCTTTGGCGTCAGCTGCTTTCTTGGCTTCTTCGGCTTTCTTCTTGGCCTCGGCGTCAGCGGCTGCTTTGGCTGCGCGCTGCTGTTCGATCTGCTGGCGGATCGATTCCGGGATGTAGAAGTTCTTGACGGAGTAGCCGGAGAGGGCTGCTTTCATGTAGTCTCTCCAGATGGCTGCCGGGATGGTGCCGCCGGTGTAGCCTGCGTTGCTGGAGGTATCGTCGCCGATCCAGACGGCTGTGACGAGCTGCGGGGTGTAGCCGACGAACCATGCGTCGTGTTCACCGTCGGTGGTGCCTGTCTTGCCTGCTGCCGGGCGGCCGATGTATGCGTTTCCGCCTGTGCCTCTGGAAATGACTTCCTGGAGGATGCTGGTCAGTTTGTAGACTGCGTTTTCATTGATGACCTGTGTGGATTCTGGTGTGCCGGTGTGGTCTTCGAGGACGCTGCCGTTTCTGTCGACGACTTTGAGAACGGCGATCGGTTTGATGAGTTTGCCGTCGTTGGCGAAGACGGAGTATGCTTCTGCCATGTCGTAGACGGAGACGCCGTTGGTGAGGCCGCCGATGGCAGCTGCGAGGTTGTCATCGTTCTGCTTGCCGCTCATGACGAGGGTGGAAATGCCTGCGTCCTGCGCGGTTTTCAGGATCTTGGACATGCCTACGCGGTTAGCGAGGTCGATGGTCGGAATGTTCATGGAGTCGATCAGGGCCTGTTCGAGGGTGACTTTGCCGCCGCTTTCGCCTTCATAGTTCTTCGGTGTCCAGCCGCCTGCATAGGTCTTCTTTTCATTGCTCAGAAGATCGGACGGTTCAAACTTGTTTTCGAAGGCGGTGACATAGACGAATGGCTTGAATGCGGAGCCAGGCTGACGGACCATCTGGACAGCGCGGTTGAAGTGGTCTTCGCCGCGGCCGCCGACCATGGCTTTGATCTGGCCTGTGCCGACTTCGATGGACATGAGAGCGCCCTGCGGCTGTGTCAGTCCCTTGGAGTCCTTGGAACCTGCCGGGAGGTCGTTCTTCAGTGCATTTTCAGCGTCTTTCTGCATATCCAGGTCGAGTGTGGTGTAAATCTGGAGTCCTTCTTTGTAAATGGTATCAGAGCCATACTTGTCGCTGATGGTCTGAATGATGTAGCTGACGAAGTAGGAAGCTGTGTTTTCTGTCGTCTTGGCAGACTGCGGTTTGGCAAGGTGCAGGTCGGCCTTCTTGGCAGCCGCAGCATCGGCTTCGGAAATGTAGCCGTACTTAGCCATCTGATCGAGGACGATAGCCTGACGGTATTTCGCTGCTTCTACGCTTCTGAATGGCGAGTAGTAATTCGGGCTGTTCGGAAGTCCTGCCAGCAGAGCGCACTGCGCGAGTGACAGATCCTTCACGTCCTTGCCGAAGTAGACGCGGGATGCGGTCTGGATGCCGTAGCAGCCCTGGCCGAAGTAGATCTGGTTCATGTACATTTCAAGAATCTGCTGCTTGGTGTACTTGCTTTCGATTTCAAAAGCAAGAACGACTTCAAGGAGCTTTCTTCTGAGGGTCTGTTCCTGTGTCAGGAAGGCATTTCTTGCGAGCTGCTGGGTAATGGTAGAACCGCCCTGTCCCGTCGCATTGCCGGAAACCAGGTTCGCCCAGACGGCACGGAGAATACCGCGCGGATCCACGCCATGGTGTTCATAGAAACGGACATCTTCCGCTGCCACGAATGCATTCTGCAAATTCTTCGGCACTTCGCTGATCGGTACGGGGATACGGTTTTCCTCCGCATGCACCGTCGTAATCAGGCGGCCCTTCGTATCATAAATACGCGAAGATGCATTCGGCGTAATATTAGCCGTCACATCCGGAAGCTTTCCAGAAACGGACACAAAAAATCCCGCAGCAGCGCCTGCCCCTGCGATAAAGAAAATCACGACAAGAAATATGATAATCTTCTTGAACATGGAAGATTTTTTCTTGGGCCGTTCTCGGCGAATGTCAGAGTTCTTCATAAACTAAACGCGCACTCCTATGCAAATGGTGATAGCCCCGTCAAAACGGATAGCTGACTTTTGATAAAAAAACAATAATCATTTATATTATATCACAATCCCACAATCAGGAGAAAATCAGAGGAAATGAGAGAATGAGAGAGGGGGATATTTATGAAAATGGAGTGGATGTGGGGAAAATATTGACAAGAAAACCAAACAACCAGCCTAAAGGCGGAAGGAAATAAACTTCATCCGTCGGTTTCGCCGCCACCTTCCTCTACGAGGCAAGGTCAAACTCCCTTAAACCAAGCTCCGCTTGAAAAACACAATAAAACCTCGCTGCGCTCGATAACTTCATCTCATCCCCCGGCTCCGCCGGGACCTTCTCCTTCGGAGCAAGGTTAACTCCCTTAAACCAGCCTTCGGCTGAAAAAACATGCCAACCAAGGCTGACGCCTTGAGGAAATACAACTCATCCGAGAAATTTTAAAAAGCAAAAATTTCCCACCTTTGGTATGATTCAACAAGAAAGACAAAATAATATCATAAATATATTAGGAGGTCATTCTTATGCCATGTAAAACCAAAGCGTCCCCGGAGGAAATGTTAGACCAGATTGCTTCATATCTCTATCAGGGTGTTACGATTACCCAGGCAGCTGAAAATCTTCATATGAGCCGCATAACATTCAGGAAATGGGTCCTCCGGTATAAAGAGGAGGGCTTTAAGGGATTGCGGCCCAGGCAGCATTTGTCTTACTACTCCAATCAGATGAAGATCCAGGCCGTAAAGGAATATCTTAAAGGCGGTGTTTCCATGCTTTCCGTCTGTGCCAAATACAGAATTTCCGGCACACTCTCCCTTAAAACATGGATTGAGGCGTATAATGAGCATAAGTTGACAGACCTCGTTTCTGAAGGAGGAGATCTTATGGGCAAACGCCAGCAATCGGTCAAGGAAGAGCGAGTCAGAATCGTTCAGGAGTGCATCGCCAGTGGATGCGATTATAACAAGATAGCCAAGAAGTACAACATGTCCTACCAAACGCTCTACACATGGGTAAAAAAGTTCAAGGAAATGGGCGAAGTTGGTCTTGAGGATTACAGAGGAAAGCCGATCAGGCTCCAAACGCCCCGGACCGAAGAAGAACAGCTGCGTCAGGAGAATGCCAGACTTCTTGAAGAACAGAAGGATCTTATAGCAGAGATTGCCCTGCTAAAAAAAAAGATGGAGATAGAGGAAAGGTTGCGTTCCTCGAAGGATTCAGCCTTACTCACCTTCTCAGAGATTTTAAAGCCATAAAAGAAGTCCATGAAGAAACCAACATCTCCATAGAAAGTCTCTGCCGACTCTCAAAGGTCTCCCGGGCAGCTTATTACGGATGGCTGAATCATATTAAGAGCGGCCGTGAACTGCTGAGAGAAAAGGTCGCACAGGAGGTCATGAAAACCCATCAGGAATATCCGGATATGGGATACCGCCGGATTAACGATTGGATCAAGAAGGATGACAACATCAATATAAATGTAAGCGACAGTCTGGTTCTTCGTATCATGCGGATACTTAATATTAAGTCCGTGATCAAGTACAAGACCGATGGTTGCACTCGTAACGCAAAGGATCCAAAGTACATTTTTGAAAACCTGCTGAACCGTGACTTTGATGCCGGCGTGTCCAATGCAAGATGGATGACGGATGTCACTGAATTCAAGTACACAACTGCTGATGGAGTTTTGCACAAGTTATATTTAAGCGCGATTATTGACGGCCATGATCGCCGGATTGTCTCTTATGTCATCGGCGACAGGAACAATACTGCACTGGCTTTTGAGACAATGGAAAAGGCACTTAAAGAGAATCCTGGAGAACATCCAATGATTCATACCGACCGCGGATTCCAGTATACAAGCAACGGATTCCATAAGATTGTTGAAAAAGCAGGACTGGTTCACAGCATGTCCCGTGTAGGCTGCTGTGCAGACAACGGTCTGATGGAAGGGTTCTGGGGAATGCTGAAGCGCGAACGTTACTACACACGTAAATTCACCAGCCGTAAAGCAGTGGTAAGCATGATCAACGGCTACATCTACTTCTACAACAACAAACGCATTCAGCGCAAATTACATCTTTTAGCTCCAATGGAAGTATTCAACGCAGCTCCAATGGCTGCATGATTAAGATTAAAGTACGATTAGATTTTTTATGATATTTATTTGTCTGTATTAACAAATCCGCACCACGCGTCGATAAGGTTTCACGAGCGTAGCGAGGTCTTATGGTGTTCCCATTCGCGCTCCGTCGCGGTTGTGAAGGTTTGATAAGAAAGCGCTTTCTTTCCCATCTTTTCTAAACTGAAAGCGTACTTTGGCACTTATTTTCCCCCCACTACAAAACCCCCGAAGCTTGGCTTCGGGGGTTTCCTTATTCTTATTCTAATTCTTAGAATACGTCTTTGAGGACGATGGTCTGTTCGCGGCTTGGGCCTACGGATACGATGCCGATCGGTACTCCGATGAGTTTGGAGATGCCTTCGAGGTATTCGCGGCAGAGGGCCGGGAGCTGGTTGTAGTCGCGGATGTCGCTGATCTTTTCTTTCCAGCCTTTGAATGCCTTGTAGACCGGGGTGATCTTGCCCAGGAATTTCAGGTCGGCCGGGTATTCTTCGATTTCTTTGCCTTCGTATTCATAGCCTGTGCAGACTTTGATTTCTTCCATGCCGTCGAGGATGTCGAGGCGGGTGATAGCGAGGTAGTCGAAGGAGTTCAGGGCTGCTGCGTAGCGGACGGCGCGGGTGTCGAGCCAGCCGATGCGGCGCGGGCGGCCTGTGACGGTGCCGAATTCGTGAGCGGTGTTTCTCAGGTATTCGCCGATTTCGTCATGGAGTTCTGTCGGGAACGGGCCTTCGCCTACGCGGGTGCTGTATGCTTTGACGACGCCGAAGATGTTCTGCATCATGTGCGGTCCGATGCCTGCGCCGATGCATGCGCCGCCGGCGGTCGGATGGGAAGAGGTAACGTACGGGTAGGTGCCGTTGTCGCAGTCGAGCATGGATGCCTGAGCGCCTTCGAAGAGGACGTTCTTGCCTTCTTTGACGAGCTGCTGGACGGTGTAGTTGGTGTCTTTGACGTACGGACGGAGTTTTTCAGCGTATCCGAGGTAGTCATTGAGCATGGTTTCGTAGTCGAAGCCTTCCATGCCGTACAATTTTTCGAGGAGCAGGTTTTTCTGTTCTACGTTGTATTTCAGTTTTTCAGCAAAAGTTTCCTTGTCCATGAGGTCGCAGATGCGGATGCCGATACGGTTGATCTTGTCTGCGTAGCACGGTCCGATGCCGTTCTTTGTTGTGCCGATCTTGCGGCTGCCCTTGCGGGATTCTTCGGCTTCATCGAGACGGATGTGGTATGGGAATACGACCTGTGCTCTTGTGGAGATCTGCAGGTGTTTTGCGTCGATGCCCTGTTTTTCAAGGTTTTCCATTTCTTCGAGAAGACTCTTTGGATCGACGACGACGCCTGTGCCGACGATGCAGATCGTTCCCGGGTACATGATGCCGCTTGGCATCAGGCGCAGCGGATATGCTTTGCCTCCCGTTACGACTGTATGGCCTGCGTTGTTTCCTCCCTGAGAACGTACTACGACGTCTGCCTTCGCGGCGAGATAATCAACGATCTTGCCTTTGCCTTCATCGCCCCACTGGGCGCCGATTACCATTGCTGTTGCCATGTGTCCTTCTTCCTTCCTGTTGAGGAATGCCCGCGGTTTCCTTACATGCGAAACTGCGGAGTCAAAAAATATTAGTCTTTCAAGACTCCATACAAAATTATTATAGCATAAACCCGCCCGGCGGGCGTGATTTCCTTTGAATCAAAAACAGCCGTGTGTCCACTAAACATAGGAAAGGAGCTGCGACAATAGCATTTTTACGCTTGTCGCAGCTCCCCTTTTGTGGGGATTTCCGGTCAGTCTCAGTTGTCTCTCAAAGCGCGTTTCAGGATCTTGCCTGTCGCATTCTTCGGGAGGGCATCCAGAGGGATGAAGCGGCGCGGGATCTTGTAGCTGGCGATGTTCTTGGACATGTGCCTTCTGATCTTCATTTCATCGAACTCATAGCCGTCCTTCATGACGACGTATGCCCACACGGCCTGGCCGCGGAGCGGGTCCGGATGACCGACGACGGCGCATTCGCCGACGCCTTCCACTTCGTAGATGCAGTCTTCGACTTCACCGGGGTAAATGTTTTCCCCGTTCATTATGATCAAATCTTTGATACGATCGACGATATAGATGTACTGGTCGTCATCCATGTACGCCAGATCGCCCGTATGGAGCCAGCCGTCCTCGGTGAGGACTTTCTTGGTCTCCTCAGGTTTGTTCCAGTAGCCTTTCATGACGTTGCTGCCGCGGACCATGAGCTCGCCCACGGTGCCCGGCACGTACGGGCCGCCGGATTCTGTCCTGACATAGGCTTCGACGCCCGGAAGGACGGGGCCGCTTGTCAGGTACTTCGGTTTTCCGGCCGGCAGCATGCAGACGACCGGAGATGCTTCGGTCAGGCCGTAGCCTTCCTGGACCGGATGGTGGTAGCGGTTGTGGAATACCTGGGATACAGGCTGCGGAATCGATGCGCCTCCGGAAATGAAGGTATGCACGGATTTCATGACTTCCGGTTCGCCGCGGCGGGCCAAAAGGTTGTACATCGGCGGTACCATGATGGCAATCGTCACGGAATGTTCCACGATCGTATTCGTGATTTCAGACGGGCTCTTCGAGCGCAGGATGACGATGGTCGCGTGCGCGTAGAGGCCGGCATTGACGACAGTCGTGAGGCCATAGCAGTGGAACATCGGAAGGACGCAGAGGACTTTGTCTTCCGGTGTGAAAGGAATGCGCTGCAGGTACTGCTCCACATTCGACACGAGGTTCTTGTGCGTCAGCATAGCGCCCTTCGGGCTTCCTGTCGTGCCGGACGTATAGACCAGCGCGCAGACGTCGTCTTCGGAAATATCTTCCGGGAAATCCGGAGCAGCCGGCGCAATTTCCTTCTTCGTCTTGTAGTCCAGGTCATGGATGCCGATGGACGGGCAGGAAACTTCCAGCGCAGTGTCTGTGATGAGCAGCATGGATCCGGAGTCGCGGAGGATGAAATCCACCTCGCGGTCGACGAGCGAATTGTTGATCGGGATGATAATAGCGCCAAGGCTGACCACTGCCATGAATACGTAGACGAATTCTGCGCGGTTGGCGGTGTAAAGGCCTACACGTTCCCCTTGGCGGACCCCCATTTCATACAGCGTATTTCTGTAGCGGGCGACTGTTTTTTCCAGCTCGCCATAGGTGACGACGGCTTCGCCCTCGAACACCAGGTGCGCCGGATCGGCACCCTTTATAATCTCATGTAAAAACATCATTCACCTCTCGGGAAAAATAGAATAACGTGGTTATTTTAACAAAAATCGCGTTTTGTTTCAAATTCCATACGGATTCCGTCACTTTGTATCTCTATTTTCTATCATCCTATGAAATTTCTTATCCAATTCTTATGGTATAATTAGAAAGTATCATAAAATTTTTATAAAGGAGGCACTTTCCATGATGAGAAGTACCGAAATGTCCATGGATGACCAGATCCGCAGCATCCATCATAAATACCAGATTCCTGAAGACGAAGCGAAGGAAATCCTTTCCAGAGGCTTCCGCTTCAACGACGTCGATAAAGCCGCCCTCCTCTCCTGCCTCTCTGGCAAGACAGCCGGCGAAATCCTCGACATGAGAAAAGACGACCCATGGGGCCGCATCGAGAAGAAACTCGGCCTGACTCCGGAGATCTACAGCAAGCGCTACATCGCCCACAGAGCCGACCGTCTCCACCGCTTCTACGGCATGGATGCCAAGAGAGCAGAGACACTCCTTTCCGAAGGCTATCCGAACCACTGGCTCCGCCTCGCCTACCTCATCGAACAGCACACAGGCAGCCTGATGGAAAACATCGTCAAAGCACGCAGCAAGTCCATGAAATGGGCTCCCTACGTCCAGCAGGAATTCGGCATCAGCGAAGAAGAATTCAAATCCTGGATCGCTGAAACGAGAAATCCTTCACTGAAGAAGAGATAATATAAGGAAAGAAAAGAATAGGAAATGCAAAAATGGAGCTCAGGGTGAGCTCCATTTTTTGTGTGGAAATGCTTTCCCAAAACCAGACAACCTCGCTAACGCTCGAGGAAAGTTCAAGACAACCTTACTTATAAAAACCAAAAGGTATAATCAACCCTATCCACCGGCAACATTAGAAAATTCACTAATTAAAAACCATACAACCAGACTAAAGTCTGCCCGAACTGCATCTCATCCACCACAAAAGTGGTCCCCCTTGGTATGATTCAACAAGAAAGACAGAATAATATCATAAATATATTAGGAGGTCATTCTTATGCCATGTAAAACCAAAGCGTCCCCGGAGGAAATGTTAGACCAGATTGCTTCATATCTCTATCAGGGTGTTACGATTACCCAGGCAGCTGAAAATCTTCATATGAGCCGCATAACATTCAGGAAATGGGTCCTCCGGTATAAAGAGGAGGGCTTTAAGGGATTGCGGCCCAGGCAGCATTTGTCTTACTACTCCAATCAGATGAAGATCCAGGCCGTAAAGGAATATCTTAAAGGCGGTGTTTCCATGCTTTCCGTCTGTGCCAAATACAGAATTTCCGGCACACTCTCCCTTAAAACATGGATTGAGGCGTATAATGAGCATAAGTTGACAGACCTCGTTTCTGAAGGAGGAGATCTTATGGGCAAACGCCAGCAATCGGTCAAGGAAGAGCGAGTCAGAATCGTTCAGGAGTGCATCGCCAGTGGATGCGATTATAACAAGATAGCCAAGAAGTACAACATGTCCTACCAAACGCTCTACACATGGGTAAAAAAGTTCAAGGAAATGGGCGAAGTTGGTCTTGAGGATTACAGAGGAAAGCCGATCAGGCTCCAAACGCCCCGGACCGAAGAAGAACAGCTGCGTCAGGAGAATGCCAGACTTCTTGAAGAACAGAAGGATCTTATAGCAGAGATTGCCCTGCTAAAAAAAAAGATGGAGATAGAGGAAAGGTTGCGTTCCTCGAAGGATTCAGCCTTACTCACCTTCTCAGAGATTTTAAAGCCATAAAAGAAGTCCATGAAGAAACCAACATCTCCATAGAAAGTCTCTGCCGACTCTCAAAGGTCTCCCGGGCAGCTTATTACGGATGGCTGAATCATATTAAGAGCGGCCGTGAACTGCTGAGAGAAAAGGTCGCACAGGAGGTCATGAAAACCCATCAGGAATATCCGGATATGGGATACCGCCGGATTAACGATTGGATCAAGAAGGATGACAACATCAATATAAATGTAAGCGACAGTCTGGTTCTTCGTATCATGCGGATACTTAATATTAAGTCCGTGATCAAGTACAAGACCGATGGTTGCACTCGTAACGCAAAGGATCCAAAGTACATTTTTGAAAACCTGCTGAACCGTGACTTTGATGCCGGCGTGTCCAATGCAAGATGGATGACGGATGTCACTGAATTCAAGTACACAACTGCTGATGGAGTTTTGCACAAGTTATATTTAAGCGCGATTATTGACGGCCATGATCGCCGGATTGTCTCTTATGTCATCGGCGACAGGAACAATACTGCACTGGCTTTTGAGACAATGGAAAAGGCACTTAAAGAGAATCCTGGAGAACATCCAATGATTCATACCGACCGCGGATTCCAGTATACAAGCAACGGATTCCATAAGATTGTTGAAAAAGCAGGACTGGTTCACAGCATGTCCCGTGTAGGCTGCTGTGCAGACAACGGTCTGATGGAAGGGTTCTGGGGAATGCTGAAGCGCGAACGTTACTACACACGTAAATTCACCAGCCGTAAAGCAGTGGTAAGCATGATCAACGGCTACATCTACTTCTACAACAACAAACGCATTCAGCGCAAATTACATCTTTTAGCTCCAATGGAAGTATTCAACGCAGCTCCAATGGCTGCATGATTAAGATTAAAGTACGATTAGATTTTTTATGATATTTATTTGTCTGTATTAACAAATCCGCACCACTTCTCCTCCCGGAGCAAGGTCAAAGGCATTCTTCCCCGCCGGGGCAGGTCAAAACCTTCCGCATCGGGGAAAGTGGCTATGATCATTATCGAAAGTCAAACTTCTCATCCACGCAAAAAGGCTATGACGAAATGATTGCACATTTCGTCACAGCCTCTTTTATTATTTTATTTCATTTTATTTTGTATATTCAGCGTCCCACATGACGTCTTCTACGGCTTTCTTGACGTCGGTGACGGGGATCCTGTTCAGGCCCTGTTTGACGGCGCAGGCAGCGACGGCTTCTGCGACGGCCTTAGTGAATTCGCAGATGCGGGAGACCGGCGGAAGGACGGCTTCGCCTGGCTGCTCTGGATGGATGAAATGAATCGGCACGTGAGCGGCAGCGGAAATCATTTCACGGGATACGCGGCTGGCACCGACGGCGATGCTGCCAAGGCCGAGGCCCGGGTAGATCAGCGCATTGTTTGCCTGACCGATTTTATAGGAAACGCCTTTGTAATTGACCGGATCGGCCGGGATGCCGGTAGCAATCAGGGCTCTTCCGTCAGACCATTCAATGAGGTGCTGCGCGGTGGCTTCGGCGAGTTCTGTCGGGTTGCTCAACGGGAAGATCATCGGGCGGTCGCACCAGGATGCCATGCCTCTGACGATTTTTTCAGTGAATGTGCCAGGTGCTGTCGATGTGCCGACGAGAATGGTCGGGTGGATGGCTTCGACGGCAGCTTCCAGTGTCGTAAGAGCTTCCGGATGTTCAAATTCCGAACGCTTCCTTGCAAACGGTTTCTGTTCCGGAGCGAGGTCCTTCATGTCGTCGAAGAGGAGGCCCTGTTTATCTACCATGTAGAATCTGGACCGGGCTTCTTCTTCGGAGAGGCCTTCATCCATCATTTCTCTCCAGATCCTTGTCACGATACCGCAGCCGGCAGTCCCTGCACCGAAGCACATGTAGACCTGATCGGTCAGCTTCTTTCCGCTGATGTGCATAGCGCCGATGAGGCCGGCCAGTGTGATGATGCCGGTGCCCTGACGGTCGTCATTGAATACCGGGTAGTCGTTGATATATTTTTCAAGGATTTCAGCGGCATGCTCTCTTCCGAAATCTTCGAAATGGAGGTATACACCGGGGAATTCATTTTCCACAGCCTTCACGAAACGGTCGACGAACGCATCATAGGATGCATCGCGGACACGCGGATGACGGTTGCCAAGGTACATCGGATCATTCAGAAGTTCTTTTCTGTCTGTACCGCAGTCAAGGACGACCGGGAGGACCGTAGACGGATCGAGCCCGGCAGCCGCAGTATAGACCATCAATTTCCCGATGGAAATATCCACGCCGTTGACGCCCCAGTCGCCGATCCCCAGGATGGCTTCTGCGTCAGTCACGACGATGAGTTTTATCTTTCTGCCTTCAGCAGCTTTCTTCAGCGTCTCTTCGATCTCTTCCGGATGATCGATGGACAGGAAAGCGGCGTACTGTGGTTTCACGTACTTATCACTGTACGTTTCAATGCTTTCCGCAATAACCGGATCATAAACAACCGGCATCCACTCTGCCACATGCTTCTTGAATGCGTGGAAGAAGAGCGTGCGGTTGTCATTGAAAATTTCCATCAGGTAACGTCTCTTCTCAATGCCAGGATGCTCGCTCTTGTACTGTGCATACACACGATCCGACTGCTGATCGATCGTCTCCACAGCCGGCGGCAGAAGTCCTGTCAGCCCATTCTCTTTTCTTTCTTCCAGTGTAAAGGCAGTTCCTTTATTCATAAAGGGATCCTGCAGCAAATCATAACCGGTTTTTTTCATTTCCTGCACTCCTATCTACAAAAATCAAATAGAACAAAATTGAAAACATAACTCGGCGGGTCGTATCCCTACATTCACGGAGATTTGCCTGCTTTTCCCTTCTCTACCCATAGTATATCACCATTGTTAAGGATGCCTAAATCAGTGGGATATCCGATAAAATCTGAGTTTTCTCATTTTTCACCACTTATTTGTATTTTTTATTATTCACAGGTTTTATAAGTACTTATATTATGCTGCTATAGTTCGATAACAAACATTTTGGATGTCTTTGTTTTTAAATAAATAGCAAATCTTCTTTTTAGAATCGTATGGAAAAGGAAATAAATGAAATCATTTGCTTTGATTTTATGGCAGAGAAAAAGGGCCGCAGGCCAGTCCTCCCCTTGCCAATAGTCCGAATCCGTACTATAATCATAATACGATTTCGGATTTTAAATGTTGCAGGAGGTTTTTATGAAGAATGCACGTCATACAATGCAGCGGCTTGTGATCGCTTTGAATAATGTGGATAAGATTTATTACTATGACACGGCGAAGATCGGGGTGACGGAGTCGCTTCTCTGGCTTCTTTATGCGCTGGATAACGGGGAGGCTCATTCGCAGCGGGAGATCTGCGCAGAGTGGGGATTTCCCAAGACGACTTTGAACACGACAATCAAGCAGGCAGAAGCGGCGGGGTATGTCGAGATGCGGCCGATTCCCGGGAAGCGGCGCGAGATGCATGTGTACCTGACGGAGGAAGGCAGGGCCTATGCACATCGTGTGCTCTCCCCTGTCTACAAGGCGGAGGAGCAGGCGCTGTCTGAGACGGTGGAAAAGTATTCCGGCGAATTCATCGAAGCGATCGAGTATTTCTCTTCCCGTCTGAAGTCTGCTTTCCAGGAGCAGGTGGATGCCAGTTATCCATGTGCTAAGAACAGCCAGAAGAAGTAACGGAAGGTGTCTGTATGAAAACTTTATTTCATTTCCTGAAGCCGTACAGGATGCTCTGCGTCCTGACGCTTCTTGTGATGCTGATGGAGGTCACGGGGACGCTCTACATCCCTACGCTTGTCGCGGATATGATCAATATCGGGGTGGGCAGCAAGGATATGGATTATGTCCTGGACAAGGGCGCAATCATGCTCGTGACGGCAATCCTGACGGAGACGGGCGCGCTTCTGGGCGTCTTTCTCTGCGCGCGTCTCTCCTCCCGCCTTTCCCGGGATATCCGGAATGCGCTTTATGACAAGTCCCTTTCGTTTTCCGCCTATGACTTCGAGCACTTCGGGACGAGTTCCATGATTACGAGGACGCTGACGGATGTGAGTGTCGTGCAGCAGGCTTTCGTCTGGTCTGTGCAGATGATCCTCCCCGTCCCTGCCATCTGTCTTCTGGGCGTCATCATGTCGTTCTCGATCAACCGCCACATGGGTCTTCTCATGGTTTTCGTCACGGCAGTCATCCTGGCCGGGGCTTTCTTCATCACGAGGAGCGCTTCTTCCATTTTTGAAAAGATGCAGGGCTTCCTCGACCGCATCAATGAGATTCTCCGTGAAAATATCACAGGCGTGCGCGTCATCCGTGCTTTCAACAAAGAGCGCTATGAGGAGCACCGCATGCGCCGTTCCTTTGAGGACTACGCCGCCGCTGCCATCCGCGCGAACGGGCTCTTCTTTGCGCTGGAGAGCATGGCAATCTTCATCATGAATGTTTCCATCGTCGCTATCCTCTGGCTCGGCAGCAATCAGGTCGGGACCGGCGGCATGGAAATCGGGGACATCACGGCCGTCACGGAGTACGCGATCCTCATCCTTTTCTACATCATCATGGCCCAGATGGTCATCATCCTCCTGCCAAGGGCGAATGTCTGCATGAAGCGAATTTCGGCTGTCCTTTCGCATGAGCCGGAAATCACGGACGGCAGGAAGAGCCTTTCCCCTTCCTATTCTCAGGAAATCTGCCGTTTCGATGATGTGGATTTCCAGTTCCCCGGCGCCGACGAAGCGACACTGACGGGTCTTTCCTTCTCCATCCGCCGCGGGGAAACGACGGCGATCATCGGGAGTACCGGAAGCGGGAAATCAACAATTGCCAAGCTCCTTCTCCGTTTCCATGACGTCACGAAGGGATCCATCACGGTGGACGGCGAAGATATCCGCAGCATTACGCAGGAAGCGCTGCGCAGCCGGATTTCCTATGTCCCGCAAGCCTCGTGGCTCTTCTCGGGGACGATTGCCAGCAATCTCCGCTATGGCTGCGAGAACGCTTCAGAAGAGGACATGCGCCGCGCGCTCATGCTTGCGCAGGCCGGTTTCGTCTTCGATCTGCCGGAGGGTCTTTCCGCTCCTGTTTCCCAGGGCGGGACGAATTTCTCCGGCGGCCAGCGGCAGCGTCTTGCCATCGCCCGCGCGCTGATGAAGAAGGCGGATCTGTACATTTTCGACGACAGCTTCTCTGCGCTTGATTTCAAGACAGATGCGGCGCTCCGTCATGCCCTTTCCAGGGAAATGAAGGACAGCGCGGTCCTCATCATCGCCCAGCGCGTGAACACGATTGCGCATGCGGACCAGATCATCGTGCTCGAGCATGGCAGGACGGTCGGCATCGGCCGCCATGAAGAGCTGCTGAGGACCTGCCCTGTCTACCGGACGATCGTCGAATCCCAGACGAAGGGAGGCGGTCTCCATGGACTCTGATGCCACGGAAAAGAGCCAGCAGGAATCATCGCTGGCTTATGAAATCAGCTACGAAAAGCCGAAGTCCGCCCGCCAGACGCTACGGCGGCTCTGGAAGACGTCCGAAGCGGCGCATGGCCGTTTCCTTCTCGTCTTCCTTTCCGTCCTCTGCTACACGGGCCTCATGATTGCCGCCCCCTGGTACAGCGCGGGCATCGTGAACCAGATCTGGGAAAACATCAAGGCGTCCCGCTCCATCGGTGAAGCTTTCACCATTTCCTGGCAGCAGGGCGGGGAGGAAATCCTGATCCTTCTCCCCCTTTACCTGGGCGCCTGGGTCTTCTATACCTTCCAGTCCTACGCCATGCTCACCTTTGCCGAGAAGCTGAATCTGTCGCTCCGCACATCGCTTTCGGAAAAGCTTTCCCGCCTGCCCCTTTCGTACTACGACAAGAACAGGACAGGGAGCACGCTCAGCCGTTTCACAAACGACCTGGATAAAATGTCCGAAGTCCTCCAGAACGGCATCCTCGACCTTTTCCAGTCCATCGGCATGGTCATCGGTTCAGCGGTCATGATGACATATTTCCACGCAGGGCTGACCGCCATCTTCCTTGGATTCATCCTCCTTTCCGTCCTCGTCACCCGCTATTTCTCAGGGAAAACGATGGACCGGGCTAGCCTCCGCCAGCAGGCCATGGGGCATGTGACCGGGCTCGTCGAGGAATACTACAGCGGAAGGACCATCATCCAGTCGTTCAATCAGGGAAAGAGAAGCGCAGACGAAGTCCACGCGGCCAATGAGGAACTCGCCAAAACGGCGGAGAAGACTGACTTCGTCATCAATGCGATCAATCCCATCATCCAGTTCGTGAATCAGATCGGCCAGGCCGCCATCGCCCTCTTTGCGACGAAGCTCCTGATCGACGGTACACTCTCCGTCGGCGTATTCCAGGCCTTTTTCCAGTACGTCAACCAGTCCTCCCAGCCATTGACCGAAGCGTCCTACGTCGTGAATTCCATGCAGTCCGCCCTCGCTTCTGCCGAGCGCGTCTATGCCCTTCTCGACGAAGAGGAAATGACGCCGGAGCCTGCGCATCCCCGCATGCTGCCACGCGCCAGGGGCAAGGTCGAATTCAGGAACGTCCGCTTCGGCTACACGAAGGATCGCGAGCTGATGAAGGATATCTGCTTCACCGTCAGCCCGGGGCAGAAGGTCGCCATCGTCGGCGAAACGGGCGCGGGAAAGACGACGCTGATCAATCTCCTCATGCGTTTCTATGATATAGACGGAGGAGAAATCCTCCTCGATGATGTCGACACCTATGCGATGACAAGGAAGGAACTCCGGGATAACTTCGGCATGGTCCTGCAGGACACATGGCTCTTCGAAGGGACGATTGCGGAAAACATCGCCTACGGCAAGCCCAATGCTTCGAAGGAGGAAATCATTCATGCTGCGAAAGCCGCCCGCGTCGATTTCTTCGTCCACACCATGCCGAAGGGCTACGACACCATCCTTGAGACGGACAGCGAAACCATTTCCACCGGGCAGCGGCAGCTCCTCACAATCGCCCGCTGCATCCTCCGGGATCCCGCTGTCCTCATCCTCGATGAAGCGACATCCAGTGTCGATACGAGGACGGAAATAGAAATCAACAGGGCCATGACGTCCCTCATGAAGAACCGCACCACCTTCGTCATCGCCCACCGCCTCTCCACCATCGTCGACGCTGACCTCATCCTCGTCATGGACCACGGCAGCATCGTCGAACAGGGCACCCACAAAGAGCTCCTCGAAAAGCACGGCGCCTACGCAGACCTCTACAACAGCCAGTTTGAGGGGTAGAGGAACGTGGAAATGAAAGCCACACAACCAGCCTGCGGCTGAGGAGATGAACTTCACTCGTCGGCTCCGCCGCCACCTTCCTCTACGAGGCAAGGTCAAACACCCTTAAACCAGCCTGCGGCTGAAAAACACCATATGACCGAGCTTCGCTCGTGGTAATCAACCCTATCCGCCCGGCATATGAATTTGAGGCCGGGCACCTTCCCTGTCTGGGAAGGCGAGTGTTAGCGGCGCTTGGGAAATCACGTCTCCCAGCCCTTTTTATGCGAGTTTCACTAAATTCATGCCTCAAGGGTTCTTTACAAAAGTGCTTATTTATAAAGTATATTGTCATTTAGCAGTTTTTATCTATCGCACAATGCTTTTCTTGCCGATATAATGAATGCATACAAACAGTTAATGGAAAATACAAGTTCCAGAGAATACGGAATGATTGCCAGCTTACCTTATTTCCTGACTACATGTCATTGAGCTATATTTGCCAGTATTCTAACTTTTTCGCCGACTTATTGTAATTATTTGAGAGAGGAGAACTAACAATGAGCAAGTTTTTTGCAGATATTATTGACAAGGTTCCGTCCAGAAATTACGGAATCGAAGGCTTAACGGTTCATGTGGATCATACCTCTACTGGAACGGTATATTTTGTTAGTGCCGAAAAGGATGTTGCATTTCCGGAGCATAGTCATGCTGCGCAATGGACTGTTGTTGTCAGCGGGAAATGCATTTTCACTGCGAATGGTGAAACGAAGGAATATCACCAGGGCGACACATACTTTATTCCTGCCGGCCTGAAGCATCAGATTACCCTTTGCGCCGGCTATTCAGAAGTTGACTATGTTGATGATCCCCAAGATGGTGAATAATCGAATCGCTTCCTAAAGAAAATACAGGCCCTCCTTTGTCCAAAATAGTGTATGATGGACAAAGGAGGGCCTTATGATTATCAGAAAAACGACAAAGGAAATTTTTGCAGAATCCCTTCAGGAACTTTCACTGAACAAAAGCGTTGATAAAATCACCATAAAGGAAATTGCACAAAATTGTGGTATGACCGCTACGACATTTTACAATCATTTTTCCGACAAATATGAACTGCTGGCATGGATTTATAATACGGCCATTGATCCATATTATGGAAAACTTGGTGACGGCGTGTCCTGGCGTGAGTGTGTACGACAAAGCTCTTTGATCTTGCTGGGAAACCGGGAGTTCTATCGTAATGCTTTAAAGAACACTATTGGGCAAACTTCTTTCCGTTATGCCACGAATAACTATGCTGTCGATTTATTGATGGAGCGTATTCGTCTATTAACCAGTTCTGTGGATATTCCTGAAGAAGTTCAGTTTTATGTGCGGTTTTACATGAGAGCCATATCCGAATCAATCAATGATTGGTTTTTGAAAGGGGAAAAAATCCCTCTGGAAGAGTTCACGGATTTACTGGTACATGGGATGCCTATGGTTTTACGAGACTGCAAGGATAAACATGGGAATTTTATATTCAGGGATGATTCCAGCCAATAATTTGTCCACCCTGCCGTAATATTTATTGCCGTAATATTTATTATAGAACCTCTTATCTGGGAGAAACGCTTGAGCCGCAATACCCGGACGGCTGCTTTGCGCACTGCACCCGTCTGGGAAGGTGAGTGTTAGCAACACTGGGAAGTTACGCTCCCATCCACGCAAAAAGTCCGTAGAAATGAATGCACATTTCTACGGACTTTTTTATATTTCCTATTTCCTATTTCTATTTCTTCAAAAATGGATCGTCGGAGATTTTGTACTTGCCTTCTACGGTTCTTGCATTGTCCATGTTGAGGCTGTACTTCGGCGAGGAGAAGTCGTATGCCGGGTTGTAGTAGTTTGTCTTTGCATCCCAGATGCCGGTGACGGTGTCGAAGGCGAGGTCGTTGGTGAAGACCTGGTGTTCATGGGATTTCAGTGTCTGCATGAGGCCCGGGTGGGCTGCCTGGTAGGATGGCGAGAGGTAGACGAAGAACGGGATATGGACCATGTCGTAGTAGAACGGGGACGCTGTGTGGTAGTGTTCCATATTCTCGCCGTGGTCGGAGAAGTAGACCATGGTCTGGAGGTTCAGGTTCTTCTTCGCGTATTCGAAGATGTCGCGGATGACTTCGTCGCTGTAAGCAATCGTCAGGTCGTAGTCATGGTACGGGTCACTGGCCGGGATGCCGAGTTCGTCTCTCTTGTCGATCGGAACGCGGGCAAGGTACGTGTAATGGCTGCCGTCGATATTGATGAAGATGACGCGTTTCTTGGCTGGCGGAAGTTCCTTCAGAACCTCGAGGGTGTAGCCGTCGTAATTCTTTTCCCAGTAGGAGCCGTCGGAGCGTTCAGCGATCATGGTGACACCGGCGCTAGAGAGGGAGCTTCTGTTGTGGAAGGAAATCCAGTCGGTGCGGTAGCCGGCTGCTTTGGCTACGTCGACCATGCTGACGACGTCAGCGAAGGATTTGTCATTGTACTGGTTGGCCGATGTCATGGCATAGGAAAGGGACATCAGCGTATTCGGGAAGTTCGAGTATGCCATGTAGCCCAGAGCGAAGTCCGGTGTATTGGCCATGGAAGAGAGCCACGGTGTCGTGTTTTCCGGATAGGACGGGTTGAATACTTTCATGTGGTCGCGGTTCGCGCTTTCGCCGATGATGACGATGTGCGTGCCTTCGGTAATGCCTGCGCCGGGATCGGTGAAAGTCATTTTCTTCACATTCTTATCCAGGTTGTCCGTCAGTTTCTGGAGCAGCTGGAATTCGCTTCCCTTGCTGTCCATCGTGCGGACGATGGTGAGCGGGAATACGTGGATAATCTGACGGTAGAAGCCGCCGAAGAAAAGGACGAAAATGACGCCAAGGCCGATGAGGTATCCCTTGGACGTGCCGCGGAGCGGAGATTTCATGCCGCGGGCTGCCTTTACCATCGAATGGACAAAGGTAAAGGAAACGGCAAGGACAAAGAGGAAGGCGACGATTGCGCCAATGATTCTGGCAGGCGAGCCCATTGTGGCCAGGAAATCATGGATTTCCTTCATATGGGTGGAACGGACAGCCATCATGGCGAACATGTCCATTTCCCCGCCAAAGAGGATGTAATAGCCGATATAGATAAAGGGGCAGATTGTCATGAAGAAGACGAAAAGGCCCGCAATGATTTCCCAGGGGAAACGGAGCTTCGGCAGGCGCTGATTGATTTTCTCCGTGATCGTCAGGTAAACGTAAGGAAGCCCGAAAGCCACGCCGCCCAGCACATAGTAATCGCCGAGGTGTTTCTTTTCAGGAAGCGACGCGAACCCGTACGCCCAGGTGAAAGTCGCCATCCAGAGGATCGGCAGCACCGCCGCCCACGGGAAAAACTTCTTCAGGAACGCTTTATCAAAGACAGAGAAAAGGCCCAGGGAAACAATGAGGAAAACCAGAACCCCCACGCCCAGACGCGGCTGGACGTAGCTTCGAAGGTCCGGGAAATCCCCGCCCAGATGAAGGATCAGCGCAATCAAGAGCGACAGTCCCGCCGTCCAGGCTAATGACGGAAGAATGACTTTTTTCATACAATACCTCGCAATATATTTCGTGAATTCAAGAATTGTTCATGTTTTCGTAAAACTTCCTTATTATATCATGAAAAATAAAACTCACGTAATAATCATGCGAAAGATGCATAAGCTGGCAACTATATGAAGGATTGATTAGAAGATGATGGGAGGATGGTGAGGGTATTTTAGACTCGCCTTCCCAGACGGGGAAGGGTGTATGGTATGGGATGGGGTACGAAAGGTCTAAAACAAATCAGATTTGAAACCTTTTCTTTATTCCTTGTGAAGCTGCCTCCTTAGGAGGAAGTGGCCATTATACCAATGATTGCATATGAAATCATGGAAGTGTTTGCAGTATTTCATAATGGCCGAAAGAGGTGCAGTAATAAGTAAAGCATATTCCTTTCGCGGCGGATAGGGTTGATTACCTCGGACGAAGTCCGGTTGTGTTGTTCTCTTCAAGCGCAGCTTGGTTGGCATGTTTTCCTTTTGCGAAGCAAGGGAAGGTTAACACCCTTAAACCTCGCTGCGCTCGAGGAACTGCTCTATCCACTTCAAGCTTAGCGAGGTTGTTTGGTTTTGCATTTAATCTTCCGCTTCTAATCCTACACAAGTGAAAATCAGGTATTCCCGGGAAGTGGAATACCTGATTTTCATTTGCTGCTTTATCTCCTTGGAGTGGATAAGGGAGAAGCAGTTTATAGATACGGCGGATTGCCGCGGGGGGCTGGATGCTTCTGGCAAACCCAGTATATAAGATAATGTTTCTTTATTTGCCGCCCCAGCCGGATTTGAGGAGGCCGCTGGAGCCTTTCATCATATCCTCCGTCCCCTTTGTTCCTATTATAAAGGTTATCATTGTCATTTCCGTTCCCCCGGCTTGAAATGGCGGTTTTGGGGCAAGAAAAGTCGCGAAGTAAAACGGTCATGAAACAGGCTTCCGTCTTCATACGCAAAGCATTCCCACGCAAAAATGGAGTCCTCGATGGGATCCATTTTTGCTTTTCACTCTATATTCTTTTCCTTATATATACTCACTTATATATACTCAGTCGTCTCTGTCTACTTTGTATTTTCTTTCATATTCTTTGTAGGTGTCGAGGCCGATCATGCTGTTGAACTGGGAGAATTCGATCATGCGGTCCAGGCTCTTTTCTGTGGTGCCGTCTTTGGCAAGATTGCCGAAGAGGTCGTAGAGGGCTTTGGAGATCGTGTAGACGGCGCTGCAGGCCCAGAATACGAGGGAGAAGCCCATCTGCTCAAGTTCCTTGGCCGGGATGAGGGGTGTCTTGCCGCCTTCGATCATGTTGGCTACGAGGTAGGCGCCGCTGCCGGAGAGTTCTTTGGCGAATTTCTCGAGTTCTTCTCTGGTGCCGATGCCGTCGGCGAAGCAGATTTCTGCGCCTGCATCGATATAGCGTTTTGTTCTTTCGATGGCGTCGTCGATGCCGTAGACGGCGCGGCTGTCGGTGCGGGACATGATCATGGTTTCTTTATCAAAGCGTGCGTCGACGGCGGCGCGGATTTTCTGTGCGTGTTCTTCGGCGGAGATGACCTGCTTGCCATCCATGTGGCCGCAGCGTTTCGGCCATGCCTGGTCTTCGAAGAAAATGCAGGCAGCACCGGCCTGTTCGAACATCTGCTCTGTGCGGATGACGTTCAGTGCATTGCCGTAGCCGGTGTCGCCGTCGGCAACGACGGGAAGGTCGGTGGCGTTGCAGATGCCGGTCAGCTGTTCAGCCATTTCCGTACAGGACAGGAAACCGACATCCGGCTGTCCCAGGCGGGATGCGGAGACGGAGTAGCCGCCCATGGTGAGGGCTTTGATGCCTGCATAGGCTGCGATCTTGGCGGACAGTGCGTCGCCAATGCCCGGTGCAACGATGATTTCTCCGGATTTAAGCATGTTTCTGAATGCGATTCTTTTTTCTGTAGCTGTTTTCATAGTAAGATCCTCCTCAGGGAAAAGACAAAATGGTTAATGGACTTGGACGATCAAATCATATGTCCCCGAGGGGACTCGGTTCCTTCTGCCTGTCATGCCCTGCCTCCTAATAAAAAACTCCCGCGCAGAAAAAATCCTGCACGGGAGGCGCATGCGCGCGGTACCACTCTCACTTATTTCTCACCTGCTAAAGCGGATGCCTAACAAAAAAGCCCTTGTCCCATCGGACAAGGGCGCTTATGCGCGGTACCACCCTGCTTTGTAGCTTGGTTATCCTTAACGCGGATCGACGCTTCGCCTACTTTATTCGGCTCTGAGCTCACGGGCGACACGCTTCCTCTTCCATACCGGTTCCCACCTGCCCGGCTCTCTGTGATTTCGGAAAGAAACTTATTCCCAGTCATCGCTTATATTGGCGTTATTATAGTCTGATTCTTATCCCTTTGTCAAGAAATCTATGATGCATTTCCTGATGACGGGATTTATTTCAGACACCGGAGTACTTCGGCAAATGGAATCTCTGCGACGTTTCCGTCCGGATTCACCAATTCGAAGTCGAAAACGTCCATGTACGGGGAGAAATTCAGCCGTCGTCCGCTTGCAAGGGCGAGGCTGAGTTTTGTGATGCATGGCTTCTGGTCCTTGAATATGTCGAAGTCATCGTCATCCTCGTCTTTTCCTTCACGATCCATGACCCAGTATCCTGTGATCGTATCACCTTTGACGCTGCCCAAAAGCTTGCGGATATCAAAGCTTTCATATCTTTCGCGTTTTTTCGCATAGACGGAAGGCTCGGCGGAATCGACGGCGATATAGAGATCTTCATCTTCGAAATAGACTTCGAGCGTCCCCTTGTCCGTCACGACGAATATTCTTTCATAGAGCTCATAAGAGCCAAGGCCCATGGTGCATTCGGGATTATTCAGGTACGACCTGATGAGCGCCTCATGCGCTTCGTCTCCATCGGAATAAAGGTCCGCCGCTTCCCAGGTTAGGGGCTTGCCAAACCCGTGCAGGTAATCTTCAGGAGCGGCAATCGCTTCGATTTTAGCGCCGACGAGATCGGCTGCTTTCATGAATCCGCGAAGGTCTCTTCCCCTGCGGATCCGAAGCGCTTCCCATTTGCCAAAGGTGAAATCATCTTCTATTAAAATACCCTGCTTCTCAGCAAAATCAGAAATCGCTTTCTTCATAAGGACTCCTTTAAATTTTTGTAGTTGCGCTCGGGGATTTCCTTTATATCCCCTTCATGGCTTCTTTCATTTTGTTCGGGAGGGCCTGGCCGAAGAGTCTTTCCATGGCACTTCGGGTCACTAGCCATACGCGGCCGGATTTTTTTCTTTCTTCTTCGTGCATTCGGGCGTTCATGTGGCCGGCGCCGCCTGCGGCGCTCCTGACGACTCCGCTGTCTCTGTTCCAGATGTCGGCGCCTTCTACGGTGGAGAAGACGAGGAGGAGCGGGTTCACGGCGTACGCTTTGCCTTCTTCTCCTTTATAAGCGCGTTCTGCTGCGGATTTCTGGAGGAGCCAGACGTTGCCGGAGTGTCTGGTTTCGCCTTGTTTCAGGGGGCTTTCAAGGCCTGCACTTTCGCAGTCTTTTTCTATGGTCTTGGCCGGGATGCCGTAGAGTTTCCCTGCTTCCTGGGCTGTCATGACTTCTTCCAGGGGGTCGAAGGAAAGGGCAAAGGGCGTGCCTTCTTCGTTCATGTATTCGCTCTGGAAGGCAAAGTACCCTTCTTTCATGGCAGCAAGGGCTGCGCCTGCGGGGAGGCGGCGGCCGTTTTTGTATTCGCGGAGGGCCGCCCTGCTCTTGGCTTCGTTGTCCAGGATGGAGACGAATTTCTCACTGCCCTCTTCGATTTCTTCGCCCTTCATTTCGAAGGTGTCGCTGGTAAAGACAATGACGGGGCCGGAGACGAGGATGGTGCCTTCTTTTGGTCTTTCGCCTTTGAGGTAGGCTTCATAGCAGGATTCAGCCGCTTCCTGCGAGAGGTTTCTTACTCGGATGTCTGCCATGATGCCTCCTTACCTGGTGCCTTGCAGGATGTGTTCCCTGGCAAAGGTAACGGCTTCGTTCATGATGCCCTGTCTCGCGTCGCGGACTTCTGCGGCTTCGCCTCTGGCGTCGTGCTGGAGGATTTTTCCGTTTTCATCGTAGAGTGTGAGTGAAAGGATCTTGGCCTGGTTATTGGCCATGTTTGCCTTGACCTGGCTGATCTGGGAAGCGATGCCTTTTTCTGCCGGGACGTAGTCGTTTTTCAGCCAGAATATGGCGTAGTCTCCGTCATAGGAAATGTGGCTCTTGTCGATGGAGACGCGGCTGCCGGCGCTGGCGCCCATGCCGGTGCGGTAAATAGTGACCCATTCGGCGTTGGCGAGCTGCGGGATCGGGTAAGCAACGTACTGCATGTAGAGGCTGGAAATGAGGGAGCCTTCTTTGAGCGGGAGGAAGTGACCTGCGAGTTTGTCTGCCGGGACTTCGTCGATGACTTTCCCATTTCCATCAAGGCGTTTCAGGGAAAGGAACTGGTATGTCATGTCCTTCTTATTGAACTGGATCGTCATTTCGGTGCCGTCTGTCGGCCTTACAGTGAGGACGGGCGTATTTCCCTCTGCCTTGCAGGAGTCGGTGTCGATCATGCGGCCCTGGTAGCCTGCGACTTCGATCCAGTTTTCCGCAAAAGCGGCGGGTGCGGAGAGGAGGAGCGCAGAGGCGAGCGCTGCAGCGGTCAGTAATTTCTTCATATGTTTTCCTTTCTATACCTTATATAAGGGATGGAAAAGACGCCTTCCATCAGAAAAGCGTCTGTCTTATTATCCATGTCTTGTCGTGACCATCTTGAGCTGTCCGGTGCGGAGGGCATGGTTCACGTATTCATATACTTTGTACATCGGTGTGTCCGGCTCGATATTGCCGCGGTCTCTGGAGCCTGCGCCATGGGAGCGGACTTTGCCGTCGTAATCATATTCTGTCATGGAGAGTGTCTGCACTTTCTTGTTCGGCACGTCCATCTTCACCTGGTACACGGCAGCGGAGAAGTTCTGGTCCTTCCACGGGTAGGTGATGCGCATCCAGAATGTCGCATAGCCATCGCGGTAGCTCATCGTGTTCTTCTCGATCTGGTATTCGCTTCCATGGAAACGGACGCCCTGCTCTTTATAGAGCGTGACCCAGTCTGGGTTGGTGAAGCGCGGAAGCGGATTTTCGACGTAGTGGGTGTAGATGGTCTTTCCCAAGGTGTTCGGAAGGATCTTGGACCAGTTTTCCGGATTGTCCGGATAGACTTTCGTTTCCATCTTTCCGTCTTTGGAAGGCACCTCCAGTGTCGCGATGCGGTAGGTGTTGTCCTCGCGGTTGAAGGCCATCGAGGAAATAACGTTCTTGCCGCCGGCCGGCAGCTCGAGTGTCATCTGCGCCAGGATGCCGCCGTCCACGTAGGAATCTGTATCGACTTTGACGCCGCTCGTGCCCGGGAGCGCTACCCAGTTTTCTGCAAGGGCGCTGGCGGATGCGCCTGCCATCATGGCGCACGCGAGTATGGCGGTAAATAATTTCTTCATAAATCCCTCCTGATTTACTTGCCCCGGAGCGCTTTGATCGCCCTGAGGTCCTGTACTGTCAGAAACAGCTCGTAAGGTTTCCCCATGTAGAGTGAGGCGGTGTCCACCATCGCCGTGATGTACGGCGCGGGGACATGCATCATGTCCGCCAGATCGAGGAGGCTTCCCAGTCCGCAGGGAAGGTCTTCGGAAAGGCTTCTGTCGGATAAGGAAACGGGGCCTTTGAGCCCGTCGTAGAGTGCATTGTTCCTGAGCGCTTCGTAAAGGGTCGCTTTCTTGTCAGATCGTTGGGAATTCACGGTCTCAAGGAGGCTGTAAAGTTCAAGCCCCAGAGCCTTTCCCACGGTGAGGCGTTCCTTGTCGCAGTGTTCCATGTAGTCTGCTGCGCGGCTGGTGAATGCCGGTCCGAAGAGTTCGAAGTCTTCCCCGTTCTCGATACGCGAGATGTTGAAGAAGGCACTGGCCGCATTCACGATCGGCATCGCCTGCGAAAGGGATGTGGAGACCGGTGAGGAAATGCGGGAAACGCGCGGCGCGATCGTATGGAGAAGCTCGCCCGGATCCTTGCTGGTCCCCAGCGCCGAGTATCCGATTTCCGTACGGATGCCCTTCATTTCCAGTGTCAGGAAATCTTCCGAAAGGCTGGCGACGAAGGGCGAACCAGCCGTCTCGGCAATCGTCAGGTACTTTGCATCTTCCTTCAGCAGGCGGTACGTCTTTACAGCGCCCCAGCAGCCGTTCAGGAAAAGGATGCACTGGCCCTTACGAAGGCAGGGCAGAAGCTCATTGATGACGTCTTCATAGTCGCCTGCGCGGGTGCAGATGATGACGGTATCGGAATAGTTCACCGCTTCCTTCATCGTCTTGGCCATCGGCACGTAGAAGGAGCTCTCCATCACGCCCGTCACGCGGACCGGTTTCGTCGACCATGCAGCAAGCTTTTTCTCGCTTCTGACGTAGACAAGGGACGAAACATCCTTTAATTTTAAATAAGAAGCCGCCGCAAGCGCCATCGCGCCGGCTCCGATGATTGAAACTCTCATTTTACCTCCCTGGATACGCGCCTCTTACAGCGCGCCTGTCTCCTTATTATATATTTGGCAAGCCGCGCAAGGCAACAGGAAAACAGAAAGTGCAGGAACCGCGTGGTAAAAGATTTGTAAACCCTTGATTTTCTCTTCCGTTCTATGTTATATTGATGATAATTAATCTTTTATATGAGCGATGACAAGAGAAAGTACATGGATGGAACCTCCAAAGAGAGCCCCGATGGTGGAAACGGGCGTGGGAATTCCATGGAAGTGCCTCTTCGAGCCGGCCAGCTGAACCCAAGTAAGCGGCCCGGGATCACCCGTTACAGTGGCTGAGTCTTTTTGACTTACCAAGGCTCTTGCGGCAACGCAGGGGCGAAATTGGGTGGAACACGGAAATTCCCGTCCCTTTGCGGCGGGGCTTTTTTATTGCATCGCAAACCATACAAGAATCCAAAAACTAACACATTCAAGGAAAGAAGGTCCTCATCATGTCCCGCATATTGACTGCAGAACATATTCGCAAATCTTTCGGCAATCATACAGTCCTGAAAGACATCAACCTGAACGTTGAAAAAGGTGATGTAGTATCGATCCTCGGCCCGTCCGGCACGGGGAAGACTACCTTCCTCCGCTGCCTGAACTATCTCGAACAGCCAGACTCCGGCAAGCTCACGATTGACGACGTATCCGTCGATTTCTCCAAAATTTCCAAAGATGAAGTCAAACGTCTCAGAAGGAAATCCACAATGGTCTTCCAGCAGTTCAACCTTTTCAGAAATAAGAACGTCCTGGAAAATATCACCGAAGGCCTCATCTACGGCTATGGCAAGTCCGCTTCCGAAGCGAAGGACATCGCCATGGAAGAACTGAAGCGCGTCCACATGGAAGACTACGCCAAGATGTATCCGTCTGAACTCTCCGGCGGCATGCAGCAGCGCGTCGGCATCGCTCGTGCCCTCGCTCCGCGTCCTGACGTCATCCTCTTCGACGAACCGACATCGGCGCTCGATCCGGAACTCGTCGGCGAAGTCCTCGATACCATCGCTGAAGTCGCTACCCTTGGCATCACGATGATCATCGTCACCCATGAAATGCACTTCGCGCGCGAAGTTTCCTCCAAAGTCGTCTTCATGTCCGACGGCCTCGTCGTCGAAGAAGGCGCTCCGGAAGAACTCTTCACCCATCCGAAGGAAGAAAAGACCCAGCAGTTCCTCCAGCGAATGCTCAAGAGAGACGAACACTGATTTTCGTTTCCCGCTCATTCGTTAGAAAGAGGTCTTTTCCATGTTAACTTTTAATTTCGATTACTTCCTCGGGCTCTTCCCGAGGCTGGCGACAGCCATACCGTACACGGCAGAAGTCATCGTTTCCTCGATCCTCATCTGCCTTGTGCTGGGTACCATCGTCGCCGTCATCCGCATAGCGAAGGTTCCCGTCCTTCATCAGTTCTGCGAAGTCTGGCTCTCCTACAACAGAAGCATGCCATTCATCCTGGACCTCTACCTCGTCTACTTCGTCCTGCCGGTCATCGTCCGCGGACTTGGCATCAGCCCTGACGGCTGGCCTCTGACGGCATACGTCCTCATCGCGCTTGCCTTCCACTACACGCCGGTCATCTCGGAAATCATCCGCCCTGCCTACCTCTCCGTAGACAAGGGACAGAGCGAAGCCGCCATCATTTTCGGCCTCTCGCCCTTCCACAGAGTCTTCCGCATCGTAGCGCCGCAGGCATTTCCTGTAGCCCTCCCGAGCCTTGTCAGCGAAGCCATCAACATCATGAAGGATACCTCCGTCATGTACTTCATCGGCGTCATCGACCTCATGGGCCGCGCCGGCAACATCATCAACGCCAACTATGGCCAGGGAAAACTCGAAACCTACTGCGCCGTCGCCCTCATCTACTGGGTGCTCGTCATCCTCGTGGAAATGGTATTCCATGCGACACAGCGCATGACAGATAAAGGAAGGAGGACCACATAATGATCGATTTCGCTGTCATACCGACCGCCCTCCTCTTCATTTCCGAAGCCATCCCGAATACCCTTTTCATGGCATTCATCAGCCTTTTCTTCGGCATCGTCTTCGGCTCCGTGATCGCGCTCATCCGCCTTCGCACAAAAAACGCACTCGTGAACGGCCTCCTCGCCGTTTTCATTTCCTTCTTCAGAGGCGTCCCGAGCATCGTGCAGCTCTTCATCGTCTACTACTCGCTGCCCTATCTCCTCGCGCCCCTCTTCACGTCCATCCTGGGCCACACCGTGAAACCCTTCGACGTCAGCCCTTACTGGACCGTTTACACCACATTCATTCTTTACAACACCGTCTACCAGTCCGAAAACCTCAGAGGAGCCCTCCGCTCCGTCGACCACGGGCAGTACGAAGCAGCCGTCGCCATGGGCATGACCCCATTCCGCGCCTTCACCCGCATCGTCCTCCCCCAGGCCTTCGTCGTAGCCATGCCGGCCTTCTTCACCTACTACCTGAAGACCATCAAACTCCTCGCCCTGGTATTCACCGTCAAAGTCGTCGACATGTTCGCCAAAGCCGATATCTTCTCTGCCCTCTACAACAGAAGAACCGAACCCTACATCGCCGACGCCATAGCCTACTGGGCCGTAGCCATCCTCCTCACCCTCTTCTTCAACTGGTGGGAAAAGAGACTCCGCTCCAAAGGATTCTAATAAGGAAAAAGAATAAGAATAAGAATAAGAATAAGAATAAGGACATCTCAGAAAATGGGATGTCCTTTTTTGCATGGGGGATAATTAAAACCAAACAGCCGCCTTACAGGCTGGGAGATGAATCATTAAAAGCCAGACAACCGGACTTCGTCCGTGAAAATGCAACTCATCCGCCCGACATTTTTATAAACTGCACCTCATCCGCGCAGCTACAGATAAAAGATAAGCTGCGCACCTTCCCCAGAAGGGAAGGCTTCACAAGGAATAAAGAAAAGATTTCCAATCTGATTTGTTTTGAACCTTTCTCAATCCTATCCCGACCTTCCCTTCCAGGGCAAGGTCAAAGGCCATCAGCTCCCCCTATGGGGCGAGCTCAGAATGCTCTCGACAGTCCCAGTGTATAGGTGACGCCTCTTTGTTTGCCGGCCCAGCCGGTAATGTGGAGGTCGGCGCCCCATGGGTTTTCTTTTGTGATTTTGCTCTTCCAGCCGAGTTCGAGGAAGCCGCTCCCGCCTTCCATGGAAGGCGTCGGTGTGTTGAAGGTGCGATAGCTGGCTCTTGCTTCGCTGTCAAATTCATAGTCCCAGCCGATGCCTGCGTAGTAGGACTGTGTTTCGGAGATTTCTTTTGTCCATCTTACGCCGAGTCTTGTGCGGTAGGAATTGATGGTGTCGAAGTCGTAGCTTGTCAGGCCGGAGGTATTGCGGATGGCCGCGGTGTCGCTTCCAAGGCGGGTGTAGAAGAATTTTCCGTAGTAGTCGAAGGAGCTGGTACCTTTGGTGACGACTTTGCCCAGGCCTGCTTCGGCGGCAATGTAGGGTACATTGCTTTCGTAGGAGGAGGGCATGTCTGCGATGAGGCCGGAGAAGTCGCCGTGGAGTCTGCCGGCGCGGATCATGGCTTCGTAGTGGAGGCCGTCATCACGGTCTCTGCGGTAGAGGATGCCTCCGCCTGTGTAGTGCTGTTTGCCATCAGCTCTGGCGCCGCTGTCCAGATGGCTGGTGTAGTTGCTCTTGCCGTATTCGAAGAACGGCATGAGGGTGTCAACGCAGCCTTCTCTTTCGTACTTGCGTACGAAGCCGAGGTTAGCGGCAAGGCCGTTCGTGTCTACGTAGGAGCCTGTTTCATTGCGCAGGTTGAAGCCGCCGATGGATGCATAGGGGACAAAGCCTGTACTGCCGTCTTCGGCAGAGGCTGCTGTGGCGGCGGAGTAAGCCATGGTGGAGACGGCATCGGATCCGTTTCCTACGAGCGCTGCTCCGGCTGCTCTTGTTTCTGCAAAGAGTTTGGTATCGCTGGAAATGTACCAGTCATCTGCGGCCGCTTCCGGATTTGCCGGAAGGTCCATGAGGACGGCATTGTTGGCAGCGTCCAGTCTGACTGTGGCATCTGCTGTCAGATAGTCCGGCGTGACTAAGGTCACCTTTCCGCTGAATTCTTCTGCCAAGGAAGGAAGCGCATCCGCCAGACCATAATTGGTATTGGCATCCGTGGTCAGCGTGCCCGCCTTGAGCAGGGTGATTGTCTTCACCTTCGAGCCCAGCACGTCTTCGCTCTGAATGCCGGCCTTAATTCCTGCACCGGAAATATTTGCTGTGCCCGTTACATTCAGCATGGTATCTGCTTCGGTCATGCCTGATGGGATGTAGAAATTCAGGTTCTGGAAGTAATCCAGTTCCTTCACTGTGATGCCCTTGGTAAACATATTCAGCGTGTTTCCGCTGCCGGCAGTCGCTCCATAGCCGCCGTAGAGCGATATTGCCGGGTCAAAGGTACCTCCAAGGATATTCACCGTATTATTGCTTGCGGTGCCGCCAAGCGAATAACCGCCTGCGATGTATCCTATTGTAATTGTTTCCCCCTCGTAAGATATGGACCGGCTGTTAATTGTGCCGCCGCTGATGGTGACTGTATTTCCTTCCGCAGTGCCTTCATTGGACATTCCGCCCATAACAGCGCCGCCTTTAATCGTACCGCCGCTGATGGTGACTGTATTGCCAGCAGCACTGTTCTCGCCATCACTGCTGCCGCCCATAACAGCGCCATTGATGATGCCATCCTCGATCTTCACCGTATTCTTCGTGACTGTTCCCAGGAGAGAATGGCCGCCATAGACACTGCCTCCGATTTCATCGCCGCTGATGGTGACCGTATTGCCCGCAGCAATGGAATGCTTTGTGGTAGAATCGCCGCCATAGACACTGCCGCTGATCTTGCCACCACTCATGGTGACTATATTGCCCTCTGCAGTGCCCATATAGGAATAGCCGCCAGTGGCATCTTCAGTCATCGTGCCGCCTGTGATGGTGACGATGTTGCCCTTTGCTCCTCCTGTTGTCTCATTATCTCCTTCTGCCCTGCCTCCATCGATGGAGCCGTAAACCGTGCCGCCTTTGATGGCAACCGTATTCTCATTGGCACTGCCTTCACTGGACCAGCCGCCATAGACATGTTCGTACGTATCATCTTCTCCCGTGTCCTTCGTCCCCACGGATCCACGCTCCATGGTCACATGGTTCCCGATGGCATCGCCAGCCCCTGCATAGCCGCCGTAGATGGAGCTCTCCGTGGTACCGCCGGTCATCAGGACGGCATTCTCAGTAACGTCGCCCGGCGAAGGATTGGGATATTCATCGTCATCGTCGCTGTAGCCGCCGTAAATGCCGTCAGAGCCGTTGATTATTCCGCCTTTGATAGTGACTGTATTATGATCCACTGCTCCTCCAAAAGAGACGCCGCCGGCAACCACGCCGTCAATAGTACCGCCACTGATGGTGACTGTATTGCCTATAGGACAGGCAAAGCCAGCATAGCCGCCTATGACACCGCCGCTAATATTGCCTCCGCTGATGATGACGTCATTTTCATTGACACTGCTTTCAAATGACATTCCACCATAGACACCATAGTCATCATCTGTTCCGATAGTGCCTCCGCTGATGGTAACTGTATTACCTGTGACCAAGGAAGTACTTTCGCGAGCCGCATCACCATAGACACTTTTTGTCTCTATACCTCCGCTAATGTCTACCCTATTCCCTTCTGCTCTGCCATTACTGGCAAAGCCGCCATAAATGAAATCGTTAATAGTGCCGCCCGTGATGGTGACCACATTGCTTTTCGCATCGCCTTTTGCAGGATTATCGTTATTATCACGCGAGCCTTCGGCCCAGCCGCCATTCACGGATCCGTGAATGGCACCGCCGCTGATGTCTACCGTATTCTCATTGGCACTGCCATACGAAGAATAGCCGCCATAGTAGGATTCATCAACCTCATCGACACTACCTGTGTACGCAGTCCCAACGACCCCGTCTTCCATCTTGAAGTGGTTCCCGATGGCATTGCCAGTTTCGGCATAGCCGCCATAGGCATTTCCGGTAATGGTTCCAGAAGCCGTCTCCGATTTCTTGACCTCCAAGGTATTATCCGTCACAACGCCAGCTTCTGCATAGCCGCCGTAGGCATTGCCGGTAATCGTACCGCCGCTGGCAGTGACCATATTGCCCTTGACAGTGCCGCCTTGAGACCCTTGGGGAGTATAAGATCCGGCATAGCCGCCATAGGCATTACCGTTGACCGTACCCCCGCTGACAGTGACCGTATTGCCTGTAACGTCTTCATTGTTGCTGCTGTAACCGCCATAGATGTCAGCGGCCACAGATTCATTTCCGATTACCGCATTACCACTGATCTTGACCGTATTATTCGTGGACTTTCCTTTATCTGAACGGCCGCCAATGACTTCGACGACGTTGCTGCCGGTAATACTTCCGCCGCTAATCGTTACCGTATTATGGTCGGCATTGCCGAAATCAGTGTCGCCGCCATAGATGGTGACGTAATAGGTGGAAATCGTGTCGCCGCTGATTGTTACTTCATTCTTTTCAGCATTGCTATTATCCGAACGTCCCCCGATAATTCTTCCGAAATTAATTGTGCCATCACTGATAATGACCTTATTGTCCGAAGCGACGCCATCCTTAGAAAAACCGCCGTAGATCTGGCTGGTCATTGTCCCGCCGTTAATTTCTACCCTATTATTGACAGCAGTTTTGCCAGTTCCATTCGAATAGCCGCCGTAGATGGTACCATAAACAGCACCGCCGTTGATGAATGCCTTGTTTTCATTGGCATTGCCGCCCTCAGAATAGCCGCCATAGATGTAACTATTAGCCTGTCCGTCTTCCATGGTGACTTTGTTCTCATCCGCATCGCCAGCTTCTGCATAGCCGCCGTATGCACTGCCGTTAACCACTCCGCCCGTCTTGATGACCAGATCGCCGCCCGTAGCGACAGTTTCTCCCGAAACCTGCAAGCCATAGGCTGATCCTGCTGTCTCTCCAGTAACCTCGACCGTTTCCGCATACCCTGGCAGCGTTCCCAATCCGACCGTCAGCACTGCCGCCAGAACGGCCGCCCGTAATAAACCTCCCTGTTTTGTCATGATTAAGCCCCCTTAATCTAACAATTATAAATTTTCCGTACTTCCCTCTATTTTTATTATAAAAGTTATAATTGGCGTTTCTTTTTGCATGACTTTAAAGGGCGGTTTTTCGGCACGAAAAGTCATAAAATGGAGGGAATGGCCAGGAGGCGATGCAGGTCGAAATATGTATATTTGTAATAGAAATAAAGAGGCGGGAACACCTTAAAACCTCTCTGCGCTCGTTGAAATGAACTTCATTCAACGAAAAACAGGTCCTATTTCGAATCATATCGAATACGCGATGCTCTTGCGCATTTGTGACAAAAAATGCATTTTTTATGACAGGAAATCTTTTAAGGAAAAAGAACATGATACAATGAAGGCGAAAGGAAAGATAACGAAAAACAACATTCCATAAACCCAATATTATATGTTAGAAGGAGGTGATATTATGCTGAGGATTGCCATCTGTGACGATATACCCGAACAATTGGATATCATGGAAAAAGCTGTTCTTTCCTATTTTTCATCTGACTCGCAGGAGATCCGGATTTCCAAGTACCACAATGCCATGGAATTCCTGGATGACTTCGAAGCGGAGGGAGATTTTGATATCGTCCTGCTAGACATCTGCATGCCCGGGATGCTGGGAACGGATGTGGCGGCGGCAATGAGAAGCCAGAAAAGTCAGGCCGAAATCATATTCCTTTCGACAAGTGATGAATTTGCTATCGAAGCTTTCAGTGTCCATGCTGCGCATTACATCGTCAAACCATTTACTCAGAAACAATTTGATCAGGCTATGGACCGCGTCATGGAAAGCATCCGTCAGCGTCACAGCAGGAAAATCATTTTCCGTCTGGTCGGCGGCGGCATCCAGGTGGAGGAAATCAACGATATTCTTTTCGTAGAAAGCAATGGGCATAACCAGAAAATCTATGTCAATGATGGATCCATACTGGAAACACGTCTGGCTTTGGCACAGCTCGCTTCCACACTAGAGTCTATTTCTCCAGGCCAGCTCATCTCACCGGGCAAAGGGTACATCGTCAATCTATCGGCCATTCATGTCATTAAAAGCGATTACATCGAAATCCAGAACCACAAGATTCCGGTAGCCAATCGTAAGTATCGCCAGCTTCAAGAAAAATATTTCAAATTCGTATTTAAAAAAGATGTATAAAAAATCATAAAAAATCCGATTTTTTGTATAGCTTTATTTTTGTGCGCAAATTCGGGAAACAGCTTGAATATTTATGCAAAATTTAGGAAGATTTTGCTGAGCTGTATTTTTTGCGCCCAAATTCAGGGGAGTTGTGAATTTTTATACAGAAAGCAGGGAGAATTATGAACAAAATCTTTAAGGTTATCTGGAGCAGGACGAAGAACTGCTATGTCACGGCTTCGGAATTAGCCAAGGGCCACACGAAGTCAGCCAGCACCGGCAGCAAGGCCAGACGGAAACTTCTGACATCCGCAGCAGCCCTGGCCATGGTACTCACCTTCGCCGGCGGAGGAAACGCTTGGGCATCCGTCACAGTAAATACAACGGATCCAGGCACCCCAGCAACCGTGTATACAACAGAAGAAGTGGATAACGCTCTGGATGAAAAAGCCAATTCGGATGACGTGGCAAGTACCTATGCGACGAAGTCAGAATTGGAGTCGGGACTGGCCGGTAAAGCAAATTCGACAACTGTGGCAAGCACCTATGCAACGAAGTCAGAATTGGAGTCGGGACTGGCCGGTAAAGCAGATTCGACAACTGTGGCAAGCACCTATGCAACGAAGACAGAGGTGGAAAACACCTATGCGACGAAGACAGAAGTGGATGATGCTCTGGATGAAAAAGCCAATTCGGCCGACGTGGCAAGTACCTATGCGACGAAGTCAGAATTGGAGTCGGGACTGGCCGGTAAAGCAGATTCGACAACTGTGGCAAGCACCTATGCAACGAAGTCAGAATTGGAGTCGGGACTGGCCGGTAAAGCAGATTCGACAACTGTGGCAAGCACCTATGCAACGAAGACAGAGGTGGAAAACACCTATGCGACGAAGACAGAAGTGGATGATGCTCTGGATGAAAAAGCCAATTCGGCCGACGTGTATACAAAGACCGAGGTGCAAAATACCTATGCGACAAAGACAGAGGTGGCAAGTACCTATGCGACTAAGACAGAAGTAAATAACGCTCTGGATGGTAAATTGGATATTAGTGCAGATGGCGACGTGACCGATGTCAGGGACCTTACCGCCAGCGGCACCATTACCGGCGGTACTCTGACTGATGGCACTGCTTCGCTGGCCGGCGGCAGCCTCACTGATGCGGTGGATGTCACAGCGACTGGCACCATTACCGGCGGTACTCTGACTGACGGCGAGGGAGCTTCCATGAGCAATGGAACTGTTACCGGCACGACCCTGACCGACGGCGTTGCTACACTGTCCGAAGGCGATCTGACTACAACTGGCGATATCAATGCTAACGATATTACTACAACAGGCGATTTGAGCACACACGATATCACGGCTACAAGCCTGAATACACAGGGAGGAGATATCTCTGGCGGTGCTATTACAGGCACGTCACTGAATACCAATGGAGGATCTATCTCAGATGGTGCTATCACAGGCACGACGATCACAGGCACGTCCGTTAATGTCGGCAGTGGCTCTGTCAGTGCTGGCAGCGGCACCTTTACAGGCAATGTTTCCGCAGGCAGTATAGATGTAACCAATAAAGTGACTGCAGGCAGCATGGAAACGAGTGGCAACACGAAGACAGATTCCCTAACAGTAACCAACAATGCTTCCGTAGGCGGTGACCTGACTGTGACGGGAGACATTTCCGGCAGCAGCTTGGACGTGGGCTCTGGTACGATTGAAACCACTGGCGCCGTAGAAGCCGGAACTCTGGAAACCACCGGTGCTGCTACCATCGGCGGCACATTGACTTCCAATGGCATTACCAATACAGGCAGCACGAAGACAGATTCCTTGACAGTGACCGACGATGCTTCCGTAGGCGGTGACCTGACTGTGACGGGAGACATTTCCGGCAGCAGCTTGGACGTGGGCTCTGGTACGATTGAAACGACTGGTGCCGTAGAAGCCGGAACTCTGGAAATCACCGGCGATGCTTCGATCGGCGGAAATTTGACAGTAGAAGAAGATCTGACCGTCGACGGCACATTTGATGCCAACACCATCACCAGTAAACTGGATTTAAACAATTATACGGAAATCCAGGGCGGTAATGTGACATCCAAAAACAGCATATTGGATGGCGATGGAATAACATATACCAGCACATCCACTTTAACAGAAAAGGGCAAGACCGAAACGGCTGCCAATGGAACAACCCGAAACGTAGACAAGATGGATGCTGCAGAATCGAGCAATGTGATTTCAAACCTTTCATCCCCAGATACAATCTTCTCCAAGATGGATCAGAAGGTAGATACTATCACCAGCGAAGTGAAAAACGGTGACAATTCGACATCTACCACACAGACGGCTGAGGATATCACCAATACAGCAGAACAAGGGACTATCACTAATAATGCGAAAGCATTGGTCAATACAGCCTCGGATACCATTTCCAATGAAGCCGTGAATGACATCACTACTACGTCAACTGCTGGAAATATTTCCAACACAGCCGAGAGCGGCACTATCTCCAATACTGCCCAAAATATCACCAACGAGGCGTCAAAAGACATGACCAATACTATCGGCGAAAATCTCACGACGACAGTGGGTGGCGATATGAGTACCGAAGTCACGGGCAATCAGACCAATACCGTTACTGGCACACTGACAGAAACCGTAACCCAAAAAGCAACGGAAAACTATAATGGCGGCCTGGAGACCAACGTCACCGGTGAAGAATTACACACCGTCAACGGCAATCAGACCAATACTGTCGATGGCAACCAGACCAATACCGTGACCGGCACACTGACAGAAACCGTAACCGAAAAAGCAACGGAAAACTATAACGGCGGCCTGGAGACCACAGTCACCGGTGAAGAATTACACAAAGTCAATGGCGACCAGACCAATACTGTCGATGGCAATCAGACCAATGAAATCACTGAAGACCAGACCACTACCATCGGCGGCGACAAGACTGAAGATGTCACAGGTGCTGTGACCGAAACCTATGGCAGCCAGAGTACAACTGTCAATGGCGATCAGAGCAATACTGTCAATGGAAACCAGACCAATACCGTGACCGGCACACTGACAGAAACCGTAACTGAAAAAGCAACAGAAAACTATAACGGCGGCCTGGAAACCAACGTCACTGGTGAAGAATCACACACAGTCAACGGCAGCCAGATCAATGAAATCACCGAAGACCAGACCAATACCATCGGCGGCAAGCAGACTACGACCGTAACCGGTGACAGCAGCCTGACAGCCGAAAACATCATCAACGAAGCGAAGAACAAAATCACCAGCAACGCTGTCGATGTAGAAACGACAGCTTCCAGTTCCATTGTCAGCAAGGTTTCCAATGACTATGGATCCAACACATCCACCCAGTTGTCTTCTCAGACAGAGGAAACGATGAGCCAGTCCGATGGCAAGACAGCCTCCTACCTCCGTGGTGCAGCAGAAGAAAAATCCCTGCTCACAGATGGCAGCACCAAGACCACCATTGACACCATCGCCGGCCAGACTAACACTAATATCACCGATGGATCCAATATTTCCAACAATCTGCAAAAGGCCGATCAGCTGGCATCCTCCGTAACCGACGGCACAAATACGACTGTTGCCAACCAAGACGCACAGAGCCTGGCTTCGTCCATCACCGACGGCACGAAATTTAACAATACCAACAGCACCGTCGACAAATCGGAGCAGCTGATTAAATCCAGCGATACGCAGTACAACGCCTCTGTCAAGACCGTAACGACCACGACAGAAAGAATGGTCAGCGGCAGTATCATTGATATTCTGAAGGATGCTGATAACGGGTACATCAATACGACGGTTACACAAGGAGATAACAGCACCGGCGTGAAACAAACCAGCCAGGATATCACCCAGACAGCAAAGCAGGGCACCATCACCAACGATGCCAAGAATCTGGTGAATACGGCAGAAGAAAACATGACCAATACAGCTGGCACGCAGATTCAGGATGTCGTCGGGAATACGACTGTGACTACCACGACAGAGGGAACCACTTTTGAAAATGCGGAACACAACGCAGCTATCGGTGAAGGCTCGATCACGAAAACCACCATTTCCGGCAACACCCTTGAAACAGGAAAAGCGACCATGGACTATGCCGAAGTCACAAAAGATCTTACCGTTGGCGGCACGACCACCACGAAAGACCTGCATGTGACAAACAATGCATCCGTAGACGGCACTCTTGACGTAGGCGGAGCCGCAAACTTCCAGGATTCTGTAACGATTGCCAAAGATCTCAGCGCAGGCGGCAACGCCAGCATAGCAGGCAGCGTGACTGCCGCATCCTACAAGGTAGGAAATAAGACCTACATTGACGACAACGGCATCCATGCGAATAACCAGAAGATCACCAACGTAGCACCAGGAGAACTCTCAGCGGACAGCCTCGACGCCGTCAATGGAGCACAGCTCTATGAAACCAACCAGCGCGTCGCCTCGATGGACAGCCGCATCAACGAAGCCGGTGCCAATGCAGCAGCGATGGCCAACCTCCATCCGCTTGAATTTGACGCTGATTCCAAGCTCAATGTAGCCGCTGCCGTAGGCAACTACAAGAACAAGACAGCAACAGCCCTGGGCCTCTTCTATCGCCCTAACGAAGACGTCATGTTCAACGTGTCCGGCACCGTCGGCTCGAGCGACAACATGGTCGGCGGCGGCGTAGCCATCCGCATCGGCCACGGCGGCAACAAGGCTCGGAATAAACAGATGGCCGAAAACGCTGCTTACGTCAAAGGCCTTGAATCCTGAGTCGACAAGCTGCAGCAGCAGATGGATGCGCTCCTCTCCGTCCTCAATCCGAACCTGTCCAAAGACTTCCCGGACGTACCGGAAAACCACTGGGCTTATGAAGCCGTATCCCGCCTGGCTGGCAACGGCATCATTCAGGGTTACGAAGATGGCAAGTACCACGGTGAACGCACAATGACCCGCTATGAAATGGCAGAAATCATCTACAAAGCCCTGAGCAAAGGTGCAGAGGCAGAAGCCGAACTGGTAGAAGAATTCCGCCCTGAACTGCAGGCCATGGCTGCCCAGAACAAGGCATAAGGATGTTCAAATAGTATTTGTAATAGAAAGGAGCATAGTATAAAACAAAGAGGCTGTGACGAAATGATCGTTATTTCGTCACAGCCTCTTTTGTGTGGGTGTATTTGGTTAGAATAGTAAAGCTCGGTCGTATGTTTTTTTCAGCCGAAGGCTGCTCATCCCCGCCCCCTACTCTTTCGGCAGTTCAAGTCTTACGTACGTGCTGAACCAGCCTTTTTCGCAGGTGCAGATGGCGTTAGCATTGTGTGCATCGAGGAAATGGGCGAGAGATTTCATGCCTATGCCGTGGCCCGGGGCATTGGTTGCGGGCAGGCCGTTTTCGTCGAATGCGACTTTCCCGTCAAAGCGGTTCTTAATGAGAATATTCAGCATGTCGTCCTGGCGGACGGCGATGACGGTCAGGGCGCGCCGGCCCTCCGGCTGTTTCTCGCTGGCATGGACGGCGTTTTCGATGAGGTTGGAAAAGACCATGGATAAATCTGTACTGAAGGACGGGCTGCAGTCGGGGATATCGGCCTTGGCCGTGACGGTAATCCCCTCCTGTTTCGCCGCGTCAAGGTACGTCGTAAGGGCGGCGTTGACGACTGTGTTTTTGCAATACTGCTGCCGTTTCGTCTGCTCGAGTTTGCATCCGATCTGCTCAATCAGCTTCAATGCGGGCTCATATTCCCCATGGGATACGAGGTCTGTCAGTCTTTGCAGGTATTCCCGCTGCTTTTTCCAGAAAACTTCCATCAGCTTCTGTGCTTCATTCAGCGACTGGACGTAGTTCTGATTGGACCGGATCTGCGCGGTGAGGGCATCTTTGCGTTCATAGGCCAGGTACACGGCATCGACCTGTTCGAGCCCGGCCTTTACGCTGAATGCGATAAGGAGCGCGGCGCAGGTAATGATGATTCTCGGCACGAGCATTTCTACATGCAGCACCTCAGGAACCCTCTGTGTGGTAAAAAATGCCGCTTCCGCAAAGATCAGGCAAGGAAGGATACAGATATATTTCCAGTACCCCCGCATGCTGAGCACATGGTCGTTCCGGAATACCTCATTGAAGTACCGGATCAGGACCGGCAGGCAGAGCAAGTAGCCGATGGTGTACAGGAAGAGCTCCAGCGGAAAGAGCGCAGGGCTTTCCCTGCCCGGGAAGATTCCCATCTGGATGAGTACGTAGAACAGGTAGTAGACGAGCGTGTGGAGCATAATCATAAAGACGCTGCGCAGGGCAAACACATAGATATGCTGGAAGAAATACGGGCGGATGATGATGACGGCCCAGATGAAATAAGGAATCCAGAGCACGGTATAGAGCCATTTGAACATGACGAGGGAATACGCCCACTGCCCGCCAAGAGAAACGACCAGCAGGGCCAGTGTCTCGGCTGTGAAACAGGCAGCGTACCCGGCATATATCCACCGCTTCTGCTGCTCAGAGATAAAAGGGACAAATGACGCATACTGCAGGTACGCAGGCGGCACGACGGACAGCGTCAGAAGAAAGGTAATGAGTATACAGATCATACGGCATCCCCTTTCTTCCAAGGGATACGCAGATTGACGATCATCCATCCCTCTTCACACGTATACCGGCTGTCTGCCTGATGGCGCGTCATAAACGGCGCGAGCGATAGGAACGCTCTCGCATACCCGCCATTTCTTGGACGGCCTTCCTCATCCATTTCTACCGGCTCCGTCTGACGGTTCCCGATAACCAGCATGACAGCCGTATCCGTCTGGCGCGCAATGAAGATGACGGCCCGCGTTTCCTTATCCTGCTGCCGGCTCTCCGCCATCGCGGCCTCCGTCAGGAGGGCAGCCACCTCTCCCAATTCCTGCTCGAAGGGAAGCTCCGGAGCCAGTGACAAGTCTGCCATGACATGGATTCCCTCATCCCGGGCCTTCTCCACGAGAGGCTGCAGTGCTTTCTTCATGCAAGCATTCTCTCCCCAATGATATGGCTGCGTGTGGGCCAGCTCCTCTTTGAGCGTTTCCAGAAATGCCAGGGAATCAGCGCTGTCCTTTTCCTGAATCAGGCTGGACAGAAGACGCAGCTGGTGCCGCGTGTCATGACGGTAGATCGACAAACGCTTCTGGGAAGCCTGAAGCATCCGCGTGTAATTGGCAAACATTTCCATCTGCGTCATCAAAGCCGCATTCTCACGCTTCACATCGATGGCCGCGCTCATTTTCCGGGTGCTGAGGTACATCGTGATGGCAATGCAGATACCAAAAAAGGCCTGCAGCATCCGCGGGACAAGGTACTCCCGTGCAACAGGCTCGTTCGTATGCGCCAGGATGATGGAATACAGCAGCGCCAGCACAGGAATCGCAGCCATATATTTCCAGAAAGCCAGCATATCCACCATGCGGTTCGGCGTAATCACCGTGTGGAAAAATTTCAAAAGCACCGGGATCAGCAAGGCATACGACAGCGTATACGCCAGGAGGTACTCGTCGATATACTGGAAAAATTCATCCCGGGAAACGAAAAGGAGCTCGATATTCATGACCAGCGTAAGCACCGCCACGACGAAAAGCCCCTGCATCCCCAGGACAAATATATATTGCAGCCGGTACGAAGGGACAAACAGCAGCCCAATCAAAAGACAGGGAATCGCATGCACGGCAAAAACATCCTTAAAGGAAATCCATGCGGCTCCTACAGTTCCCTGAGAAAATATCTCTATGACGCCTGCGAAAAAGGCAAGGTACAAAATGACAAACGCCCCGGCCAGCCGGCGGGAATCCCGAGGTGTCAAAAGAGATGCAAAAACTCTGTACTGAACAAAAAGAGACGGCACCATGGCAAGAAGGAGCAGATCAACCGACAGAGAATGCATAGAAATGACCTTCCTTTGAACAAGTATAAGTGCTTTGATTATTATAATTATTTTGCATACGATTATTCTTGAATGTATTATAGCAATAAACACGATATAGTGTAAATATTGATACCGCTCCGAGAAATTCCGATTTGGAAAAAACAAAAAGAGGGCTTTGACGAATGTGCAATCACTTCGTCAAAGCCCTTGGAGGGTGTGGATGGGAATCGATGGGAGAAGCGAAATACTCGCTTTCCCAGACGGGGAAGGGCGTATGGGATAGGGTACAAAAGGTCCAAAACAAATCAGACCTGAAATCTTTTCTTTATTCCTTGTGAAGCCTTCCCTTCTGGGGAAGGTGCGCAGCTTATCTTTTATCTGTAGCTGCGCGAATGAGGTGAAGTTATATAAAGATGCCGGTGGATAGGGTTCATTTCCACGAGCACAGCGAGGTTTTATGGTTTTTAGTCCCCCTACCTTTTCAGTGCGTCTTTGAAGTCCTTAACTTGTTCTTTGATTTCTTTCATGTTCTGCTGGATGCCTTTGAAGGTTTTGACGGCTTCCTGCTCTCCTACGGCGTCGGTGATGCGCATGGCTTCTCCGGTGTCGGGGTCGACGAGGCGGATTTCGCCCAGGTGGAGGCGGCCTTTGACGATGCTGAAGGCGTCGGTTTCTGCGATGCCCAGTTTCGTGTACAGTTTAACGTCATAGAAGGCAAGGGTGTGGCCCTTGTTGTCGAAGCGGCCTGTGATCTTTTCAAAGGGAGCGAGCATGTAGAAGCCGCTTCCGGACTGGAAGGTGCCGAAGGAGTCGAGGTCTGCCGGGTTGCCGTCGCAGTGCATTTCACCGACGAGGTCGACGAGGCAGTAGAATTTATCACTCTTCAGCGGGTACCTGGTGTCCATGTCCCAGGCATTGATATAAATATTGTAAGCACGGGAATCGATGTCGTAGTCGCCGCGGGCGAGGAGTCTTCCTCCGTAGACGCCTGCTTTGACGTTGGAGAAGGTCAGGAGGCCGCCTTCGTAGTGGATGTCGCCGTGCACGTCATGGAAGCGCAGCGCAGGGATGCGGAGGCGTTTCATTTCCAGTGTGCCGTCTGCTGTCGGTCCTGCTAAGGGGCCGTCGGCATGAGCTTTCAGTGTCAGGCGGTCGCGGATGCTTGTCCCAAGGCCCAGAGAGGAAGGATCGATACCGTCAAATTCTGCATCGAAGTGGCATTCCTGATCGGGTTTCGAAAAGTCCACGGTGCCATAGAGTTTCACGCCGTCGCCGACAGCTGTGCCGCCGAAGGGTCCGGTCGTCAGGGAAATATATGTCATGCCCTTCGTGTCGAGGTCCATTTCCATATTCACGTGATTGAAAATATGATGGCGCTCCAGGTAGAAGGTCTGAATCTTTGCATTATTCAGGATGAAATTCATTTTGAGGCGCTTGCCGTTCCTGTTGAAGTTCTTTTTGTCGTCGCCGGAATGGTCTTCGATTTCCTTTGGATTGACGAAGTCGACCTGCATGTTCTCATCATAGCGGACAGCGAAGACAGGATCGTTCAGCGTGATGCCTTCCAGTGTGGTCGATTTCAATCTCCTGGTCACGATGTCCCATGGATTGACCTTGAGTGTGCCCGTCGGCACACGGAGGATCGGATTTCCTTCCGGATCATCCCAGGCAAGATTCGTGAACGTCACGCCGCCATGGATATTGGCTGTGATTTCCTCGACCGTGATCGTCCCGCGCAGCATTTTCTGCTTCGATACGGCATAATTGAAGATCCCCGCCGCACCGAGGCTCGCCACCTTGAAGAGGAGCAGCACGACAAGAAAAATGGAAACGAGCAGGCCGAAAAGAGTGGCGGCATAGAGCGTCCACTTTCGTTCTTTCTGGTACTGCTTCAGTTTCCTGAACATAGGCTCCCCTCCTTTGCTTCATCATAGCACAATCCGCCCCGCCCGATAAGGATTGCCTTGACGCGCCCCGCCCTGTCCGACTACAATGAGGGTACATTCCTGCCAAAGGAGGCCCGCTATGAATATCCATGACGAAACACTGAAAATGAAACTCGCATCGCCCCTTCTCGCCGCTTCATCGCTTGAAACGAGAAACAAGGCGCTCGCCCTCATCCGCGAATCTTTGAACGCGCATAAAGAAGAAATCTTCGAAGCCAACAGAAAAGATCTGGCCCTTGCCGAGGAAACAGGCGTCCCGGCTTCGGTCAAGAAACGCCTCAAATTCGACGAAGCGAAGCTTTCTGACGTCACCGAAGAACTCACAGGCCTCATGGCGCTTCCGGATCCACTCCGCAATATCACCCTTGCCCGCGAACTCGACCAGGGCCTCACGCTCTACCGCGTCACCTGCCCGATCGGTGTCATCGGCGTCATTTTCGAAGCACGCCCCGATGCCCTCGTCCAGATTTCCTCTCTGTGCCTGAAGAGCGGCAACTGCGCCATCCTGAAAGGCGGCAAGGAAACGACGTGGACGAACCGCGTCCTTTTCTCCCTCATCCATCAGGCAGCCATCGACGCAGGCCTTCCGGAAAACTGCCTCCTCCAGGCAGAGCAGCACAATGAAATCGACGAACTCCTCGAATGCCACGACACCGTCGACCTCCTGATTCCAAGAGGCTCGAACGCATTCGTCCAGTACATCATGAACCATACGAACATCCCCGTCCTCGGCCATGCCGACGGCGTCTGCCACATCTATGTCGATAAGGAATACGACAAGGAAACCGCGATTCCTCTCATCGTCGATGCTAAGACACAGTACCCGGCAGCCTGCAACGCTGTCGAGACCGTCCTGATCCACAGGGACGTCGCCAAAGACCTCCTCCCGGACCTTGCCAAAGCACTGAAAGACGCCGGCGTGAAACTCAGAGGCACAGCAGAAGTCAACGAAATCACTCCCGTGGAAATCATCCCGGAAAGCGAATCCTTCCATCATGAATACGTTGACCTCATCATCGTCCTGAAGATCGTAGACGGTGTCGATGAAGCCATCCAGCACATCAATACCTACGGCTCCCACCACACCGACTGCATCCTCACCCAGAATGCAGAAACAGCCGAGAAATTCATGACCCTGGTCGACAGCGCCAACGTCTACCAGAACGCAAGCACCCGCTTCGCCGACGGCTTCCGCTACGGCTTCGGTGCTGAAGTAGGCATCTCCACCTCCAAGATCCACGCCAGAGGCCCCGTAGGCCTCGAAGGCCTCCTCTCCTACAAGTACAAACTCTTCGGCCACGGAGACATAGTAGGCGACTACGCCAGCGGAAAGAAACACTTCATCCATAAGGATTTGTGATTAAGAAAATAAAGAAAGGTGCTGTGACAAAATCCATTAAAACGTTGCTTCTTCCTTTTCTCGAGCAAAGCGAGGTTTAAGGGTGTTAACCTTGCTCCGAAGGAGAAGGTCCTGGCGAAGCCAGGGAATACAGTAGTTCTCGAGCAAAGCTATATAAGTTCAAAACAAATAAGAACTGATTTCTTTTGTTTCTCATCGCCGAGCTTCCCCCCAACGGAGGGAAGTGCCCGAAGGGCGATAGGGGTGCAGTTTCTAAAAAGGCGAAGCATCCTTTGAGGTTTTCAGATAGAACCAATAAATACATATGTTGGATAATCTTTTAGTGGAATATTCCAATAGAAAAAGGGCTGTGGCAAAATGATTAACTATTTTGTCACAGCCCCTTTTTGTGTGGGATGGTTCACTTATTTCTTCATCCAGTGGCTGGAGAAGGAGTGCTGCTGGGATTCGTTGATGCCTCTGTGGCCGTGGATTTCCATGGCACCAAGGGCTTCTTCAAGGCGGGCGAATTCGGTCTTGGTGAGGGTGACTTCGGAGGCTTTGAGGTTTTCGAGGATTCTTTCTTTGTTCTTGGATCCCGGGATCGGGACAACGTTGGGGTATTTATAGAGCATCCATGCGAGGGAAATTTGCGCGGGCGTGGCTTTTTTCACTTTGGCGAATTCTTCGAGGAGTTCTACGATCGGGCGGTTGCCTTCGAGGTTTTCTTTGGAGAGCTGCGGGACGAATTTCCTGACGTCGTCAGTTCCGAATTTGGTCTCGGCGGTGACTTTGCCGGAGAGGAGGCCGCTGGCGAGGGGCGAGAAGGGCACGACGCCGATGCGGTGCCCGATGCAGTACGGGAAGATTTCCTTTTCGCAGTCTCTTTCTACCATGGAGTAGAGGTTCTGCACGGCGGTGACGGGCGTGACTTCATGGGCTTTGGAAAGGATGGAAACGTCGACCTGGGAGAGGCCCCAGCCGCGGATTTTTCCTTCCCTGATCAGACGGCCCATGCCTTCTGCGATTTTCTCGATCGGAATGGCTTCGTTGAAGCGGTGGAGGTAGTAGAGGTCGACGTAATCGGTGCGGAGGCGTCTCATGGATGCGGTCAGGTGGCGGAGAAGGACGTTGTAGATGTCCCCTTCCGGATCGTATTCTTCGGTGGAAATATGGAGCTTTGTCGCAAGGACGATGTCCTTTCGGAAGCCTTCGACGGCGCGGCCGACGATTTCTTCATTGTGACCCGGGTGGAACTGTTCCCTGCCGTACGTTTCAGCGGTATCAAAGAAGGTGCAGCCGTAGTCATGCGCTGCGCGGATGGCAGCGACGCTGTACGATGTTTCTGGCACTTTCCCATAGCCGTGGGAAAATCCCATGCATCCCATCCCTATTTCCGAGACGGTCAGATTTCCGATTTTTCTTTTCTTCATGCTTCCTCCTAAAACTGTGCCACACAGATGACGTCTCCGTCCTCCCTGTGGATGGAAAATTCAATATCATCGCCGCCGCGGACGCCGAAGTCGCCTCTGGGGTCGCGAAGAAGGCGGCCTTTGATCTTGCGTCCGTTCAGGCCGGTCGTGAGGACCCAGCAGGGTTCGGGCAGCTCTCCGTCTCTCATGAGGTAGACGAGGACGCGGTCGGGAATGTCCGCATGACGCCATTCGTCGATGATGTCCATTTCACGGACCTTCGCGAGGTCGCGCGGGCAGGCGTACATGGCGCGGATTGTTTCCATTTTCTTCTGGAAGACAGGAATCTTCTCCCCCGCAAAGGGGATGATCCGGCAGTCATTGACGCTTTCCTTCGTCACGGAAGCCGACGTTTCCTGCAGCGCGGAAAGGACGGAAACCATGCCGTTCTGCTCGCGCCCTCCGCCCAGGATTTCAAAACAGATGCCCTTCACCGGGTCGATATAGCCGTAAACAATGACGCCATTCTCATCTTCGCCCGGGAAGAGCCCCCGCAGGCCCGCTTCCATCAGCGCAGAGAAGACAGCGCCATTGATCGTCATGAAACAAGTACGATAAATCATTTCCCGGAAATCCGGGTCTCTCACCTTGATTTCTATCTGTTCATCTTCGCTCATTTTCATCCCTCCCGCTCCCCTCCCGGCGAAAAGCCTGCCGGTCTCCATCGGGGACGTTTACTATGGGAAACCTTTTCTTTATTATATACCGTAAAAAATCCGCCATAAAGGAAGATTTGGAACGAAAAGGCCTGTCTGGCCATTGAAAAAGAGCGGATTTCTCCGCCCTTCCATTCAAGAAATTTATACTCCCTCTATTTCGCCCGTTTCCTTCAGAAGAAATTCCTTCGGACGCTCCAGTGAGGAGAAGGCAAAGGGCGAAAGCGTCGCCGCATACGCGCCTGCATTGCCGATGACGATGCCGTCCCCTTCGTCAAGGCGCGGGAGCGTGATGTCCTCCGCGATGATGTCCGCTGCCGTGCAGAGGTTGCCCGTAATCGTGATCGTCTCCGGATTTCCTTCCTTCAAAGTGGAAATGGGAAATGCCCTCTCGCCGGAGAAAAGCGGCTCGCAGAGCGCCGGATGGCCGGTCGCATCGTACTTCTCCACAAGACGTGCCAGTGCCGGACGAAGGAAACCATGCATCGTCCCTGCCGTGATGAGGAAGACTTTCCCCTCCGACACCTTCCTGTCGAGCACCTTCGTCACATAGAAGCCGGAAGGCCCGGGCGCATACCGGCCGCTCTCAAGGAACAGGCGCGCCTTGGGAAAACGGTCATGGAAAGGCCCGGCAAGCGTAGCAAAGGCTTTCTCAAGAAGCGCCAGGTTCATTTCCTCGTCCTCCGGATCCATCGGAATCCCGATGCCTGAGCCCAAGTTCACGAAAGAAAGCTCCATCGCCTCCGTCCGGCCAAGACGCTCGGCCATGAGAAGGACGTTCTCATAATAGAGCGCCAGCGCTTCTTCGGAGAGCTCCTGGCTCTTCAGATGGACATGGATGCCGGCCGGAGAGACATGCGGAAAATGCCAGTCATTCAAAAGGGTAATCGCCTCTTCCTCATCGATCCCGAACTTCGACGGCTCGCCTCTGCCTCCTGCAAAACCGAAGGAAGGATGAATACGAAGGCCGATTGAAACATGGATCCCCTTTTCTTTAGCCGCTTCCTCAATCCGCGCAATCTCGCCCGCGCTGTCCGCAACCAGCGTTGCCAGCTCCAGCGTCTCCCGGATGTCTTTTGCACGCTTCCCCGGCGCCGAGTACTGGATCTCTTCCTTCTTCATCCCAAGAGAAACCGCCAGGCGCACCTCGGCAGTGCTTGCCGCATCCGCGCCAAAACCTTCTTCTTTCATCACGCGCGCCACGGGAAGGAAAGGATTCGCCTTCAGGGAATACAGGATCTTCGCCGAAGGAAAGGATCCCGTAAGAGCCCTGGCACGGGACCGGATCCCCGCTTCGTCATACAAGTAAAAACAATCCTCCGCCAAAAGAAGCTTTCCTGCCGCAGTCTTCAAACGCTCATTCATTCCTACCATGCTCCACATCCTTTCCCGCCAGAAAGCGGATTTTTCTTGATTGTACCATGGAAACCATTTTTCTAAAAATCAAATAATACGAAACTATAAACGCAAGTATGCCTCATATCTATCTTTTGGGGAGTTTATAAACTCATTTTGTTAGGATGGAAATCGCCAAAGGCCCAAAAGGGAAGCTATTCAGCGATATATCGGAAAATTTCACATTTTAAAAAATAAATGCGTCCCGGTCGAAGAAATTTGCCCAGATCAGACCGCCCTGAAATTGACCGGTATAAAAATAATTGATATGCGAAGCTTTTATAATAAAATCCTATGATAACGCCTGCAGCAATAAAAACTCAAAAATAAACTAAGTATGATTTTTCTCGTAATAAATATAGACGGATTTCTATAAGAAAGAGGAGATGTGGCATCGGCGCTAACACTCGCCTTCCCAGACGGGGAAGGTGCCCGAAGGGCGGATAGGGTTGATTACCAACAGCCGAAGGCTATATAAGTTCAAAACAAATAAGAACTGGTTTCTTTTATTTCTTCATCGCAGAGCTGCCCCCACGGGGGAAGTGGCGCCGTTAGGCGACGAAAACAGCAGTTTCTAAAAAGGCGAAGCATCCTTTTACTAGGTTTTATCATGGTTTTCGTTTACTCCCCACACAAAAACTCCACTCATCAGAAAATGGTGAGTGGAGTTTTCCCTATTTCCTACATAATTTCCCTATCAGAAGTGGTATCTGACGGCTGCGGTCCAGGTGTTGCTTTGTACGCTGGTGCCGTGCTGATACTGATAAGCGACTCCGTAGGTGAAGTTTCCTTTGGCTGCTTCGATACCAAGTCTGCCGTACCAGCTGCCTGCGTCGGCGATGTCAAAGCCGAAGGCATCGCTTGCACCGTCGAGGCTTACTTTATCAGTGCCGTCACGGTCGCCGAATGTCCATACGTAGCCTGCTTCTGCCATCGGGCGGATGGTCCAGCTTCCGTTCTTGATGTCTGCGCTGTAGCGGAGGCCGAGCGGGAGCATCCATACGTTACCATCATCGCTGTCATGGCGTACGCCGAGGCTGTCGGTGTAGGCATCTGTGCCAAGGTGTGCGTAGCGGAGGCCTGCGAACGGGGTCAGTGTACCCATGCCAAGTCCGATGCCTCTTTCGGCTCTGACGCCGATGCTGTAGGTATCACTGTCAGTGGATCCTGTAATCGTGCTGCCGCTGTTATGCTGCTTGAGATCGTTGCTTCCATGCAGGTAGGAGATATCGCCAAGGTAGGTCATCGTTCCCTGTTCGACCCTGCCATAGAGAGCAAGGCCGTAGTAGTCGATGTCGTTCTTAGTGTGCGCTGCTTCGGTATTTCCAGAGAAGCTTCCATCCATGTACGTCAGGGCTGCGCCGACTGTCGCATTTCCCTTCTTATAGAAATCACTGCCGACGACAACGCCATTGAACTGCGCATCATAGGACGCCCCCATATTGGCCAGGCCGGGACCACGGACGTTTTCCTTGGAATGGATGTAATGAGCCCAGAGGTCCTTATCCTGATCTTCTGTGTAGAGGCCGGTCAGGTGGGATGCGAGGGAGCTGTCAAAGAGGTTATTCGCCGCATAGAGTCCATGCTGTACGCCGGCAAGTTCGGTCAGAGCGGATGCGCTGTTAAATGCGTTTTCCTGTGCTTCTTCGGTCAAATTGTCGTCAGAAGCTGCGAGAGCAAAGGCAGATGCAGCACCGCCGCTATTCATAGCAGCATTGATGGTATTGGGCGCAATGACTTTATCGCCGTATACATCATGCGCGTCCTGAGATTCAGCGGTGACGGAGAACTGTGTTTCCCCATTTCCTTCAGCGCCGACGAATTCAAGCAGACGCCCGTACGAGAAGACATTGCTGTTTACGGCTGCTCCGGCTTCTGCATAGAGGCCGTTTCCATCTTTGACGTTCGTGCCGGAGAGGATGTTGTATGTGGTATTGCCCTTGGCATTTGAAATGTAAATCTTTGCGGAAGAGGAAATATCGGTAGTGCTTACATCCGTAATAGCGGCTGCCTGGCTCCCGGATACCTTGTTCCCGTCAACCATCAGGAGGGAGTTCTTGCCCATCTTGAATGTGCCAGCCGTTGCTGTGCTGTCTGCAGTGGCCGAGCTGTTAATGATGATGCTGCCATTGGAAAGGCTGGTGCTTGTTGCGACATAGAGCGCGGAGAGGATATCCGTGTCACTCCAGGTAAGTCCGCTGTCCGTAAATGCTTGCTCGGCAAGGGTCTTGTCGGTGGAGCCGATTGTCAGTGTAGAGTTATTTCCCACGATAACATTGGAGTTGGAGAGAGAGCCCACAGCGACTTCTGTGCCTTCCTGCTGCGTGCCGCCTATCCAGACCGGATCGAGGTAGAGCGTACCGCCGGAGAGGTTGATGCTTTCCGCGCTGAGATTAGCAGCGGCAGTTTCATCACCCAGATTCAGAGTCGTGGTGGAATCGCCCTTGATGGATGCAGCGACAGTGACATCGCCCGTAATGCTGGATGTACCGCTTGTCGTGAGGTCCTTTTCCAGTGTCAGTGCGCCGGTCGCCGCCTGCAGCGTGGAATCTATCAGTGTGACGTCACCAGTAACGGTGGTCTGTCCATTGGCCGCTATCGTGCTGTTTTCCGCAGTCACATCAGCAGCGACGTTCAGCGCTTTATCTTCTGTCACTACGCTGTTGCCGATATTAAGGGTAGATCCTTCCGTCAGCGTGACGGTCGGTGTTGCCGTACTTTCTGTCGTGATGACATCCGTCGTATCGCTGCCGCCGAGGGTCAATGTCTGGCCGCCGGTTACAGAAACTTCCGAAGCATCTCCGGTCAGTTTGAGAGCCCCGACGCTGAAGCCCTGGGCTATGCTTGTTGCTCCTGTATCAGAAGAAGCACCGCCGATAGCAATGTTTGTGGAAGCTTCCACATTGACGTTATTCAGTGCCACGTTATCGCCAATTGCGCTGGCTTCTGCAAGGCTGACCGTATTATCTGTAATGCCGGATGTGTTTACCAGATTTCCTGTCATAACGATACTGGTCGTGGAATCTTCCAGTGCGTCCATGGTCTTCTGGATATTCGTCAGGTATGTATAGCTGTAATCATCCGAGAGGGAGAGCGTGCCTGCCTTGAAATTGACGGAATCCGCCGCGGTCTCGGTCAGACCGTTGTCCCCTGCTGTCGTTTCGGTGGTATCCCCATCGGTAAATACCTGGCCTGCCGTCGTGGCAAGTGTAGCTGTACCATCAAGGGTAAGTTTGCCGCCGCCCGTGATGGAGTCAGAGAGTTTTTCTGTCGTCAGCTTGCCGCTTGTCAGTGTCAGTGTACTGGTGTTGTCCACATTGGCTGTCGTCAGGGCCAGATTGCTGCCGCCTAAGGAAACGGTGGATCCATTCGTAGAGGAAACCGTGCCGCCGATGGTTGCATTTTCTGCCGTGACAGTCGAAGCATCGGAAGAGAGATCTCCGGCAATTGTCAGAGCACCTTCTGCATCAACAGTCGTGCCATTTTCTACAGAAAGACCGCCTGTATTTTCTGCTCCCTCCGCATCTGCCGCATTTATGGTCAAGTCTGCCTCAGGCGCGACATAGATCTTCTGGAAATAACCCAGTTCGCCGACAGTATTTCCTTTCGAATAGACATTGAGCGTATTTCCTGTGCTCGTCGTGCCATAGCCGCCATAGAGAGCTGCCGTGCCGCTCAGCACGCCGCCGGTAATATTGACTGTATTATCCGATGCTTCGCCGTCAGCAGAATAGCCGGCTGCCATAATACCGCTGGCGCTGATGGTGCCGCTCTCTAGGTTGATCGTATTTTTGCTGGCCGTGCCGCTCCCGGTATAGCCGGCGATAACCTCCGGTGTACTCATGCTGCCTGACAGGGTGATGCTGTTGCCTGTACTGCCTGCCGTACCATACCCGCCGTAGAGGGCGAAGTTTCCTAGGATCGAGCCGCCGGAAACGGTCAGTGCATTATCACTTGCAGCACCATCTTCCGTAAAGCCGCCGGCAAGGAAGTCAGATTCCTCATCCATAGGTGTATCCGGATTACCGAGAGTGCCGCCAGAAATCGTTACCTTATTTTCGGATGCCGAGCCGCTGCCTGTATAGCCGCCTATGATCTGCGTGACACCTGTATCGGCCGTACCGATGGTGCCATCGGATATGGTCACCGTATTGAGCTTTACATTTCCAGCAGTTACATCAGCCCCGATGATATTGACATCGCCGCCTGCGTTTTCATAAGTGCCGTCGTTGATGGATCCGCCGCCGATTTCGACGGTATTGTTCGATGCTTCACTGGAAACAATATCTCCAGTATCACTGCCGCGGATTTCTCCGCTGGCTGCGACATCTTCCATGTAGCCACCGGCAATGAGGACATAGTCACCATAGGAATTCATGACGCCGCCAGAGATGCTCACCATGTTATTGGCTGCAAAGCTGGCATTATTATCTTCTTCCGAGGCACTGCTGATCCCGCCATAGATGTTGATATAATTGGCATTTTCATAATCCTGCCTGCCAAAAGTACCGCCTGTGATAATCAGTGTATTGTGGTCGGCACTGCCGCCATCTGCGGTTGCTTCTCCGGCAGCCAGAGTGATCGATGCATTGTTATTGGTACGGCCGAAAGTCCCTCCGGAAATACTGAATACATTATTCGAAGCGGATTGACCATAACCGGCGCCTGCCTTGCTGTTTACCTGAATATTGCCGCCGGAAATATTCAGTGTATTGTTATATGCTATGCCGCTCGGTGCATGACCGGCAAAGAGAAGAGCCCTCAGTGTACCGGATTTGACATTTACCGTATTCCCGTAGGCCATCCCGCTTCTGGCTGCTTCCCCGCCATAGATAGAACGGATGATGGCATTCTCAGCATCAAACGTGACCTCGTTATTTTTGGCATCCGCCTGATAGGCATAGCCGCCGTAAATCTCTGTCGACGTGCCTCCATTCAGTGTAACGGAACCGGCCGTATCTCCATCAGTTATGGAGACGGTATTATAGGTGCTTCCGGAAGAATCCTCCGTAGTGCCCGGACCTGCCGCATAACCGCCATAGATACGATAGGAATTTGTGAAATCCGTACCGGTAATGGAGACCGTATTATGACTGGAAGCCCCCTTCTTGGTATAGCCGCCATAGATATACCTGGACCCTGTGCTGCCACCCGTAAGGGTAACCGCATTTGTGCTGGCATTGCCGGATGTCGTTACATGGCCGCCGTAAATATAGCCGCTTATATTCGCACCGTTTAAGTCCACCTTATTGCTTGCAGCATCGCCTGTGCTCGTCTGGCCGCCGGTGATACTTCCTTTTACCGTGCTGTCTTGAACATTGACCGTATTTTCACTGGCGCTGCCGCTTCCGGTATAGCCGCCAGTGATTTCGACAGTCTTGCTGTCTTTGCCGTAGGTGCCTCCATTGATATCCACTGTATTTCCTGTGGCATTTCCTGACGCATAACCGCCTCTGATTGTGACAGTCTTATCCGAAGCAGAATCGACTGCCGCATTCGTCAGTCTTACCGTATTTCCCGAGGCATCGCCATCTTCTGCATCGCCGCCGATGAGTGATGCATTTCCGGCCTTGGCAGAGCCGACAGTAACACCGGAGAGTATCACTGTATTTTCCGAGACATTTCCATCATCTGATTTAGCGCCCATAATCGTATTGGTATCTGCGTTATAAGCACCAAATGATCCGCCCGTCAATTCAGCGGTATTTCCTTTGGCATCGCCTTCTATCGTATACGCGCCAGCTGCTTCATTCGTATCTCCGCTTTCCGCATCCGCTGAGGCTCCAATCGTTCCGCCGGTCATGGAAAACGTATTATTCACCATCGTTCCTGCGCCATATATACCGACCGCGCCATATATTTTATTGGTATTCCCTCCGGCTGCGCCAATGCTTCCCCCGGAAATATTGATGGCATTCTCCTCCATCAGGCTGTCGGTTCCGGTCTCCTCGTTATAACCACCGTCAATCAGCATCATCTTCCCGACAGAAGATTCAATCGTGCCACCATAAATATTGACGACATTTTGGGAGGTAATGCTGACTGCATCGGTGTCTCCCAGATTATTTCCGGCATCAATTTCCACCGTGCCGATGCTGGATGACCCTATCGTCCCGTCATAAATATTGATGATATTTCCTGTAACGCTTTTTCCAAAAATTTCGGAAGCACCAGCCTCAATTCCAAACCACGTTCTGGCAGGATCTCCTGTAAACGTGCCTCCAGTAATATTAATGACATTGTCGGCAGCATTTCCGTAAACACCTGAACCCGCGTAAATGCCTACCCCTTTTATGGTTCCTCCGGATATATTGACAATGTTTTTATTGGCATCTCCGGCAAGTGTATCGCCGCCTGTTATCGCACCGGTAGCAGTACCCCCTGAAAAGTCCACAATATTCCCGACAGCATTCCCGCTGTATTCTTCAGAAGATTCACTGCTCCAGTTGCTTGCGCCATACACCTTTCCAACCGTCCCTCCTTCAATGATGACATGGTTGGAATTGGTTTCTCCTGCGGCTGAACTGCTGTCTTCTGCGTTTCTAAGGTAGTTTTTCAGCGTTCTGTATGGATTATTTGTCAAACTTTCATTGCCGATACCGCCATAGACAGCTTCGACGCTGCCGTCTGAAACGGTGATTGTATTATTTGATGCTCCTCCATAAAGAGACGCACCGCTGGCTGCCATCTTTGAGACTGTGCCTCCGGAGATTGTCACGGTATTTTGATCAGAGGCTCCTGTTCCTGATAAGCCGCCTAATAAATAAGAAGTACTGCCTGAGGAAATCTCCGCATTGTTTTCTGAAGTACTCCCATTAAGCGACAGTCCGCCCGCGGCCAGAGAATTGACTGTGCCGCCTGTGACAGCAATCGTATTTCCTGATACGCTGTCTGCGGAAATGCTGTCTGTCATACCTGATTCTACTGTTGTTATCGTACTTCCAGCCACCGCGCTTCCCACAGTGGTTCCTGATACGATATTTAATGTGTTACCATTGACCGTCCCGGTATCTTCATTCCCGGTCACCGTCCCGGAGCTGGATTCTGCAGTGACCGCGGCATAAGCCGGCGCACCACAAAAGCCCAGACTCAGGAGACTGGACATGATCAATGCCGTCATAATTTTACGGCGTTCTTGTTTCATTAATATTCCTCCCCTTTTATAAACCGCAAGCGGGGATGGCCTTCCACCACCATCCGCAAACTCGCTCTCCCAGAATCTTCTGAGTGGATCCTGCCGCAGCAGCACCCTTGCGGAACCGCGCCTCCTTTCCTTAAAGCATCCCTCTCATCCGCCGGATACTTCTTTTAATTTTTCTATAATTTGGTCGGAATTATGCAATTCCGTTATTGCTTTTATTTTACAACATTCTTGTGTAGTTGTTTATAGTTTCGTTATAAATTCAGGACAGAAAGATAGATCTGAGCGGAAGAAGATAAAAACAGGTAGCCTCGCTTCGCTCTGGAAATGAACCCTATCCACCGGCATCTTTATATAACTGCTGTTTCCGCGCACTCCTTTTTAGAAACTGCACCTTTGAAAACCATAAGACCAAGGCTTTGCCTTGAGGAAATGCTGTTTCCGCCCGGTATTTTTATAAACTGCTGTTTCCGCGCAGCTACAGATAAAAGATAAGCTGCGCACCTTCCCCAGAAGGGTGGTGCGGATTTGTTAATACAGACAAATAAATATCATAAAAAATCTAATCGTACTTTAATCTTAATCATGCAGCCATTGGAGCTGCGTTGAATACTTCCATTGGAGCTAAAAGATGTAATTTGCGCTGAATGCGTTTGTTGTTGTAGAAGTAGATGTAGCCGTTGATCATGCTTACCACTGCTTTACGGCTGGTGAATTTACGTGTGTAGTAACGTTCGCGCTTCAGCATTCCCCAGAACCCTTCCATCAGACCGTTGTCTGCACAGCAGCCTACACGGGACATGCTGTGAACCAGTCCTGCTTTTTCAACAATCTTATGGAATCCGTTGCTTGTATACTGGAATCCGCGGTCGGTATGAATCATTGGATGTTCTCCAGGATTCTCTTTAAGTGCCTTTTCCATTGTCTCAAAAGCCAGTGCAGTATTGTTCCTGTCGCCGATGACATAAGAGACAATCCGGCGATCATGGCCGTCAATAATCGCGCTTAAATATAACTTGTGCAAAACTCCATCAGCAGTTGTGTACTTGAATTCAGTGACATCCGTCATCCATCTTGCATTGGACACGCCGGCATCAAAGTCACGGTTCAGCAGGTTTTCAAAAATGTACTTTGGATCCTTTGCGTTACGAGTGCAACCATCGGTCTTGTACTTGATCACGGACTTAATATTAAGTATCCGCATGATACGAAGAACCAGACTGTCGCTTACATTTATATTGATGTTGTCATCCTTCTTGATCCAATCGTTAATCCGGCGGTATCCCATATCCGGATATTCCTGATGGGTTTTCATGACCTCCTGTGCGACCTTTTCTCTCAGCAGTTCACGGCCGCTCTTAATATGATTCAGCCATCCGTAATAAGCTGCCCGGGAGACCTTTGAGAGTCGGCAGAGACTTTCTATGGAGATGTTGGTTTCTTCATGGACTTCTTTTATGGCTTTAAAATCTCTGAGAAGGTGAGTAAGGCTGAATCCTTCGAGGAACGCAACCTTTCCTCTATCTCCATCTTTTTTTTTAGCAGGGCAATCTCTGCTATAAGATCCTTCTGTTCTTCAAGAAGTCTGGCATTCTCCTGACGCAGCTGTTCTTCTTCGGTCCGGGGCGTTTGGAGCCTGATCGGCTTTCCTCTGTAATCCTCAAGACCAACTTCGCCCATTTCCTTGAACTTTTTTACCCATGTGTAGAGCGTTTGGTAGGACATGTTGTACTTCTTGGCTATCTTGTTATAATCGCATCCACTGGCGATGCACTCCTGAACGATTCTGACTCGCTCTTCCTTGACCGATTGCTGGCGTTTGCCCATAAGATCTCCTCCTTCAGAAACGAGGTCTGTCAACTTATGCTCATTATACGCCTCAATCCATGTTTTAAGGGAGAGTGTGCCGGAAATTCTGTATTTGGCACAGACGGAAAGCATGGAAACACTGCCTTTAAGATATTCCTTTACGGCCTGGATCTTCATCTGATTGGAGTAGTAAGACAAATGCTGCCTGGGCCGCAATCCCTTAAAGCCCTCCTCTTTATACCGGAGGACCCATTTCCTGAATGTTATGCGGCTCATATGAAGATTTTCAGCTGCCTGGGTAATCGTAACACCCTGATAGAGATATGAAGCAATCTGGTCTAACATTTCCTCCGGGGACGCTTTGGTTTTACATGGCATAAGAATGACCTCCTAATATATTTATGATATTATTCTGTCTTTCTTGTTGAATCATACCAGGGAAGGCTCCAGAAGGAATAAAGAAAAGATTTCCAATCTGATTTGTTTTGAACCTTTCGTAATCCAATCCAAACCTTCCCTTCCAGGGCAAGGTCAAGTGCAAAACCGCTAAACCTCGCTGCGCTCGTGGTAATCAACCCTATCCTTTTACTTATTACTGCACCCCTTTCGCCCTTCGGGCACTTCCCTCCGTTGGGGGCAGCTTCGCAAGGAATAAAGAAAAGATTTCAAAGCTGATTTGTTTTTGACCTTTTGAACCCCATCCCATACGCCCTTCCCCGTCTGGGAAGGCAAGCGCGAAAAAAGGACCCGCCGCATAGAACGGGTCCTTTTTCGTAAAACATATTAATTCATTCAAAAGCTTCTGCTTACTGTCGCGAAGAGTGTGCCGCCTTCCTGCTTTCCGGTCCAGCCTGTGGCTTTGAGGTCTACGCCCCAGGGGTGGTCGCTGGTGACTTTGCTCTTCCAGCCGAGTTCGAGGAATTCGCTGGATCCTTTGACGGTCGGGGTGTCGGTTCTGTAGGCGTCGTAGAAGGCTCTTGCTTTGCTGTCAAATTCATAATCCCAGCCGATGCCTGCGTAGAGGGAGCGGACTTTGTCGAAGTTTCTTGTCCATCTGAGGCCCAGTCTTGTCCGGTAGGAGTTGATATCGTCGAATTCGTACTTCGCTTCGCCGCGGCTGTTTCTGATGGTGGCAGTATCGCTTCCGAGGTGGGTCCAGAAGAATTCGCCGTAGAGGTCGTAGGTGTCTCTGTCTTTGGCGTAGATTTTGCCTGCGCCTGCCTGGGCTGCGACGTACGGCGCGCTGCTGTCGTAGCGGAGGGCAGTGCTGTCGATGATACCATGGAAATCGCCTTTGAGGCGGCCGGCTCTGATGGCGCCTTCGTAGTACTTGCCGTCATCGAGGTCGCGTCTCAGGAGCACGCCACCTCCGGTGTAGTGCTGGCGGCCGTCGCCTCTGGCTCCGTCGTCGAGGAAGCTGGCGTAGTTGCTCCTGCCGTATTCGAGGAACGGCATGACGGTATCGATGGCTCCATCACGGCGGATTCTCCGGATGAGGCCGACGTTGGCTGCCATGCCATTGCTGTCGATGTAGGAGCCCGTGTTGTAGTGGAGGTCGTAGCCGCCTACGATGGCATAGGGCACGAATTTCGCATCGACGTCATGGTCTTCTTTCCATGCGCCTTCTGCCGCATTGGAGACGAGATCGCCTGCGTTCTTGATGGTATTGATCCCGTTCTCACGGTCTTCCGGAATGATCTTGGTGTCCGGATGGATGGTGCCTTTTTCGTCTTTCGGGACATAGACGACGATGGTGTTGTCGTCCTGTTTTTTGACGGCTGCCTTGCGGTCGACGAAGCCGGCGTCGCTGACGATGTCTTTGCCGCTCATCATGCTGTACGATGTGCCGTCTGTCTTGATGCCGCCTGCATCATAGATGAGGTTGATGGCCTGTCCGGGCGCGAGTTTCGTCGTTTTCTCAATCCCTGCCTGGATGGCTGCTTTGGAAACGTCGGCATTTCCTGTGACGGTCACCATTGTTTCTCCTGCCGCGGTTCCTTCCGGGACGTAGAAGTTCAGGTTCTGGAAATAGCCGAGATTCTTCACGGTATTTCCTTTCGTATGAAGGTTCAGCGTGTTGCCGCTGCTTCCTTTTTCGCTGTAACCGCCGTAGAGGCTCATCATGGCGCCCAGGGTGCCGCCTGTGATGTTGACGGTGTTATCATTTGCCTGTCCTTCTTCGGCAAAACCGCCGGCGATAGCATTGTCATCGGCTTCGCCAGTGCCTGATGATTCCGTGCCGATGGTGCCGCCTGCGATGTTGACGGTATTTCCTGTGGCATCCGACAGGGCCGAGTGGCCGCCAAGGACGCTGTTCTTTACAGTGCCGTCATTGATGGTGACCGTGTTGCCGGAAGATTTGCCACTTGTCTGCACTTCGTTATATTCTTCATCAAAAGTATTCGCTGCTGCCGCTTCGCCGCCGACGACGGTGCCGATGGTGCTTGATCCATTGACAATGACCTGGTTGTTTTCAGCATCTTTCGGCTGCCCGGGCTGCGTAATCCAGCCCACCATGTCGCCCGTCTCTCCGCCGACCGCTTCCAATTCCACGCTGCTGTCCGTAATGGTGACGATATTTCCCTTGGCCGAGCCGATCTGGCCCACGCCGCCGTACACGCCCTTTGCCTTTGTGCCGCCGGAAAGGGTTACACGGTTGTCATCGGCCGCGCGTCCATTGCCGGAAAGCCCGCCGAAGACGAGACCGGCCGTGCCATCGTCCGTATTTCCTGTGATGGCCCTGATTTCGGATGAGGAAATTTCCACTGTATTTCCGGACGTGCATCCCATCATGGAATAGCCGCCGCTGACAGAGGAAGCCTTGCTGTCTTCCATGGAAACGCTGTTTCCTTCCACCTTGCCCCAGAAGCTGTAGCCGCCATAGACACCGGAGGAAAACGTGGACGTCGTCAATGGCGCTACGTGGACGCCTTTCAGGTGGACCTTATTGTTCTTCGCGCCGTAGGCCGCCTCATCTCCATCGGGCATTTCCGTCAGATCATCCGGATGCGGCCAGCTGGTTCCGCCGGTAATGGTCTGGAACAGACCGCTTCCCGTATCGGTGACATCGACGATATTTCCCTCCGCCGTACCATTGATGGCTGAGCCTCCGATCAGGTAGAGCTGGGTGTCGCTCGACGTATTCAAAGAAAGAGTCACCTTATTTCCCTTCGCGCTGGCATCGGAGAGGCCGCCGAAGATGGCCATGTACTTGCTCTTGATTTCCGATCCTGTGACCTTGACTACATTCTGGTTCGTATCTCCGTCTGTGGAAATGCCTCCGGCAATGAGGTCGGAAGCGATCTTAGCCGAGGTGGGATGGACTTCGGCCTTTTCGTAAGCACTCTGTCCTGCGCCTCCGATCACGGCGCCCTCGATCGTGACGCTGTTTCCATTCGCGCTTTTCGCCGCTGCTTCGCCGCCGACGATCTTCTGTCCGATGCTTCCCTGCCCTATTGTCACAGTATTCCCATTGGCACTGCCACCGGTTACGACATAGTCCATATTTATAGAATCCGTATACGTCCCTGCCTTGCCGCCCCATACGCTGGCAGCAGAGGTGTTTTTCAGGGATACTGTATTTCCGTCTGCCGAATCATTTTCCGTGAAACCGCCATAAACGGTCCCGCTCACCTTGGCATCCGACGCATCCAGTGTGTTGCCGCCGGATGAACCCGTGTAGGCCCCGGCATCCAGAACTGCATACTCAGCCTCCGAAAGAGTCTGGCTTTCGCCGCTTCCTCCCGAGACTGTCACCGCAGCGTCCACAGGCGCCGCATGGAAGCCCACGCCAAAAAGGGTGGCAAAAACCACCCACGCTAAAAACTTTTTCTGTCGTCTCATAAACTTTTCCCCCGTTCTCAACGACTTATTTCTTCCCCCGAAGAAATAACTTTTTGAAAGATAAATACTTTCTTGTAAATATCATATATGATTCTTATGGATTTATCTTCTTTATTTCTTATAGATATATCTAATCATAAAAATGCAGATTTTTTATAATACATATACTATGTTTTAATGAATTCTGAAATCACTGATAAAATCTAGTAAAAATAATAAGGCAATTCCGAAATTAATTTTAAGAATGTTAACAAATACGGATAGGATTTTGGATTTTATAAAAAAGAAGTATAGGATTTTATAGATGAATAATTGGGAGGGAAATGAGGGATTAAATGCGTCAGGCTTGCCTTCCCGAATAGGAAAAAGATCCATGGGCTGGCTGTGCGATTTTAAAACCATACGACCTCGCTTCGCTCGAAAAAAAAGGCAATGAACCCCTTTCGGCGCATGCGCGCCACTTTCCCCTAACGGGGACAGCTAACCCTGCAACACGCGAGGAAATGCTGTTTCCGCCTTTTTCCTGCACAAAAAATGGCCTCCTTCGGAGGAATTTCCTCTTCGGGAGGCCATAGGGGGGACTTGCTTTCTATCCGGAAAGTTTATTTCTGGATGGTGGAGCCGTATACGTCTTTGAAGACTTTATTGGCTTTGTCGTTTTTATTGTTGACGCGTACGCGTTCGATCTTGTTGCGGTCGTTGTCCTTGCCTGCAACGCGGTCTACGCGGAAGCGGTCGGCTTCTGCGACTTTTTCAATTTCCGGTCCGAATTCGCCCAGGGAACGTCCCATGTCAGCGTCGACAGGAGCGCCGTTCTGGAGGGCTCTGTAGATGATGGCTGCGTATTCATAGCGGGTCATAGTGCGGTCGCCTTTGAATTCGCCGTCCGGATATCCTTCGAGGTATCCTCTGTCTGCCAGGGATTTCACGTAGGTGTAAGCCCAGTGATCTTTCGGTACATCCGGGAAATTGACATCTTTCTGAACCGGGGCTGCGAGGCCTTTGCCAGCGGCCAGCTGCTGGATCATCTTGCTCTGTTCTGCAACGATCTTCTTCAGTTCAAGTACGTCCTTGGCCAGAGCGACGCGGGAACGGGTGACGTTGCTGTGCTGTCCCAGTTTCACGCTGATGCCTGCATTGACCATGTTTTCACCGCCGCCGAAGGAGCCGCCAACGGAGAGCATGGTGTCTTCGTTCGGACGATAGAAGGCACCTACTGCAACGGCGCTGGCATCTTTATAGTTGCCGTAGCCTGCTGCGAAGTCCCATTTATCATCGGGGTCGAAGTCCTGCGGATGGAGGGCTGCCAGTGCGGCTGCGCCGGCGCCGACTCTGTTGACGCGGGTTCCTAATTTATCGATGCGGTTTCCAAGCTGGGTTGTGGAGGTGTTGATCTTATTTTCCAGGTTCTTTGTTACATTGTAGACCTGGCCGCCGTTCACAACGTCTGTGGAGCCTTCGGAAATGTCTCCATTCTTTACGTTGGTGATCGTGGAGTTGTTCATATTGACTGTATTGTCTCCGAGGGTAATGGTGGTGTTTCCGCCATTGCTGATGGAGGTGATGCCATTGAGATCTTTGGCGAGACGAACTTTCAGGTTGTCTTTGCCGTCAGAAACGACGCCGATATTGTCTGCGGAGGTCAGTTTCGACTCATCCTTGATGCCGCCGATGACGTTGACCTGGTTGTTCAGCTTCTTGGCGATGACGTCGCCGGAGTCTCCGCCGTACTTCATGCCATCATCAAGGGTTGCTACCTGATGTTCACCACTCTTGTCTTCGTAAACGATGCGGGTGATGCCGTCCTTGCCATCGACGCCCGTTGCGCCATTGGTGCCGTCGGTGCCGTTATAGCCGTTCTTGACGGAAATATCTACCGCATTCGTGCCATCTTTGCCGTTTGTCCCGGCAGGTCCGGTCAGTCCGATATGGCCGACACCGTCTTTGCCGTTGATGGATACGGCATCTTTGCCGTCAGCGCCTTTGATGGAGATTCCGTCGTTGCCATTGATGCCGACTTCACCTTTATCGCCTTTGACAGAAATGCCATCCTTGCCGTCGATGCCTACACCGGAAACGCCGTCCTTGCCGTTAATGCCCATATGGCCGTCCTGACCATCCTTGCCGTCTTTGCCAGGTCCGCCGATATTGATATTTTCGGAAAGGTCCACGGTGTATTCCTTGCCGCCGGCTGCATTCGTGCCTTCGGTGACAGTCAGGTTCTTGTTATTGCCTGCCTTGACGGTGGTGTGCTTTCCTGCTTCAGTGGTTACGTTTGTAATCTGCGTGTTGAGATTCTTGATGGCATCCGCATTCTTGCCGACTTCACCGGCCAGACTGTAGAGCTGGCTTCCGTTGACGGCATCCGTGCTGTCTGCACTGATCTTACCAGCTGCCACGTTGATGATCTGACGTTCTTTGCCTTTATCACCTACACTGACTACGCCAGTCGGGCTCGTACCTGCAAAGTTTCCATATTCACGGGTCGTTCCATCAGAAAGTGTGATGGTTCCCTTTGTTTCACTCGTTGCAGCGCGGTCAGTGGAATTGGCTCCGAGAACGACGCTATTAGCCTGGGTTGTCGTTACGTTGCTGCCCAGAACGAAGGTATTCTTCTGAGCCACTTTATTTCCTACGCCGACTGCAGCAGAGCCTTCTCCGGACACCTTGTTGCCATTGCCGACAGCCGTGGAGGAGAGCGCCGAAGCTTCATTGCCTACGCCCAGAGCGGAGGACCACTGGCCCGTGGCTTTATTGGAATAGCCCACAGCCGCTGCGCGGTCACCGGCTTCTGAATAGAGCCCGGCTGCCAAACTGTAATTTCCTGCCTTGGAGTTATCGCCGATAGCAACGCCGCCGGCAGAATTAGCGCCTGTACCGATAGCAATGTTGCCATAGAGGTAGTTGCTGTCAGGAGAACCTGCTGTTGCACCGTCTCCGATGGCAATACCGCTCTTGCCGATGGCCTGGCTGCCATTCCCGATGGCCACGGTATTACGCGCGGTTGTCTTTGTTCCATAGCCGATGGCCGTAGATTTTTCCCCCTGCGCGGAAGCATTCACACCGGCTGCCAGTGCTTCTCTGCCTGTAGCGCCGTCATTATTGTAGTTGGACCCGTCGCCCTGTTCATTACTCCTTATGCTGTAGTAGTGAGTGGAAGGAGCGGAGGCAGAGTTCATGGCTTTTTTCAGCTGAGCCACGTTGACTGCATCGGTATCATTCGTGCCTGCTGCCACGCTTGTGATCTGACGGGTAATGCCTTTATCCACATCACCTACGGAAACAGCCGCTGCTGTGGATTTCCATGCAGCAGTGGTATCACTGGAGGCCGCATTGGTGGAAATATCATAACCAGCAGCGCCCTTATCGATAGCCGCATTGGACTGGTAGCCCAGAGCCACGCCGCCTTCCTGGCTGACCTTGGCATCGTAGCCGACTGAAGTCGTATTCGCTGCGGAGCGGGTCTCTGCCTCGGACAATCCGCCGATGGCAATGGTATTGTCAGCCGTTACCGTATGCTTATCGCCCATGACGATGTTATTGGAAGCATTGGTAATCGTATTCTGGAAACCTGTAATAGAGTTCAACTGAGCAGACTTATCGGCTGTGCCCGTGATTGTATTATTGACACCGGAAATCTGTGTCAGAAGGGTATAGTCAGCTTTATTGCCACCACCGATAGCCAGCGTGGATCCGCCGCCATTGGCCTCCTTAATCATATCTTTCAATGTATTCTGCAATTCTTTGGGTGATGCTCCACCAGAGCTTAGTCCATTCACATCTGTTACAGAATTGGTAATTTCATTGCCTGCGCCAAAGACTAAAGCGCCGTTTGAATTGTATACCCTGTTTGCCACACCGATAATGCTGCTGGCAATGCCGGAGTAAGCAGAAGATGCTGTCTTCGATTCAATGCTGTTCAAGGAACCTGTAATAGTCGCACCAAAATTCTTAACAGCATTAGTAGCTCCCCCATTATAATCAGAAGATGCAATGGAATACGAGCCTGTTACAGAAGAGAATAATCCATTTGTATAACTATTGGCACCTACCGTTGTAGAAAACAACGACATATTATCAGCCTTTGCATTTGCACTATCGACCTCTGTGTCGCCTAATGCTCCCTTATAATTATGAGTACCAAGCATGACGCTGCCGGAACGGGCATAGGTATTCTGGCCAATAGCTACACCAGTTACCATTTTTGATGGATCTTTCGGAAATCCGTACGGTACGCCAAAGAAGCTATCATATCGGGCCTGATTAAAATCAAAGGCACGCTCTAAGCCACCAACCATATTTTCCACAAAAGCATTGGCACCAATCGCGATGCCACCACCTTGGTCAATATAGTTATTGGTATGTGCACCACCACCGATGACAATATCACCTGTAGATGGCTGCCCAACGCCGCCAGAGTAGGCAATCTTGGCATTTTTCCCGATAGCCACGTTCTCCGCCTTAGGCGCCGAGCTTCCTGTGCCATAAGCAACCCCAGCACCGCTGCCCACTGCCGTATCGGCAGCGCTTGCCATGCCAAAGCCTCCACACAACAGTGCGGATAAAACCACGCACGTTAAAAACCTGTTATGTCGTTTCATTTAAAATTCCCCCGTTCACAACGACATTTTCTTCCCCCGAAGAAATGAAGAAATATTGTGGAAATAAAATGAAGACGACCCTTCCCCATTCATCTAAGTTGACTGTCTTTCCAGCCAAAGACACCTGCAGATCCATCCGCCTGAGTGACCGTGTTTCCTCAGCGCAGACGCTTTCCGCATGCATCTCTGGAATAGAAAGGCATACTCCTACCTATTTTCAGGTTACTACGAAATATCTGAATATTCAATTAAATTTATATATTGTATAGGTCAAATTATCCTATTTAAGACGGTTATTAACTTTATTCTCGATTTTTCTTGTTTTTACTTTGTCTTATTCTATTTTTCATTGTAACTGATATTATTTTTTGATAACTCATAGTATACAAGGGAAATGGGGGAGATTATTTTATGACAGAACGACCGAGTTCCCTATTTCCCCGAGCGGCGCTAACACTCGCCTTCCCAGACGGGGAAGGGGGACCGCGGAACGCGGTGGATAGGGTTGATTTCCCACGAGCGCAGCTCGGTTTTCTGGTGTCGTCAGCGTAGTCTGACAATTTAAAAAGGACCCTCGACGGGTCCTTTTTAAATCCGCTCGTTCTGCACGAGTTAAATACCAAGTGACTTAAAATTTATGTCCTGCTCCTACGTAGTAGGTAATGCCTCTTTGTTTGCCAGCCCAGCCGGTGGCGCGGATGTTGAAGCCCCAGGGGTGCTGGTCGGTGACTTTGCTCTTCCAGCCGAGTTCGAGGAAGCCGCTGGATCCTTGTTCGCTGGGTCTTGGGGTCTGCCAGGTTTCGTAGTTTGCCCTTGTTTCACTGTCAAATTCGTAGTCCCAGCCAATGCCTGCGTAGAGGGAGCTTAAGTCGCTGTAGTCTTTGGTCCATCTCAGGCCGATTCTTGTGACGTAGGAATTAGCGGAGCCGAAGTCGTACTTGGCATTGCCCAGGCTGCTTCTGATGGTTGCAGAGTCGCTTCCAAGGTGGGTCCAGAAGAATTTGCCGTAGACGTCATAGCTGCTGCTTCCTCTTGTGTAGACTTTGCCAAGGCCCGCATGCATGGCGAGGTATGGTGTGCCGCTGTCGTATCTGACCATGTATCCTTCGATGAGGCCGTGAAAATCGCCTTTCATGTAGCCGGCTCTGGCCGATCCTTCGTAGTAAAGGCCATTAAGAAAATCTCTTCTTACAAGGATGCCTGCGCCGGTGTAATGGTTGTTGCCATCGTCTCTTGCCCCGTCGTCCAGATGGCTGTCATAGGTTCCTCTGCCGTATTCGATGAATGGCATGATGGTGTCTGTCGCACCGTCACGGTCGATTTTCCTGACAAAGCCGACGTTGGCGGCAAGGCCGTGGCTGTCGACGTAGGATCCGGTATCATGACGGAGGCTGTTTCCTCCAATGGCTGCATAGGGAACGAATGCGGCGCCTGTCTTCCCATCCTCTTTCCATGCGGAGGCGGCGGCGCTTGATGCAGCGCCGGTCAGAAGGTTTGCTCCGCCTTTGACGATATCCAGGGATGCCTCTCGTGTTTCAGCGAAGAGTTTCGTGTCTTTGGAGAGCGTAATCTTGCTCAGATCGATGACTTCCTCAGAATTGCCGCTGCTGCTGTTACTGCTGCTGTTGTTACTGTTGCTGCCGTTATTATTGTCCGGCGTAATGACATCCGACGGTTTGGCCGGCAAGGTAATGGCGATGGTATTGTCGTCTGTCTTGCCGATAGTTGCATTTGCCGTCAGGAAGGCAGCATCAACGACCTTGATTGTACCGTTTGCGGTATCGCTGTCGGAAAGCGCACCGTACGTGGTCTTATCCGACGTCGTGATGCCGTTGGCGTCATAGATGAGCGTGATGGTCTTTGGCGTATTCAGGAGGCTTTCGTCCTGAATGCCGGCTTTGATGGCAGCGCCGGAGACGTCGGCAGTGCCCGTGACGGTGAGCATGGTATCGCCGCTCTCAGTGCCGGCAGGAATGTAGAAATTGATGTTCTGGAAATACCCCAGATTTCCTACGCTGTTTCCTTTGGTGTAGACGTTGAGTGTATTTCCTGTGCTCGTCTGGCCCAGGCCGCCGTAAAGGCTGAAGGTGGTCTCAAGGGCTGTGCCGGTGAGGTTGACCGTATTGTCCGAGGCTTCGCCATCCGCAGAATAGCCGCCGGCGATGTAGTTGGAAAGTGTCGTAATGTCCGTCGCATCGTCCTCTGCTGCCGTGCCCGTCTCTTCCGAAGTCTCTGTGTCGGATGCGCTTGCGGCTTCGCCGAATGTGCCGCCGGAGATATTGACCGTATTACCCGAAGCCGTGCCGCTTGCCGTGTAGCCGCCTGCGATATAGGAATTGCTTCCCGAGGCCGTGCCGATGGTGCCGCCGGAAATGTTCAGTGTATTTCCTGTGGCGTCGCCCAATGCGGTATAGCCGCCGTTGACGTAGTTCGTATTGCCGGAGACAGCACCGATGGTACCGCCGGAAATATTCAATGTGTTGCTTTGGGCATTGCCATCTGTCAGGACCATGCCGCCGGCAATGTAGTTTACGTCCAGGGCATTTACGCCGACAGTGCCGCTGGTGATATTGGCCGTATTGGACGTGGCATTGGCAGGATAATACGTATAGACGAAGGTATTCCCAACCGTTCCTTCATTCCAGTCCCGGCCTACGGCAACGCCGCCGGCGATATAGTTCTCGTTCTCTGTCGCGGAGGCAGCAGCCGCCCCAATGATATTGCCGGACATATTGAGAGTATTGCCTATGCTGTCCTGGGCTCCAAACCAGTAAACGTTGTACTCCCTATTAGACCGATACCCATTCAGCCCGCCTGTAATCATTACCGGGTGCCCGGTATTCAGGACGATGGTATTGTCTGTCAGCGTAGCCGTATTGTTGACTACATTTCCTTCTGTATCCGATTCCTCTGCCACATAATCTTTTTCACCGCCAGCCAGTATGATCCATTGGTACTGATTCAAGTCAGAAAGCTGGAAGGTGCTTCCGGAGACGGTCAGTGTATTATTAGAAACTGTATCATACTCACCATACCCGCCGGCAACGGTAATGGTATATGCCTGCGTCGTACCGATGGTGCTGTCTGAAACAGTGACTTCATTGTCGTCCACGGTGCTTCCGGTATACGCATCAGAAGTCATGGACCCGCCATAAATCTCTATGCTGCGATTATTCCAAGGGGTCGACGGATTAACGGTCGCATTTGTCAGAGTCACCTTATTGCCGCTGACCACTGCCTGTCCCGTATAATCATCTGTTTCCGCATATCCGCCTGCCACATGGCCGTCACCTACGATGGAGTCTTTGATTGTCACGGTATTATCCGTCATGGAGATAGGTGAATTTCCGGCATTCGTATAATAGCCATAGCCGCCATATACAGAATAGATATTGGCGCTATTTGAAACATCTACGGTATTCCCTGTAATGCTCCCGGGCTGGACAATGGCCCCATCAGAAGAAGCTGGCACATACATATATCCACCATAAACAGTGCCTACCACATAAGCGCCATCTACATAGGTCTTATTATCCGTTACGTCACCAGTCTTTGTAAAGGAAAGGCTCTCTGCATAGTCTGATAAATAGGTATCCATGACATCTGTCGTAGTACTGCCATCGGCATTTCCCTGGGCTCCGGCAGCCACATTATTATTGATAAAGCCGCCGTTAAGGTGTACTTCGTTGCCGGACACAGGGCCGATATAGGAATAGCCGCCGTAAACGTAGTATGGCGAGGCCCAGAACGAATTATCTTCGTTGTACTTTACCCCGTTGATATACGTTTTATTATCCGAAGCACTGCCCGTGATAGTCGACCCGCCTATAATGTCATCATCTATGTTATTGTAGATGTGGTCTTCCGTTGCTGTTGTCGAATAATTGACGGTCACCGTATTTCCTGTCACGTCTTTATTGATGGCAACGCCGCCGGCTGCCCAGTCTCTCTCTTGATAAGTATCTGACGGATCGTTAATGATGAGGCTGTTGCCCGAAACGGCCGCTGTATCCGTATTTTCAGAGCTGTCATCCATCCCTTCCGAAAAGGTGCTGACAGATGATCCGCCGGCAGCGCCGACGAAGGTGCCGCTATTGATGGTCAGCGTATTATTGCTGTCTGTACCGGTATCATCATTGCCCAAATAATAAACGGAATTATCATAACCGTCTGACGTCCCGCTGACCACAACCGCTTCCGCCATGGCCGGCTGAGCGGCCGGTGCCAGTCCAGCTATCCCTGCCAAGACCAGCATCGTTAAGATTCCCATTCTTTTCATTCTTTTGTCCCTTCTCCCGCATAAGACCTTCCCGAGTAATACAGCCTTGCTGCGCTTTCATGCGTGGTAAAGATTTTCTCGTCTTTATATATTATATATCTTTTCGTTATAATTTATATATTATTTTATATGTATAAATACAATTGAAATATTTCGGGAGAGAGGAAATTAGAAATGGATGAGAATACTCGTCTTCCCAGACGGGGAAGTATGCCTTTGACCTTGCCCTGGAAGGGAAGGTGCGCCGTATACCAGTTGATAGCAGCGGTAGCAACACAAATGTCTCATAAATTAGTGTACGGGGCGGATGAGTTGTATTTCCTCAAGGCGCTAGCCTTGGTTTTATGGTTTTCAAAAGGGTTGATTTCCCACGAGCGCAGCTCGGTTTTCTGGTGTCGTCAGCGCAGTCTGACAACGAAAAAAGGACTCGCCCCTGAAAAGTGAGTACTGCGGTAAGGTGTACCGGCTGCCCCCACGGGGGAAGTGGCGGAGCCGAAAGGGGTGCAGTTCACGCGGCAAAGCCGCGGTTTTCTGGTGTCGTCAGCACAGTCTGACAATTTAAAAAGGACCCTCGACGGGTCCTTTTTAAATCCGCTCGTTCTGCACGAGTTAAATACCAAGTGACTTAAAATTTATGGCTGATTGTCACGCTGTATGCAGCGCCTTCTTGTACGCCGGTCCAGCCTGTGGCTCTGAGGTCGACGCCCCATGGATGGGTCTTGTCGATCTTAGATTTCCAGCCGAGTTCGAGGAAGCCGCTTCCGCCTTCCATGGACGGGCTCGGGGTGGCGAATGCCTGGTAGTGCGCTCTTGCTTCGCTGTCAAATTCGTAGTCCCAGCCGATGCCTGCGTAGAGGGAGCGAACCTGGTCGAAGTTTCTTGTCCATCTCATGCCCAGTCTTGTGACGTAGGAATCGACGGAGTCGAAGTCATACCTTGTGGTTCCTTCCTGGTGGGCGATATTTGCGGAGTCGCTTCCGAGGTGTGTCCAGAAGAACTTGCCGTAGACGTCATAGGTGTCGCGGTCCTTTGTGTAGATCTTGCCTAATCCCGCCTGGGCGGAGATGTATGGTGCGCCGCTTTCGTAGCGTCCGATGAAGTTTCCGATCTTGCCATGGAAATCTCCCTTGGTGTAGCCTGCACTGGCTGCGCCTTCGTAGTAGAGGCCGCTTTCCTGGTCATGTCTTACAAGGATGCCTGCGCCGGTGTAGTGGTTCTTGCCGTCGCCTCTGGCTCCATCGTCCAGGTGGCTGGAGTAGCTGCCTCTGCCGTATTCGATGAATGGCATGATGGTATCGGTGCCGGCATCTGTCTTGACTTTCTTAACGAAGCCGACGTTGGCAGCCATGCCGTTGATATCGATGTAAGAGCCTGTTTCATAATGCATGTCCATGCCGCTGACAACAGCATAGGGAGTGAACTGGGCTTCTTCGCCGTCATTGTCATCATGGGCCGCATCTGCTGCGCCAAGGGCGCTGTCGAGTACATTGCCGGCTGCATTTTTGAGAGCTGCGAGGGCTGCTTCACGGTTTTCCGGAATGAGCTTGGTATCCGGATCGATTTCTCCCTTGCCGTCTTCCGGGATGTAGAGGATGATGGAATCATCGCCGTCTTTCTTGATGGATGCTTCATGCAGGATGAAGTTTGCGTCGCTGATCTTGTTATCCCCGATGAAGCCAAGGCTTGTCGTATCATCCGTTGTAATGGCGCTGGTATTGACGACCAGGTTAATGAAATCGCCCGGATTCATGTAAAGGATCTTGGATGTGTCTGCATTGACGGAGACATTTTCCATATTGATATCACTGCTGGAGACTGTCAGCATCGTATCGCCACTTTTAGCGGTTCCCGGGATGTAGAAATTCAGTTTCTGGAAATCTGCAAGGTTTCCTGCGCTGTTATCCTTGGTGTAGACGTTGAGCGTATTTCCTGTCCCTTCAGAAGCTCCGACGCCGCCGTAGAGGTTTCCTGTCGTTGCAAGTGTTGCATACAGATTGACGATGTTATCATTGGCCGTGCCGGACTGGGAATATCCGCCCGTGATATCTCCTGTGACGGTGCCGCCATAGTAGTTGACGGTGTTGCCCGAAGCATTGCCGCTGTTGTACGTAGTAGTCGTCGTTGTTGTGGTCGTGTCTTCTTCCAAAGCAGCCACGCTCATGACTGCTGCGACCGAAACGTTTTCGGAACTGCTGTCGGAATCATCTTCCGTTTCCGTTATGTCCGCTGCGTAGCCGCCCCAGACATTGCCGATGGTGCCGCCAGTGATCGTCACCGTATTTCCTGTGGCTGTGATAGCGGCAGCCGGACTGGTCAGCAGTGAAGTATATGGGCTGCTTCCCATGCTGGCAGTATCCAATCCCAGGGCAGAGGCATCTTCTTCACTCAGGGGGCCTGCTGCGCCGCCGTAGACGGAAGCTGCACTGCCGCCGGTAACGACTGCCGTATTGCCCGATGCTGTTCCTGTCAGTGTATAGCCGCCTAAGAGAACATCGGCCTTGCTGTCAGAGAGGAGGACGCTGTTTTCCGAAACCGTTCCCATTTCAGAAAGACCGCCGGCTGCCAGGGATGCGGTGGAGTCAGCATTGAGAGAGACCGTATTCTGGCTGGTCGTTCCCTGCGTAGTAAAGCCGCCGATCACTGCGCCTGCTACGGTGCTTCCCTTAAGCGTCACAATGTTTTTGCTTGCTGTTTCATTGGCAGAAATAGTGAGATCGGAGAAATCAAAGCCTGAATTCCCTGAGCTGCCGTCTTCTATTTGGGCAACAGCGCTGCCTCCCACTGCATCCCCGGAAACGGTGCTGTCTGTCAGAGTTACCGTATTCCCGCTAGCCGTGGTAGAAACGGTCAGCTTGCCCGACGGAGCTGCTGCAGCCCCGGTCTCTTCTTCAGTGCTTGTCAATTCCGGCGTGATCATCAGGTATTCAGAGGCAACGCCGCCTTCGACCATTTCTGCTGTGCTACGCTGTAGGGCAACTGTATTTTGATTGGACACAGCGGCAGCTTCATAAGCAAGATTCGTCGTATCGGAAGACAGGTAATCCCTTCCATCATTTATTACATAGCCGCCAGCCACATCGGTGGTTGGGCCCTCCGAGCCGCTGGAGACTGAGTTCGTCACTACGGAATCTGTCAGTGTCACCTTGTTTCCGCTGGCACTTGTGGAGACAGTCCCGTCAGCCAGGATTGCAGGCGCTGAGCTCCTGGACCATGTGAGTACGCTGCCGCCAATGACGCCCGGCATGCTTAAAGAAAATATACTCTGACTATTGATTGTCACATGATCGAGGGATACGGTATTATTGTCTGCATTGCCGTTATAGGTAGTTCCGCCATTTACCCCGTCCCCAACCAGTTCCAGATTCGTCGTGACCGTATCATTTCCTGTGAGAGCCGCTCCGGTAATGGAGACCTGGTTGCCGCTGGCATCGCCATAGTCCGTCCAGCCGCCATACACGCTGTCATAATAGCCCAGCTGCGTTGTATCGGAATAGGTAATGGTTACCTCATTGCCATTCGTATGGTATGGAACAGCGGCTGTACCGCCGACGGCATAACCGCCGTAGACATAGGGTGAGAAAACATATCCGGTTGTATCCGCATCAGTTTCATTCCCCGCAGGTTCTTCAATGAGTACCTGGTTGTAGCTGGCGCCGCCTGTGGTATCCGCCGTGCTGGCGGACGCCGTTTGGCTGGTCTCCGCAAGGCTTTCCGTCGCATAGGCGGAACTGGAATTGCTGCTGGAAGCAGATCCGGCATAGCCGCCATACACGTTTGAACTTGTTTGCGTACCTTTCAGGATGACGCTGTTATGGTTGGCATTATTGATATAGACCGCATCGCTTGAAGAAGAAACTGCGTACAGGGAACTGAGGCCCATTTCGCTGGTCGTGATGATTCCACCACCACCAGAAGAGCTGACACTTCCCGCCAGACCGCCATAGATAGCCCCGGAAACGGTGCTGCTTGTCATTTCCACTTTGTTGCCGCTGGCCGTCAGGGAAATCGTAGGCGTATCTTCCAGAGAATACAGGTCAGAGTTGGAAACGCCGGCATAGCCGCCATAGACAGAGTCCCCGATTGTGCTGTCTGCAATCGTTGCAGTATTGTCATTGGCGCTGATGGACATGGCGGAGATTCCTGTACTGGTATCTGTAGTATCTTCTGCAGCGACAGCCAAAAGACTGGTCAAATAGGTAATGCTGCCAGAATTGCTGGAAGCACTTCCTGCCAGGCCGCCGAAGACGATACCCTCGATCTGGCTGCCCGTAATCGTTACCGCGTTGCTGTTGGCACTGGTGGATATGGAATCTGCTTCTGTGCCGGTATCCGTTTCCGTGCTTTCCTCTACAGGAGCAGCCAAAAGGCTCGTAAATGCAGCTGCAGCAGCTACATTACCGCCGCCTGAAGAGGCATTCCCTGCGCGGCCGCCGAAGACTGTGCCAGAGGAAGTGATCGTATCCAGTGTGACCGTATTGCCATCGGCATTGCCGGACTCGGTTTCACCGCCGGTAATATCGCTGCTCACAGAGGTCAGGTAGATTTCATCATCGTCCGTAACCTTTGTCCCCGTGATTTTCACCGTATTGTCATTGGCATCGCCGTAATCCGTATAACCGCCCGTAACAGTAGAGACGCCATACTCCTCCTCCGCAGTATTGGAAATCTCCACGGTATTGCTGCTGGCATTAAGGGCCGGTGCACTACTAGAGCTCGACACATAGCCGCCATAGACCCTGGTACCGGAAGCGGACGTATTCGTTAACGTGACCGTATTATGATTGACCCCGGCAACAGCATCAGCCTCAGCAGAAGTATCGCCATAGTATTGCATATAGCCGCCGTAGATATCCGAACTCCGGGCAGTACTATTCGACAGCGTTACTGTATTGCCGGAAGCTCTGGCACTAAAAGCCGGCGTACTCGTCGAAGCAGCCGCCTCATCGGTTTCCGCAGCAGATTCATCAGTCGATTCATCAGTCGATGACGCATAGTATTCCTCATAGCCGCCGTAAATGCTGTTGCCGTCAGCCGTACTATTGGTCAGCGTTACCGTATTGCCGGAAGCGCTGGAAGAGGAGCTTCCTGTGGCTACGAGTCCGCCGTAGACTTCCCCATCGGCAACGCTGTTTGTCAATGAAACGGTGTTTCCAGAAGCATTGAAGCTGGCAGTCGTGTAAGACTCAACGAACCCGCCGTAGATATCTTCGCTGGCAAAGACCTGTGTCAGGGAAACCGTATTGGTGCTGGCATTACCGTAGGCTGCATTCCCTCCGTAAATCGTTCCTTCTACATCGATGGAAGGCAGCGTATTCGTGGAATCGCCTGCAGTCCTCGCAATCCCGTTCCCTGTGAGAGTGACCTCATTGTTTTCTGCACTGCCTGACTCGCTATTCCCGCCAAAAATATCGCCGGAAACGGTGAGTACATCATCCGTGGTTTTAGCGGTGGATGTCACGGATACCACGTTGCCATTGGCATTTCCCAGGGCGTACCCGCCGGTGATGTCTGCATAGGATGCTTCCACTGAAGAGGAAATCGTGACGTGGTTGTTCGAGGCCGTATACGCACTGAAATCGTCTGAATCATCGGACTCTGCAGGCTGTGACATGCCGCCCGTAATGGACAGTTTTTCCGTACTGCTGGTGAGATCCGTCAAGGTCACCGCATTATTGTCTGCAGCGGACGCCCCGCTCACCCCGCCTGCAATTTCCAAGCTGCTTGTGGTGGCGTCAGGCAAATTCAGAGAAACCCCTGACAGCGTGACCTGGTTGCCCGAGGCAGCACCCTTCATAGATATGCCGCCTGCAATCCCATTGCCCGTGGCATTGCTAAAACTGACAGATGCTCCATCCGTTACGGAAAGCTTGTTGTTCGATGCATCTCCGCTCTCTAACGTATAAGCGCCGGCTAATGTACTAGCGGTGTAGCTTGATCCGCCAGCGCTGACTGTCTCCCCTGTCAGCGTGACAGTCCCCTCTCCGCTGATAGAAACGGTATTGCCGCTGGTGGAATCCGTGTACATATTTCCATACAGACTTGTAAACTCCGTCCCTGTCAAAGATTTCTCTGTGCCATCCGAAGATCCGACCGTCACGGCAGCCTGCGCTGGAAGCACGCCAAAAGCGGCCCCCGCCAGACCGGACAATACAAGGGTCGCCAAAAGTTTGTAATTCTTTTTCATATAAGTCTCCTTCCCTCGACTTACTGGAAATAATATTCTACTAAACCGCCGTCAAAAGACAGGCCCTCTTCCCCAGAGCCCGGTTCCCTTCCCGCACTTCCCGGCACAGGAAAGAAAACCTTACGTCTTCATCGGCAATCGTCTGTATTACTCATCATACACCATTTGTATTATTTATAGGATATAAATTCTTATAAATTTATTTAATATACATCATATCTCAATATTTATATGATTAGATTTATGGATGAGAGGAAAGAAAGGGGATTAAAAGCAGAGGAATGAAAATGAAAAAACCAGACGACCTCGCGCTGCTCGAATAACCTTTTTATAAAAACCAATGAATACTGCACCCCTTTCTCCGGCAACTTTAGAAAATGCATTTTCTAAAACCATGGGCGATGATGCTTCGCCTTCTTAGAAAATGCAACTCTTTCGCCCAGCATCAGAGAAGTGATAGGCTGGGCACTTTCCCCTCCGGGGACAGTTCGGCGATGTGAAATATAAGAAATCAGTTCTAATTTGTCTTGAACTTATATACCTGCGGCTGAAGAAATGCAACTCATCCGCCCGACATTTTTATATTAACTGCACCCCTTTCGCCCTTCGGGCACTTCCCTCCGTTGGGGGCAGCTTGCGATGAGAAATAAAAAATATCCAATCTGATTTGTTTTGAACCTTTCGTAATCCTATCCAAACCTTCCCTTCCAGGGCAAGGTCAAAGGCATCCTTCCCCGCTGGGGCAGGTCAAAACCTTCCGCTATCGTCATGAACCTATACACTCAAATTCTATTTACAACGCAAAAAAGCCTCGCGCATTTGCACGAGGCTTTTCAATTTACAGGAAGTACTCTCTTTATTTAAAACTTATGTCCAATTCCTACGTAGTAGGTGGCGCCCTTTTCTTTGCCGGCCCAGCCTGTGGCTTTTACATCTACGCCCCATGGATGGGTGTCGTCGATCTTGGATTTCCAGCCGAGTTCGAAGAAGCCGCTCGATCCTTTCATGGACGGGCTCGGTGTGGAGTAAGCTTTGTAGCTGGCTCTGGCTTCATTGTCAAATTCGTAGTCCCAGCCGATGCCTGCGTAGAGGGAACGGACCTGGTCGAAGTTTCTTGTCCATCTCATGCCCAGTCTTGTGACGTAGGAGTTGACGGAGTCGAAGTCGTACTGGGTGGTGCCTTTCTGATTGACAATGGATGCGGAGTCGCTGGCTAAGTGGGACCAGAAGAATTTGCCGTAGATGTCGTAGGTGTCACGGTTTCTGGTGTAGACTTTGCCAAGGCCTGCCTGCGCGGAGATGTATGGCGTGCCGCTTTCGTATCTGGCGTTCATGCTGCCGATTCTTCCGTGGAAGTCGCCTTTCATATAGCCTGCGCTGGCAGCGGCTTCGTAGTAGAGGCCGCCCGCCTGGTCGCGGCGGAAGAGGATGCCGGCGCCGGTGTAGTGCTGTTTGCCGTCGCCTCTGGCTCCGTTATCCAGGTGGCTTGCGTAGTTGCTCCTGCCGTATTCGAAGAATGGCATGACGGTGTCTGTCCGTCCGTCTTTCTTTTCTCTCTTCACGAAGCCGACGTTCGCCGCCAGACCGGTGACGCTGACGTGGGAGCCTGTTTCATAGCGCATATCGCTTCCGCCAACGACTGCATACGGCATGAACTGTGTGCCGCCGTTTCCGCTCTCATCCCATGCAGATGCTGCTGCGCCAAAGGCGCTGTCTGTCACGATGGATGCGCTGTTCTTCAATGCGGCTGTGGCCGCTTCGCGGCTTTCGGGCAGAAGTTTGGTGTCCGGGTTGATTACCCCTTTGCTGTTTTCAGGGATATAAATGACAATGTTATTGCTGTCCTGCTTTGCGATATCCATGGTATAGGAAATGAAGTTTTCGTCGGTGATGTGGTTGTCCCCGATGAGGCCGTAGGTGGTGTTTTCTGCGATGATATCGTTATCGCTATGGATGAGGCCGACGGTTTCGCCCGGCTTGAGGCTCTCGATTCCGGATGGATCGGCCGTGATGACAGCTCCGGAGACGTCCGCCTGGCCAGTGACGGTCAGCATGGTCTCACCGGCTGTCGTTCCTTTAGGCACGTAGAAGTTCAAGCTCTGGAAATGGTCCAGATTTCCTGTGCTGTTTCCTTTGGTATAAACGTTCAGTGTATTGCCGCTGCCTTCACTGCCGCTTTCGCTGTATCCGCCATAGAGGTTTCCAAGGAGACTCAGCATGCCGCTGTACAGGTTGACGGTGTTGTTATTGGCTTCGCCGGACTGGGAATAGCCGCTGATGATGTTCTGGCTGACCGTGCCGCCGTAGTAGTTGACGGTGTTGTCCGAAGCAGCTCCGCTCTCGTAGGTGGTGCCTTCACCCTCCTCATCGCTCATGATGCCATACGCTGTCTCTGCTGCCTCTTCTTCCGTCGGTTCGGCTGCTGCCTCATCCATGAGAGAGTCTGCTGCATAGCCGCCGTAGATAGATTCCACCGTGCCGCTGACCATATTCACCGTATTCCCGCTGGCGCTGATGGCAGATTCTTCTGCATCTGGCACAACTGCTATATTTTCAAAAGTAGTTCCGGAAATATAACCCACGTCCGGATCAATTTCTGCGCCGTAATAACCATTGTTTTTTTCATCATATTCCAAAACCGGAAGGCTGCTCTTCAGGGCAGAACGAATGCTTGCACTGTCTGTGCCCAGGATGCCGGCTGCGCCGCCGTAGACGTTCTCTGCCGTGCTGCCGGAAATGGTGACTGTATTGACCTTGGCTTCGCCTATGCCGGAAATACCGCCATAGACGTCACCAGCCTGAGAGCCGCCAGCCAGTGTGACCGCATTGCCCTCGGCCGTGCCCTGCATGACCATACCGCCCAGGACAAGACCTCCGCTGACATTAGCGAGGGATACGATATTTCCCTTAGCGCTCTGGTCTCCTTCCGCTGCAAAGGAAAGTGCTGATGTATATGGTGTTGTACTATCTACATAGCCATCTTCATCATAACCATAAACCGTTTTCTGCGTGGAGAGAACCGTTGTCCCGCCGATAATGCTGCCTGTGACTTCAGCATTGGCCAGGGAGACTGTATTGCTGTCTGCATGGGTACCGCCGGTGTATCCGCCGGCAACATGAGCTGCTGTGATTCTTCCCTTTTCTGTACCCTGGATGATGACCTGATTTCCATTGGCCTCTCCATAAAGAGTGGTGCCGCCCAGGACATCCTTATACGATGCGTCTTTGTCCACTGTCTGGACAATCTGCAGGATATTTTCATTGGCGCTGGCGTTCTCCCTTGCCTGGAGAACCCACTCGTCATCCTCTTGAACTGGCGTAAGGGCGGTTGCTGCCGTAGGTGCCACATAGCCGCCGTATACGCTGATAGATGAACCCTCTGTCAGCACATCTGTCAGAAGTGTCTTATTCTCATTGGCCTGCACGGTATCCACCATAAATAATTCATAGGTCTTGTAATACCATTCATCATCATCTGCCGCCAGCGTAATGCCTACCAGACCGCCAGCGACATTATTTTTCAGGGTGGTATTTGTCAGCGCCAGTGTATTTTCATTGGCCGTGCCCATATAGGCAGCGCCGCCTGCAGCAGCCACATCCATGCCGGGTACCAGCACAAGACTTTCATCACTATAATCGCCTGCATCGATTGTCATATTGGTGCCGTCATCCAGCTGCCTGCCTTCCATCACCAGGGTGTTCCCATTGGCTGAACCGACTTCTGCAAAGCCGCCCACTGCCTCTCTGTAGTCTGCTGCCGTTTCCAGATCATAAGAGACTCCTGCGATATTGTTATTGGCCCCGGCACTCGCTGCGCTTTCAACAGTATGCGTATACGTCGTATACGCACCATAATAATCTTCTTCATAGGTAACAGACTGTGCACCATCGGAATCGGAAATTGTCGGCAAATACAACCAGTCGGGAAGGGACAGGTATCCGCCAAATAATGATGCGGATGCCGTGCTGTTTACCATGGTGACCTTATTTCCGCTCGCACCATTGACAAAGGTGCCCTGCGCTTTGCCGCCATAGACAGTTTCTGCCTGGACATTTTCCAGAGTGACCGTATTTCCTTCTGCATTGCCCAGGAGACATCTCTCCTGCAGGGTTTCCTTGTATCCGGCGCTCCCGCCAATGACGTCAGTGACTGTTATATTGGATGCAGGACCTTCTTCCTGAGAAAGCCATTCCCCTGTAATACTTACGATATTTCTATCCGCATCGCCTTCTGCCACAGCACCGCCATAGACATCTCCATAGACCGATGCCTGATCCAGCGTGGACGAGACAGTTACCTTATTGTCATTCGCCGTTACAGAGTCAAAGGCTTCTTCGCCGGAAACATACTCCTCCTTGCCGCCGTAGACATTAAGGCCAATGTTTTTTCTCTCGTTTTTCAGATTTGTCAAAGTGACTGTATTATGATTGACACCTGGGCTCGACGCTTTGGGCAGTATATACGATATCGTTTTATTGTCGCTTGTGTAGGTGACCTTTATGCCATCTTCTGTTTCTTCTGCCGTTCCTCCATCCGGCAGAGACCCCACTCTCAAATAACCGCCATACACATAGTTATTGTCCTCGAATCCGTTAAATACGCTGTCAGATATGTCGACCGTATTGCCGCTGACACCGCTGATACCCGCAAGGCCCTTATCTGGATCAGCAACGAAATCAGTACCGACTTTACCGCCATATACAGCTTGGTAAAAATCGACATTCTTCAGCGAAACTTTGTTGCCTTCCGCATTGCCGCCATAATATCCGTACGAACTATTCCCGCCTATGACGTTATGGTATATAGTCAGTATATTGGATCCATTTTCCGCTTGAATTCCCGAGATGCTCACGCTATTATTGTCCGCATTGCCCAGCGATGTATAACCGCCGTAAACATAGTAGAGTGCCATTGTATCCATCAGTGTATCAAAGGAAATATCCACTGTATTGTTATTGACATTGACAGGAGAGAGCACGACGGAAGCAGCCGTATTATTATCGATTACCCCATAACCGCCATAGACATTATCGCCGTCGACATACGTATCCAGAAGTGTGACCTTGTTTCCGGAAACAGAAATCGCATCTGCAGAAGCAGTATCATCTACACCTTTCTCATGTTCCGTCGTTTCAAAATAGCCGCCATAGACTGTGGCTCCAAGAGTGCTGCTTACCGCGGTGACACTGTTGTCACTGACCGTCACATTTTCGGAAGAGAAGCCCGTGATATCACCGGCATACAAGTATCCGCCGTTAACATAAATACGGTTGCTGCTTCCCGTGCTTTTTACCGTGCTGTCCTGGACAGACACATGATTGCCATTGACACTGATGCCCGACGTCTCAGAAATATTTGCAATGCTGTCTGTCGTCAAATAGCCGCCGTACAGATAAGAGGATGCCGTACTGCCATCACTGAGCGTGATGCTGTTGTCATTGATACTGACCTTAGCTTCGCCAGAGAGATCCGTAATGCTGTCCGTCTCCAAATAGGCGCCGAACATATTCCGGCTGACACTACTTTCGCCTGTCATTTCGATGCTGTTTCCATCAAGGCCGACCTTAGCCTCATCAGAGAGATCCGCAATGCTCCCTGTCTCCAAATAGGCGCCGTACAGATAAGAGGATGCCGTACTGCCATCACTGAGCGTGATACCGTTGTTATTGACACTGACTACCGTATTTCCTGATAAATCAGTAAGGTCGTCCGCGTTCATCATGCCGCCGGCGGATCCGCCCGTCAGTGTGCTTTTTATGACATGCAATGCATTGTTATTGACACCGGCACTGGCCGCTAAAGGCGTGGTGACGGTAATCTCTGAATCCGCACTATTCACTGTTATGGGAAGTGTCACGGCCGCCGTATTCGCATCGGTATCCGTGACCAGGTCTCCCCGATTTTCTGCATACATATAGCCGCCGTAAGCAGCGCTGTTTACGGTACTATTTGCCAGATAGACGGTATTGCCGCTGGCTCCATTGACGCCGGCAATGCCATATGCCAGGCCGCCGTTAACGGCACCGGAATCATAATAGGTATTGTACCTGCCGACAGTCTCTATGCCCGTCACTGTCACATTATTCAGGTATACCGTATTGTTTTCGGCATTGCCGATCAGGTAATAATCATCCGTATTATAATCTCCAGTACTGGTATCTATGCCGGCTATACCGCCGTCCGCCTGAGCGATGGAAGTCTTGGCGCTCGATGCGGCCTGCGATTCCGCACCCTCATCCCAATTGACCTTCACGCTGTTTCCCGTCACATTGCCCAGTCCCGCACCGCCAATGACACGGTTATAGGCTGCGGCAGTCCCGGTCATAGCTGCATCGCTGGAAATAGTGACTGTATTGCCGCTGGCCATCATCTGGCTTTCATCCAGCGTGGAAGCATCATACGCAGCCCCCTCGATATCCGCATCAACGCCAGAGAGCTCAGCGGCACCGCCGATGACCGTCCACCGGCAGCTTGTCCCATCCGATCCGGCATTCGTCAGTACGACAGAGTTGTTTTTTGCGATAGTCTGGCTCCGTCCGCCGACAATAGAGGTATTCCCTTTCAGCACAGCATTTTCCACGATGACCTTGTTATCATTGGCCGTCCCTATTTCCGATACACCGCCGGCAAAATTGGTGAAATAATAAGAGCCGTTTGCTAAATCATCATCAACAACAGCCCCATCCGTGATGGACAGAATATTTCTATTCGCATCCTTCACTGATGAATCAAGGGTAATTTCATGAGTCGATCCATATTGGCTCGTATAATAAGCCCCGGGAACATAGCTGGCAGCGATGCCGGACACATTGCCATTGCTGACGCCGGGTGAAAGCGTGGTATCCGAACCACTCAGGGAGACAATATTATGGCTGCCCTGCCCCGTATAGTCTGAGCCGAACAATACATATGTATTGCCAGATGATGCACTGCCCTCTATTTTCGAGATTTCACCTTCCGTAAACGATCCGTCCTCATTCGAAAACGTCCCTGTCTTCAGCGTGACAGCACCCGTCTCCGGATCAACCGTCCCTGCCGTAATCCCTGTCACCGTCTCCGCCATAGCCGGAGCCCCGCTGAAGCCCAGACTGAACAGTCCCGCCATGACCCATACGGCCAATGCACTGCGCTTCTTTCCCATATTCAATTCTCCTTCCCAAACCTTTGGAGCCTCGCAATCCGGCCATACACGACGCCGAATCCTCTCCAACCCTATAGCCTTCCAAGAGAAATCATTACACTGTCCTGCCCGTTTCCCATACGAAACAAGACTTTGTCTACCATATTATATAATACGAATTTATTTTAATGAAATATTTTCGTTATAATATTTAATAAAATAATTAATACTTAAATAAAAATTTTTGAGGGTAGAAGCGAAGAATTGGGGAGGGAGGAAAGGAAAGAGTGGCATTTCACGATAAGCAAAGCATCCTTCTTACTGCCAAATCCCGGTTTTCTGGTTTCGTCAGCGTAGTCTGTCAACGCAAAAAGGACTCGCCTTTGAAAAGTGAGTATTACGGTAAGGTGTACCGGCTGCCCCCACGGGGGAAGTGGCGGAGCCGAAAGGGGGGTAGGAGGGATTTACGAAAGGTTTCAAACAAATAAGCGCAGAGCTCTTTCTTTTATACCTTGGGAAGCTGTCCCCGTCAGGGGAAAGTGGCGCGCATGCGCCGAAAGAGGTGCATTTACGATAGGCGAAGCATCCTTTTTCGCGGCAAGGCCGCGGTTTTCTGGTGTCGTCAGCGCAGTCTGACAACGAAAAAAGGACTCGCCCTTGAAAAGTGAGTACTACGGTAAGGTGTACCGGCTGCCCCCACGGGGGAAGTGGCGGAGCCGAAAGGGGTGCAGTTCACGCGGCAAGGCCGCGGTTTTCTGGTTTCGTCAGCGTAGTCTGACAATTTAAAAAGGACCCTCGACGGGTCCTTTTTAAATCCACTCGTTCTGCACGAGTTAAATACCTAGTGAATCAGAACTTATGGCTCACTGCTGCATAGTACGTTGCTCCTCTTTGTTTTCCGGCCCAGCCTGTGGCTCTGAGGTCTATGCCCCATGGATGTGTCTTGTCGATCTTGCTTTCCCAGCCTAGTTCGAGGAAGCCGCTGCCGCCTTTCATGGACGGGCTGTCGGTCCTGTATGTCTGGTAATATGCGCTGGCTTTTCCGCCGAATTCGTAGTCCCAGCCGATGCCTGCGTAGAAGGCGCGGACGGTGTCGAAGTTTCTTGTCCATCTCAGGCCCAGTCTCGTGACGTAGGAATCGACATCACCGAAGTCATACTTCGAGCTGCCGAAGCTGCTTTTCAGGGTGACAGAGTCGCTGCCAAGGTGTGTATAGAAGAATTTGCCGTAAACATCATAAGTGTCGCGGTCCCTGGTATAAATCTTGCCAAGGCCTGCCTGCGCGGCAAGGTAGGGCGCTCCGCTTTTGTACCTGGTCATGGCACCCGCAATGATGCCATGGAAGTCGCCCTTGGTGTATCCGGCTCTGAGAGCGCCTTCGTAGTAGAGGCCATCCGCCAGATCACGGCGAAGGAGGAGGCCGGCACCGGTATAGTGCTCCCGTCCGTCGCCTCTGGCTCCGTTATCCAAGTGGCTTGTGTAATTGCTCCTGCCGTATTCAAGGAACGGCATGACGGTGTCGGTATGTCCCTTATGATCGATTCTCCTGACAAAGCCGACGTTGGCGGCAAGGCCGTCCGCATCGACATAGGAACCCGTCTCATAGCGGAGGTTGTGTCCTCCGATGACGGCATAGGGCACAAAATGGTCTTTGACGTCATGGTCTTCCCATGCGGCAGAAGCAGCATCGTAGGCATCTTTGGAAATGAGATCCGCTGCGTTTTTGAGTGCGCCCACAGCGGCTTCGCGGCTTTCAGGGATGAGTTTCGTATCCGGATTCAAGGCTGGCGTGCTGTCCTCCGGCACATAAAGGACGATGGTATTCGCATCCTGTTTCCTGATAAGCACTTTTCTTTCAAGGAAACCTGCGTCCATGGCCGTATCCTTTCCGCTCATCATGCTGTATGTGGTGCCGTCGGTCACGATCGGATTGTCTGCCGTATGAATCAGGTTGATGACTTCTCCCGGATTCAGCTTTGTCGTGTCTTCGACGCCTGCGCGGATTGCCGCATTAGAAACGTCGGCCGTGCCGGTCACTTCAAGCATCGTCTCTCCGGCGCTTGTTCCGGCAGGGACGTAGAAATTTAATGTCTGGAAATAGCCCAGGTTCTCGATGGTATTTCCTTTTGTATAAAGGTTCAGCGTATTGCCGCGGCTCTCTGTGGTACTGTAACCGCCGTAGAGGCTAAGGAGTGAAGAAAGAATGCCGCCCGTGATGGTAACGGTATTGTCATCGGACGTCCCGTTTTCACTGTATCCGCCGGAAAGTATGCTCTCCTCACTTCCTCCGATGGTGCCGCTCTGGATATTGACCGTATTCCCGGAGGCATCCCCCTCTTTCGTGTATCCGCCGTAAAGGCTGGCGCTGATTGTACCTCCATCCACGGTGACTGTATTTTCCGAAGCATCCCCGCTTTCAGTGAAGCCGCCATAGACGGCCGGCGACTCTGCCTCTTCTGTGCTTGTATCCTTTTCCACGGCAGCATTCGTCAGAAGGACCGTATTTTTCGACGCATTTCCTGAAGCGGTATACCCGCCGTACGTATTTCCCGTGACGGTGCTCCCGTTGATGCTCACGCTGTTGGAAACGGCATCGCCTGAAACCGTAAAGCCACCATAAAGGTCATAGGCCGTCAAGTCGCTGCCGCCGAGGCTGAGGCTGTTTCCCGAAGCGCCTTCGCTGGCATAGCCGCCGTACATGGGCGCCTGATCATCCGCCATGTTGATGACCGTGCCATTATCCTGCGTGATGGAAAGCGTATTTCCTTCCGCTTTTCCGTCCATGGTCACGCCGCCTGCAATACCGGGCATGCCGGGCATGAATTGGGTATCTTTAGTGAGATTGGTGATGGTAACGTGATTATCCAAAGCATCGCCGGACCCATTAACGATGCCCCCGACGACGAAAAGAATACCATTACCAGTCCCGCCGGTCATTGTCACTGTATTTCCTGATGCATTTCCTGTATTTGCAGATCCGCCGTATACCATAGCAGCACCTGAATTGACCAGCGTCACCGTGTTGCCAGTGGCATCTCCTTCATTTGCACTGCCGCCTGCTACAGAGTTGATCATGCTGTTTTCCAAAGTGACCGTATTGGAGCTGGCGCTGCCTATCCCTGCCGCGACGCCGCCACTAGCATCAGGGATGGACGTATTTTTGACAGATACTGCATTGCCGGAAGCATCGCCATTTCCCGTATATCCGCCATAGGCATCGCTGACATAGGATTTATTATCGATGGATACTTCATTTCTCTCCGCATTGCCGTCAGCCGTATAGCCGCCGTACACAGCGCGCGTTGTCCCGTCAATGGAAAGAGAGCTATTGCTCATGGTGACGGTATTTTGGCTGACGTCGCCTTTTTTGGAAAAACCGCCGTACACTTTGTCCTTGACACTTACATCGTCTGTCAGGATGACCTGATTTCCTTCTGCATTTCCATTGGCTGAATAGCCGCCTGCCACCATGCCGGCGTCAGATAGAAAGACGCCGCTGTCATCGGTACCCGTCAAGGCGACCGTATTTCCCGACGCTGTGCCGCTTCCTGTATAGCCGCCATAAGCGCCTTCTGTCACATACGTTTTCTCCGTCATGGAAATATGATTTCCTGTGACATCTCCTGAGGAAGAATAACCGCCGTATGCTGTGCCCGCGCTCGCATGGTACGCAATGGAAAGGGTATTGCCGGAAGCTATCCCTTCCTCCGCATACCCGCCGGCCGCAATGGATGGCGATGCGGTCCCGGAAAGGGAAAGCGTATTCCCCGTGACCGTATCGTCAGAAGATGCTGCCTTTCCGCCATACGCATTGTCCGTGCCGGACGTGACGGTCACGCTCTCTCCCGTCACGACAGCTGCCTTTGCCGGGGAGAGTCCTCCCGCAAGACTTAATATGCCTGCGGCCAGTACAAGCCGCACCAATTTCTCATTCGTTTTCATAATTTAATCCCCCTCAAGCATTCCAGCGCCAGCCTCCCTCGCAGGCGAGTAATACTATTTATTTCGATACATGCAATTGTACCCTTAACTCAAGTGATATTACATTATGCATTTTTTATGCATTTACCGATTTCAAAAGGAAATCCTATATCCAGGGCTCCATCTTTTTGCCCAATCAAAAACCCGCGCTTGCGCGCGGGCTCTTGATTCTTTTCCTCGTTCATGGCGTAAGTTCTGCGCGGAGCCCCCGCTCCGTGATGCAGTTCTCCGAGTCTCCATAAAACAGGAAAAGCCCCCGATGCCTTCTTTCGGATTCCCCCCGGAAGCGGAAGAAGGGTCTTGCGTTTTGCGTGCTGCTGGCACCTTGTAAAGGCCCTCCAGCTATTGTGATCCCCCCGGCGTCTCTCTACCGGTCCGCACTTTCTTTTGCGGAAATGATGTCTGTTCCACAGATATCTGTCACCACGCCCTTCCATATGGCTTGACACAGGGCGTTTACATCCCGTGGGGAATCAATCCCTTTACAGCCTTATACGTTTGACGGATAAACTTTGATAAATTTATCCACCTCTATATTACCACAAGTTTTAGATATTTAAATATACCAAAAGTATATAAGTAAATAGACGTAATTCTATTAGTGGAATAATTCCCGATTTTGTTCATTCTCAGATTTAACGCGCTAAAGTATCCATTTTAAGACAGCCGTATTCTATCATTTTACAAGGTTGACATCCCTTTATTCCGCCCATGCATGACATATAGTTATACTGAAAGCGGAAATCATTTTCTAGGTGCATTCTCAATTACAGCATCCATTTTTGTGAATCAGATAATGGCCATTCTGTCAAATATACATAGCCCCATTTCCTATGGTTTCTTCGCGGTTTTTGGCGGATAACAATATAATTATAATTAATAGTTTATAATTTCAAACTATGTTTAATATTTATATTATCTGTATCTGAATCTCAATGACTTTCCGGCCCTTTTTTGCAATAAAAAAAGGAAAAAGGAGCTGCTTTTATGGTGTCATCGATTGAAAGAGAGCGGTGCGCGGCCGGCAGCTCTCGGCCGCATTGAAAATCGATGAAACCCGGGTTTCCTTCTTCCTGCATACGACTATAACAGATGGAAAATCCAGAAGATACTATCCGAAAGTATACAAATGAGGAGATTGGGGAGGAAACCATGAACCTCTTTGAAAACCATAAAACCGGACGACCTCACCGTGCTCGATGAAACCGTTTCATATTTTAAAGCCCAATGAATAATCAACCCTATCCGTCCGGCATCAGTACTTGAGGCCGGACACCTTCCCCGTCTGGGAAGGTCAACACCACTTCCTTGCTTCGCAATGGGAAAACAAGCAAACCTCGCTTCGCTCGAAAAAGTCAGGGCTCTGGATGGCGAGGGGAGCGAGTTATGTTTCCTTCCCCACGCAAAAAGGACTGTAACAAATGATTGCATTTGTCACAGCCCCTTTTTTATACATTATATAGTAGTCTTTTTTAGTCTCTGACTTCGATGACTTCGTCTTCGCTCTTTCTGGCGAGCGGGCATGGGTTGTGGTTCGGGTAGCCGAATGCCATGGCGAGGACCATCTGGCCTTTGCCGAGCCATTCTGTGAGTTCTTCGTAGGCGAAGAAGATGTTTCCGATCCAGAGGCTGCCGATGCCCATGGAGGTGGCCTGGAGTGCCATGTTCTGGGCTGCTGCGCCGATGGCCTGGACGTCGCTCAGTTCATGGATCTTGTCTGCCGGTGTCCATTCTTCTTCGATGTCGCGGCCGTTCGGGTTGACGACGAATACGATATTGTATGCTTCTTTCATGCATTTGAGGGTGAAGCGTGAGTTGGTGTAGAGGTCCGGGCTTCCTGCGAGGACGCCTTCGCCTTTTTCGGAGCGTTCGATGCCTTTTTCCATGAGGGCGAGCATTTCATCCTTGCTCTTGCCTCTGACGACGATGAATTTCCAGGGCTGGCGGTTCTTTGCGGACGGTGCCCACATGCCTGCGCGGAGGATTTCTCTCATATCCACTTTGGAAATCGGGTTGCTCTTGAAGAATCTGACACTTCTTCTCTTGAAGATCACGTTGTACATACTATTTCCACCTTTCATCTGACTCGGGTTCATATTTTTTAATTATACACCCGGACCGTAAAAATGAAAAAGCCCGATATGCAAAGTCTCTGTCATTTCCTTCCGCCCCCTTCCAAGCCGGGTCCGATACCGGCGGAATTTTATCTTATTGACTATTGGTCTAAAGACTTGATTTTCTTGTAAAGAACACATATAATTATCCTTATATTGTATTTAATGGAGGAGTCCGGAATTTTTCCGGTAGAAGAGGATTTTAAGAGTGATTGAGGAAATTTACAAAAGAAGGAGTACCCGTCATTTCCTGCAGAAACCTATCGCACAGGAAGATCTTGACGAGATTCTGACAGCCGCTACGTGGGCTCCGTCAGAAAAGAATGAACAGCCATGGAAGTTCATCATCATCCGTGGTGAAGAAAGAAAAGCTATGGTGAAGTGCCTGAAGAAGGGCATCATGCGCAACCGTAAAGGCGATGAGACTGCCATTTTCAGCAAGGGATATGACAAATTCATTCCTTCTGCTATTTATACAGCACGCGTCCTGGAACAGGCACCGGTCATTGTATTCGTAGTGAATACCAAGGGCATGGACTATCGTCAGTCCTACCCGTCTGACAAGTACATGATGGAACTCGCTGATATCCAGTCCATCAGTGCAGCCATCCAGAATATGTGCCTCGAAGCAACTGCCAGAAACATCGGAAGTCTCTGGACTTGCAACATTTTCTTCGCATATGACGAACTGAAGGAATGGCTCCACGCTGACGGCGAAATGGTCGCAGCTATCGCCCTTGGTTACACGGATAAGGAAATCAAGGCCATGCCAAGAAAGCCGCTGGCTGAAGTCGTAGAATACCGCGGCGAATACCCGCAGCCGAAGGACGAAGTCCAGGAAACCGCTGAAGCAGAATAAATACCGATAGCCGAACTCCTACAAAGGATGATTCTCACAAAGAGGATCATCCTTTTTTGTGCAGGGGATCCGCACCCTTCCCCTTTGATTTTTCCCATCATTAGGGCTACACTGAAGAAAACAGAAAGATTCTTATTCCCCGAAAGGAGGCGTCGTATGAAAGGACTTTTGACGGCTGCGGGGCTTTTTCCGCATCCGCCTATCATGGTTCCCGAGATCGGCGGGAAGGAGACGAAGAAGATCCAGCAGACGATGGACGCGGTCCAAAAATCCATGAAACTCATCATGGAAACGGCTCCGGAGACGGTCGTCGTCATGTCTCCGCATAATCTCTGCCTGCCGAGCGGGCCTGCCATTTTCATCAAGGAAAACCTCTCAGGCGATCTCATGTACTTCGGCCACCCTGAGCTTTCTATGGAATTCACCGTCGACCAGGAGCTCGCCGAAACAGTCATGAAGGAAGCCGAACCGGTCATCCCGCTTTTCCGCATGGATGAGGCGGCAGCGAAGAAATTTGGACGTAAGATTGAAATCGACTGGGGCATGTTCGTCCCGATGTACTTCCTGAAGGAAGCCGGTTTCAAAGGAAATGTCCTTCTCTTCTCGCCCTGCTTTACGAATTACGACATGAACAAGGTGCTTGGAGAAATTGTCACGAACTGCGCTGAAAAGCTGGGCCGGCGCATTGCCATCATCGCATCCGGCGACCTCTCCCACCGTCTGACGAAGGATTCGCCGAACGGCTACAGCCCTGACGGCATCGTCTTCGACAGGGGCGTCATGAAGGCGCTCGAAGGAAAGACGATGGAGCCGCTCCTCACGATGACCGATGATTTCATCGAACGCATCGGCATGTGCGGCCTGCCCTCGGTCTATTTTCTCTTCGGCGCGCTCTCCGGCAAGGAATGGTCCATCCCCATCCTCTCGCACGAAGGCCCCTTCGGCGTCGGCTACGGCGTCTGCCTCTGCCTGCCCGAAGAAGTAGATGGGCGAAAAGAAGCCCATGATATCCGCGTGCGCCTGGCCAGGGACTCGATCGCCGAGTACCTGAAGACAGGGACACTTCCCAAGCCGCCAGCGGACATTCCCGAAGAACTCAAGGAAAGAGCCGGCGTCTTCGTTTCCCTTCACGAATTCGGCGCCCTCCGTGGCTGCATCGGGACAATCCTTCCCGTCCGAAATTCAGCGGCTGAGGAAATCATCCATAACGCAAAAGCCGCGGCGAGCGAAGACCCGCGTTTCCCGCCCGTCAATCCCTACGAACTGGACGATCTCGACATTTCCGTCGACGTCCTTTCCGCACCAGAGCCCATTTCCTCGGAAGGCGACCTTAACCCGAAAATCTACGGCGTCATCGTCGAAAGAGGATTCCGAAGAGGCCTTCTCCTCCCCGACCTGCCAGGCATCACCGATCCTCATGAACAGGTCGAAATCGCCCGCAGGAAAGCAGGCATCGGAGCCGATGAGCCCGTCAAAATGTATCGTTTCACCGTCCGGAGGTACTACTGATCCTCCGGCCTTTCGGAGGCATCATGGAAGCTGTATTTTATGAAAGAAATGCCGATGGCAGCATCGTCTGTCATCTTTGCCCGCACGAGTGCCAGATCCCCCTGAACCACAGGGGCTGGTGCCGCACGCGCCTGAACGACCACGGGCTGCTCCGCGCCGTCACATACGGCATGTGCACGTCCGCCGCGCTCGATCCCATCGAGAAGAAGCCCTTCGCCCACTTCCATCCGGGCTCGCGCATCCTCTCCATCGGGAGCATGGGCTGCAACATGTGCTGCCCCTTCTGCCAGAACTGGGAAATTTCCCAGGCAGAACCGGCCTTCCGCCGCATGACGCCCAAGGACGTCCTGGACCTTGCTATTTCCACAAGGAAAGAAGGAAATATCGGCGTCGCCTACACGTACAATGAGCCCCTTCTTTCCTACGAATTCATCCGTGACACCGCGCCCCTCATCAAAGAGGCCGGCATGGTGAACGCCATGGTCACCAACGGCTGCGTGAACGAAGAGCCGCTCACTGCCCTTCTTCCCCTGATCGATGCATGGAACATCGACCTCAAGACATGGGACCCGGACCTCTACCGCTCCTGGGGCGGAGACCTTCCCACCGTGAAACGCACCATCGTCCGCGCCAGCGAAGTCTCCCATGTCGAAATCACCTGCCTCATCATCCGGGGCGTCAACGACGACCCCGAGGCCTTCGAGGACCTTTCCGTCTGGCTCGCCTCCGTCAGCCCGGACCTTCCCCTCCATATCACCCGTTTCTTCCCGCGCCTCCGCATGCAGGACCTGCCGCCGACCCCCGTCGACACCCTCGTCAGGCTCGGAAATATTGCAAGGAAATCCCTCCGCCACGTCAACATAGGAAATACAGAAACCCTGAAACTCCTCCGCCGCGGTTGGACCAATGAATCGTAAAGGAGACCCATCATGCTCGAAAAACCACCCGTAACCATCATCGACCACGCCAACGGCGGAAAAGGCCGCATCATCTTAGAGCACATCGCAGGCCCGGAAACCCTCCGCGAAAACGCACGCCTCTTCGTCAAAGCCACCCTCGAAAAAGGCTGCTCCATGGGCGTCCACAAGCATAAGGGCGACCGCGAGATCTACCACATCCTCTCCGGCAAAGCCCTCTACACCGACAACGACAAAACCTACGAAATGAACCCGGGCGACTCCGCCTGCTGTGAAAACGGAAACTCCCACGGCATCGAAAACATAGGAGAAGAAAACCTCGTCTTCATCGGACTCATCCTGTACGATCTGGATAAGAAGGAAGAATAAAAGTAAGATAGGAAAAGCCCCGCATTTGCGGGGCTTTTTAGATGGCGGAACCAGAAATCATGAAATTTAAAATGCCATTTTATCCCCAAATCACGAAATTTAAAATGCCGTTTTACCCCCAAATCATCAAATTTAAAATACCATTTTACCCCCGTATCATGAAATCTTTAAACTTTGCGGGCTGAAAAGAAAGGCAGAGGAAGTCATACAGCCGCAGCTTTGCTGCGTGGTAATCAACCCTTTTGAAAACCATAAAACCAAGGCTGACGCCTTGAGAGAAATGCTGTTTCCGCCCCGTACACCAACTTATGAGACATTTGTGTTGTTACCGCTGATGTCCTTTTCTATTTACTGCACCCCTTTCGTCGCCTAACGGCGCCACTTCCCTCCGTCGGGGGCAGCTTCAAGAGGAATAAAAGAAAGAGCTCTGTTTATTTGTTTGAAACCTTTCGTAATCTTATCCCGACCTTCTCTTCCAGAGCAAGGTCAAGGGCGTACTTCCCCGTCTGGAAAGGCAAGTGTTAGCGATACATATAATTTCACTCACTTCTTCCTTATTTCCCTCATTTTCGCACTATCCTTCCTAATTTCTCATATCCTTCCTTTTATTATCGATGATTTTCTCTGATTATTTGACAGTATTGCGTCCTAGCTGTTACAGTTGTAAATAGAGTATTTTCTATTGTTTGGGGAAGGATGTGGTGTGGTTGAATCAACCCTTGCTTTTATTGGGGGCTGTGATTTTGATTTGTATTTTGCTGAATCGATTTTTGGAGAGGATTCCTGTTCCTTCTTTGCTCATTTTTATCGGCCTGGGTATGTTCTTCGGGGAGAACGGGCCGTTTCGGATTCAGTTCGATCATTATGCTCTGGTAAATCTGGTATGCTCGGTGTGCCTGATTTTCATTATGTTTTATGGCGGCTTCGGGACGAATATGCGGGCAGCGCGGCCGGTTCTGCGTGAGGCGGCTCTGATGTCTTCGCTGGGAGTTGCGGGGACGGCGGGGGCTGTGGCTGTGTTTGCTCATTTCGCGCTGTCGCTTTCGTGGCTGGAGAGTTTTCTGATCGGGGCCGTGATTTCTTCGACGGATGCGGCTTCAGTCTTTAATATTCTCCGTTCGCAGAAGCTGGCTTTGAAGTATCATACGGATTCGCTCCTCGAGGTGGAGTCGGGTTCGAATGATCCGATGAGTTATATGCTGACGATGGCGGCAATTGCGCTTTTGAGCGGGGCGGCGTTTTCTTTTCCTCTGCTCCTGGCAAAGCAGCTTCTGATCGGGGCTTTTTTCGGGCTTGCGATCGGCTGGCTTTCGCTGAAGCTTCCGCATTCGAGGCTGCTTCCTTCGCAGCAGAGTCACACGGTTTTCCTGTTTTCGATCATGGTGCTGGCGTATGCGATTCCGGCGGAGTTTGACGGGAATGGGTATCTGAGCGTCTACCTCTGCGGGATTTATATCGGCAATTCGAAGCTTCCGCAGAAGAAGTATCTTGTCCATTTTTTCGATGTCCTGACGAATGTGGCGCAGGTGATGATTTTCTTCCTCCTGGGACTCCTCGTGACGCCGGTGGATCTTCCGTCTGTGATTGTGCCGGCCCTGGTGCTGACAACGTTCCTGACGCTTGTGGCAAGACCCTTGGTGAGTGCAGCGATCCTGGCACCTTTCGGGGCCAAGCGGAAGCAGATTGCCCTTGTTTCCTGGGCGGGCCTCCGCGGGGCGGCTTCGATCGTATTTGCCATCGGTGCTGTACTGGCCGATGTGGATATTACGTACAATCTTTATAACCTTGTGTTCTGCATGGTGCTCTTGTCGATTTCCATTCAGGGAACGCTTCTTCCGTTCGCGGCCAAGAAGCTGTCGATGATCGATCCTACGGCAGATATCCGCACGACGTTCAATGATTACCAGGATGACAGCGATATCAGTTTCGTCCGGCTGCGCCTGAAGGAAGGGAGCAACTGGTGCGGCAAGTCACTGGCGGAGCTTCAGCTTCCAAAGGATCTTCTCGTGGCGATGATTATGAGAAATGGCGAAGTCCTTGTGCCTGACGGGAGTACGGTTCTGAAGGAAAATGACCTTCTGGTCTTTGCGGCTCACAGTTTCGAGGATGAAGAGCATCACGCTCTGGAAGAAGTCGTCGTCGACCGCGCAAGCGAAGCGGCCAATCGTCCGCTCGCGGCCATCCCCTCCTCCAGCGCCCGCCGCGTCCTCCTGATCAAAAGAGGCATCGACACCATCATTCCTTCCGGCAGCACCGTGGTCAAACACGGCGATATCCTCGTCTTAGCGCCGGAACTCGAGAGGAAATGAGGAAGGCGAGTCGTTCCACTAAAAAAGCAGTCCTTTTGCGGGGCTGCTTTTTCATTTCCTTTTTATATTTCCACGACGTTGACTTCGGTTCCGTGGTCTTTGAGGATGCGGATGAGGTCTTCTGTGTCCAGCCAGATGGTGGCTGTGTTATCATTGGGATGAACACCTATCTTATGGCCCAAAAATGTCTCATCGAGGTAGAAGTGAACTGCGTTTTCTTCGTCATTCAGAAGGCCGAGCGGGGTAACGGAGCCCGGTGTGAGCTTGAGGTACTTCAGGAGATCATCGGGACTGGCGAAGGAGAGCGCCCGGAGGCCCTGGGCTTTGCGGAATTCTTTGAGGTTTACCTGCTTGTCGCCTTTGACTGTGATGAGGTAGTAATTCCTTTTCTTGTCGTCCCTGACGAAGAGGTTCTTGGCGTCCCATTCCGGATAGGGAAGCTTGACCTCTGCGAGTTCTTCCATGTTGAATACAGCCTTATGCTCGGTGGTCTCAAAAGTAATTCCGTGGTCTCTGAGGTACTGGCAGGTTTCTTCCTTGTTCATGGATTTCTCCTTTCGAATGGTGCAATTCAATCTTCATAAGAAGCAAGTTCGATAAGATTGCCGTCGGGGTCTCTTACGTAGATGCTTTTCATCTCGCCCAGCGCCCCATGGCGTGTGACTGGGCCTTCTTCGATGGCGCCGCCCTTTTCCTTGATTTCCTTTTCGGCATCTTCGATGCTGCCTTCAATGGCAAGACAGAGATCGAGACTGCCGTATTCGGGGTTCCTGGCAGCAGGAAGAAATTCAGCTTTTCTTGTGTGGATGTTGAATTTCTGATTCCCGAAGAAGAGAGCGTATCTCCCGTTCTTCTCCTCGGCCCTCATGCCAAGGATGTCAGCATAGAAATGAAGGCATGCCTCAAGATTCTTCGTAGTGATCACGATGTGGTCGATGTTCTTGTATTTCATGGCTGCCTCCTATCCATGAACCACGATGGTCAGCATTGTAAGGTCGTCTTCTCCTGTATTAATGATGGTATGGGAGGATCCTTTAGGGCAGATGTGGCAGCAGCCGGCAGTGAGGATTTCTTCTTTCCCGTCGCAGATGGCCTTGCCGGTGCCGGAAAGGATGTAATTGATGTCGTCTCCGGATTCCTGCTTGTGAAGTCCGATCGATGCGCCCGGATGGAGTTTCGTCGGGATGATGCGGTACCTGCTGTCATTGAACATCCGGACAGTCATTGTTCCTTCCCCGCCATTCATTCCGGAGAGGACGGCTTCTTTGATTTCATTGAAATTAATCAGCATGGCTGGCTCCTTTTTATTTTACTCCCTCGTCAGCAGGGAAACGGTTTCGATGTGCCCGGAGACACCATTATGAATGTCGAGTGTCTGCGGGAATATATCCAAAATCCGAGGGTATGCGAAAACATATCCATCTGATTTCGAACCAACTCAACAAACTGGAAGTTAATAACCTAACACTTTTTCGTCCAGCAGGAACTGCTCGATTCCAATATAAAGAATCCCATTCTCGTCACGCCATGGTGTGATATACTCTCGCACCACCACAATCTTGTTGAATGAGTCAGGAATATGGATCAGAGATGCTATCTCCTGCTTCCGCTTCTCAGGCTCTGCAATCGTAAGCGCTGATTGAATATATGTACGATTGCTTCCGCGATTAACGACAAAATCTACCTCCAACTGCTTCCTGATCTTCTTTCCCTCAGCAGTTACGGCATTCTGCTCCACGAGTCCCACATCGACATCATATCCACGTCGTATAAGATCACAATAGAGGATATTTTCCATGATATGCGTCTCCTCCTGCTGTCGAAAATTCAATTTCGCATTTCGAAGACCTACATCTGTGAAGTAATATTTGCTGGGAGTCTGCATATATCGCTTTCCCTTCACATCATAGCGATTGGCTTTACTAATGAGAAAAGCCTCCTCAAAATATCCTAAATAGCGCTCTATTGTAGTCGAGCTGATGCTAACATGCTTTTCGCTCATAAATGTTCGGGAGAGCTTTGATGCATTCGTAAGTGATCCAATCGCCGACGCGACAACATTTAGCAGATCATCTAATATTGACACGTCATTTTTTATGTTATGACGCTCAATCACATCCTTAAGGTACGTCCTCTGAAACAGATCCTGCAGGTATCTGCTCTTCTCTTCATGTGTCTGAAGTTCCACCGCTGTCGGCATACCGCCATATGTACAGTAATCGGCCCATGCTCTTCGACTGTCACCTTCATATGCCCCGCTAAATTCCGCAAATGACAGCGGATAGATACGTATTTCATCCCCTCGATCGCGAAACTGTGTGAGGATATCACTGGACAACATCTTCGAATTACTGCCTGTGATATAGAGATCGACATTGCATAACTTCATTAATCCCAAGATCACATCGATAAACGTTAACTTCGCGTTCGGATCATCGAGATATGGGTTAGGAATTGCCGTCACAAACTGGATTTCATCAATCATCACATAGTATTGACGTGACTGATCCACAATTCGACTCCGCACGTATTGATCCAACTCCAGCGGATTACGATATCTGGCATTTGGCAGATCTTCCAGTGAAATCCCAATGATCTGATTATCTGTGACTCCCTGCTCGTGCAGATAGCGGGTAAACAGATGAAAGAGCAGATATGACTTACCACAGCGACGGATGCCTGTAATGATCTTCACGCGGCCATTGTGCATCTTGCCGATCAGCTTCTGTAAGTATAATTCTCTTGGAAACTCCATATGTATTCCCTTTCCACACGAGATAAATATTGCGGATTCCGCATTTTTTCTTTCTTTAATTCCGATTTTACTGCTCAATCCGCATCTGTGTCAACATTATATGAATATTTATTGCGGATTCCGCACTTTTTTAACATATCAATCATTGATCTATCTCCTCGCTGCAAATGACTTATACCACAGACTTCCTGCCCTTGAAGCGCATCACTGAACCTCAGGATTTTATCGCCGGTCAGGAAACCGCCATCGTAGAGTTTGACGATGGGCTGGTACGAAAACTCATCAATCAGATTCTGGTCTACCTCAAGCCTCTGACATCCAACCTCATAACTCGAGGTGGGCACAATTTCCCTTGGACAAGTTCCCTATAACGAATTTTCGCGTCCGGACGGCTGTCTGGACGCGAAAAGGTAAATGCACAGAAATACCTTGTTTTCAAGGCTTTTACGGTACCAGTGTTTAATTTCCTGACATCAATTTTTATAAGGACGTTCTGCCTCTAAAATTCAGGCTTAGGTTTCGCTAACACTTGCCTTCGTTAAGAGGACACATGTCTCAGCACAGTTTGCATGTAATCATCCTTCGCTAACGCTTGGCTTCTTTGATTTCATTGAAATTGATCAGCATGGCTGGCTCCTTTTGGTGTGACTTTTCAGTGATTATACGTCTTACGAGATAACTGGTTCGTGAAACGGCAATGATTTCGTTTATAAGCACAACGATAAAGCCCTTTGGCTCTTTCGTGAAATCTCACAGCTTCTCTATTTTCTTCAAGAACTTGGCAGGTACGCTCTTGGTCAGCCACACTCCGTTGACGGACTGATAAAAATGGTATCCATCTTTCTGCATATCTCCGGCAGCGACGGTATAAACAACGGGTTTACCATGACGGGAGCCGACCTTCACAGCCGTATCATAATCCGCGGTCAGATGAACATACAGCCTGGACTTCGGAATCAGGCCCTGCGCATCAATGGACGATACATACTTCTCTCCAGTGCCGTGCCACAGAATATCCGGCGGTGTTTTCTCTTCCAGCTCCACATCCACGGGAATGGAATGCCCTTGGTTGGCACGGATGAGTGTATGATCCTCGTTGAAGGAATAGCGCATCTTACTGTCTGTCCGCACGATCTCCTCCAGCATATCCCGGTCAAAGGGCTGCTGTTTCGCGATGCCCGCAACCAGCTCATCCACATTCGCCCAGCCGTGCTCATCCAGCGTAATGCCGATAGCCTCCGGCTTATGCCGAAGAATCAGCGCAATAAATTTGCTTGTTTCATTACTGCTCATTTCTAACACCTGATTTACCAAAAGAATCCGACGCTTCAGCCGCCTTTAAAGGTTTTCGACCATCTGTTTCGTAATTTCTTATTGCATATCTTTCTTCTGTAGTTGCCGGTGGAGCAACGGATATATCGTTGGTGCAAAACCTAAAAAGAATGGAGGAAACTAAAAATGATCACGAAAGTTGTAGCTATGCTGGAATATGGATGCTATCCTGTCTGGCTGTACGACGAAGAAGGTCTTGTGGAAGATACACTGCTTCCTGAAGAGTTACGCAATGACACCGAACTTGACTCCCAATTTGATGATTTGCAAGCCAGATATGATGCACTCTTCATTAACAATGAGAATGAATTCTCGTATGCCGGCTTCAAATCTCAGCGCGAAAAGGACTTGTTTATCCATGATTGGGTTAAAGCTATCGAAGAATTACGGAAAAAGTTAGATAAAAAGTACGAATTTTCTGATCAGACGGCAGATATCCTTTCTCTTACTGTTGTTGACAGTAAAATTTGAAGAGAATAATATCGTAGAAAAAAACCTGCTAAAGGCGTGTACCTCAGCAGCGTTGTTGTATTTTCCAATGAGGTATTTTTAATGATAGACTGCGACAACATCATCCCTTATGAAGGGACAGAAAATATCAAGTTATATCAGACAGTTGACGAAATTAAGTCTGTTTTGAAGGAGAACGATGTTATTTATCACGAAGAAGTCTGGAGCTCCAAATATGAAACAGTCCCCAATCCCTGGACAGTGCTGGTTATTGATGGCATTCTCAGTATCTTTTTTGCCAAAAACAATAAGCTCTTTAAGTTGGTATTCTGGGAGGGGTATCAAGGAGCCTTGCCGAATGGAGTAAAAACCGGAATGTCCATCGAGACTGCAAAGGCCCTGGATTCTTCGCTTGCTTATGATGACTGGAACGAGGACTATCAATCGCAAAACGGCTACTGGCTGGAGGATGATCCGGAAAGCGGGACAGTCATGTCCATCAGTATTTTTATCCGGGAGATCCTGGATGAAGAGACATTTGATCAATGTAAGTGGTAAAGGATGAAGAAAAAATGACTCTATCAGAATTTTCAGACTATATTGTAGACATACTTAGCCTGCGCATATAGACTGCTTACTCTTCTAATTCGCTGGCGTCCTTTGCCATTCTTACTCCCTCGTCAGCAGGGAAACGGTTTCGATGTGGGTGGTCTGGGGGAACATGTCTACGGGCTGGACGGACTGGAGTTTATAGCCTAAGCGGCCTAAGATCTCCGCGTCACGGGCGAAGGTGGCGGGGTTGCAGGAGACGTAGACGATGCGGGCGGGCTGCATGCCTGCGGCGGCTTTGAGGACGTCCTCACTGCATCCGGCTCTGACTGGGTCCATGACGATGACGTCGGGGCGGAGGCCTTCTTCGTAGAGTTTCGGCATGAGGAGACCAGCATCGGCGGCGTGGAATTCGGCGTTTTCTATATGGTTGAATGCGGCGTTTTTCTTAGCGTCTTCGATGGCTTCCCTGACGATTTCGATGCCGATGACGCGGCGTGCTTTTTTCGCAAGGCAGAGGGAAATGGTGCCTGTGCCGCAGTAAGCATCGATAACGGTTTCCCCGCCTTTGAGGTCAGCGGCATCCAGGGCCTTCTGGTAGAGGACTTCTGCCTGGACCTTGTGGACCTGGAAGAAGGAAAATGGCGATACTTCGAAGGCAATGCCGCAGAGGGATGCGGTGAGTGTCTTTCTTCCCCAGATGTGGTGGATTTCCGATCCCAGGATGACGTTGCGTTTCTTGTTCTGAACGTCGTGGTAGAGGGAAACGACTTCAGGGAGGGCTTTCTGGATTTCTTCAGCCCAGAGGTCCTTCTTCGGCAGGTTCTCGGTAGCGGTCACGATGACAGCCATGACTTCCCCATTGTCGCCGACACGCCCCATGACGTGGCGGACGCAGCCTTTGCCGGATTTTTCATTGTAGCCGGTGATGCCGTGGCGGATCATGAAGTCTTCCGCAAAGCGGAGAAGGCGGTTGTTTTCCTCTTCCTGAATGAGGCATTCCTGAATCGGGACGATCTGGTGCGTGCCCTGGCGGTAGTAGCCAAGAACGGGGCCGCCTGTCACCTGTCCGACGGGAACGGCCATTTTATTTCGGTAATTCCATTCATGCGGCGCGCCAAGAATCGGAAGGACGACATCTTCACTTGCCTTGCCGATGCGGACCATGACGTCCTTCACACGGCGTTCCTTCGCTGCCAGCTGGCCTTCGTAAGTCAGATGGGAAATCTGGCATCCTCCGCAGGAGTCATAAACAGGGCACTGGGGCACTGTGCGGTAGGGAGACGGCTTCTCGACGGAAATGAGTTTCCCGGAAGCATACGATTTCTTGATCAGGATGATCTTCGCCTTCACCGTCTCTCCAGGAAGAGCTCCCGGAACGAAGACAGTAAAATTCTCCGCCGATCCGATGCCTTCGCCGTGGACACCAAGATCGCGGATCTCGATCGTATACGTCGCGTTTAATGTGAGTGGGGTATTTTTAGTAGACATAACAAGCTCCTTTGCTCCTCCCATTATACCATGGAGGAAGATGGGAAAATGAGAATATCCAAGGGCCTGGGGCGTTTCATGCATGCTAAAAGGAGCTGTGACAAAATGTACAATCATTTCGTCACAGCTCTCTTTTAAATTCCTTATTTCCTTACATTTCCCATTTCGGGTCTGCGTTGAGCGCTCTTGCTACGCCGATGAGATCAGCTTTGCCTTCACGGAGGAAGAGGTCGGCTTCTTTCTTTGTTTTGATGCCGCCTGCTACGAGGATCGGGGTGAATACGCATTTCTTGACGGCTTCGGACATGTCGGTGAAGAAGCCTGGTTCTGCGTGGCCCGGTCTGAAGATCTGGCAGGTGCCGCCGGAGAGGTTCAGGAGGTCGATGTGTTCTCTTTCGAGGAGTTTAGCTGCCGCGCATGCGTCTTCGATGGTGCTGCCGCCTTCTTTGTAGTCGCAGCCTCCCAAGCGTACGGAGACGATGAAGTTCTTATTGGCTTTGGCTTTGATGCCTCTGATGATTTCGAGGGTAAAGCGGAGACGGTTGGTGATGGTCTGCGGGCCGTATTCGTCGTCTCTGTGGTTGGTGATCGGCGAATAGAACTGGTTCAGGAGGTAGGCGTGTGCGCAGTGGATTTCTACGCCGTCATAGCCGGCTTCCTGGACGCGGAGGGCTGCTGCGATGTATTTCTGCTCCAGATCGTGGATTTCATCGACGGTAAGGGCTCTTGCCTGGTCTCTGGTCCATTTGATGTCAGAGGCGGAGACGAGGTCCATGCCTGTGTAGAGTTTGCGTGTGTTGGCGCCTGCGTGGTTGATCTGCGCGAGGAGGCAGATGTCAGGACGCACGTTGCGGATGGATTTCACCATGGCTTTCTGTGCATCGATGACGGAGTCGTCGGCAAAGGAAATCTGGTGCGGGTCTGCTTTGCCCTGTGGATCGACATAGCTGTGTTCAGTGATGATCATGCCGACGTTTGGGTTCGCTGCAATGGCGCAGTAGTGCTGCGTGATTTTTTCGTTCGGCTTGCCGCCGTCTGAGCTTTCAGTTGCGAGCGGCGGGAACACGAGACGTGTGGAGAGTTTCTTTCCTGCGAGGATAAATGGTTTTTCAATCATGTGAACAGTCCTTTCCGGCTTTTGCCTTCAAAATGAGAATTTACATGAAATATTCCAAAATGTATCTCGTTTATTAGATACATAAACCCAAAAATAGACGGCAGGATTCCCTGCCGTCTTTATTATACCTTATAATGACCGGTTATAACGAGTTACGGATGAACTCTGACAATCGGCTGATGTTCCTTTCGTTGCAGCGGTAGTATGTCCACTTGCCGAGACGGCGCGATTCCAAAAGACCTGCTCTCTGCATCATATCAAGATAATGCGAGATGGTCGACTGGGAAATCTGAGTCTTTTCGCAGATCGATCCAACACAGACACTTCTGTCAAAACGGTCTCCCTCCGGCACATGGAGTCCCTGGGGTGGAAAGTTATTCTGCGGTTCCTTCAGCCACTTTATGATGTTTAGCCGTATAGGGTTCGATAGAGCCTTGAAGATTTCTAATTCATTCATGTCTTAATTATATATTGAGAATTTATAATCTGTCAACATTTGATTTATAAATACAAATGGGCATATTCAAAAGATTTCTTTATACTGGATTTTACTCGATATTATCGGATAGAAATTTATAGGTAGAGTAAAACAAAGATATTTAGAATTATTAAAATTACAATTCATTCGCAACTATAAGTCATTGCTTTTCTCAATAAGCATGAGGAAAAGAGATAGGTGGAGGATGAGGGAGAGAGGAATAAAACCATACAACCTCGCGTTGCTCGTGGGAAATCAACCCTATCCACCGCGAAGCGGTCCCCCTTCCCCGTCTGGGAAGGCGAGTATTGGTGGGCTGCTCTGATCCCTCCCAAAAGTCAGGACTCTGGAATATCGAGTGGGCGAGTTGTTTTATGTATACTCTTTATCTTTTTCAACGTAAAAAGCAGGCAGTTCCCGCTGCCTGCTTTTTTGAAATAGTGTTTCTTCCCGGAAACGCTGTTTCTTTCAGGAATTCTTCCTTCCCCGGAATCATTCCATCCCTGTTTTGTTATTCATATCTACCATAAATCTTTCTCTGATGCGGTCTTCATCGAACGCGTCGTTATATTCTGCGTTCCTGCAAAGGATGCAGTAGAAGGCAACGCCTGAAACGGCACCCGCGAGAAGTCCTGCCGCAATCCCTAACATGGTTCCTCCCATTTCCACAAAAGTCCGGGCCCTCCCCGCCCTTCTTTTGTACTATCCCCGGTATGAATTACTTCCAGATGATTTTCATCCACTGCGGATAGGCAGTCTTGAGATGTTCTTCGACGCTCTGGAAGAGGGCATAAATCATCGAGCCGCTTACTTTTTCTTCCGGGCAGAGGATGCTGAGATCGAGGACGAGGTTTCCTTCGTCGTCGAGGTAATATTTGAATGCTTTGTATTGTTTATTGAACTTGTTCATAAGCTCTTCGAGTGCTTTTTCGTTGTTCTTCTTGGCGCTCTGAGCGACAAGGAGACGGACGATGCCGTAGATGCTCTTGTCAAGGATGACGATGATTGGCAGTCTTGCGTTTTCAAGCTGCATGTGCGAGCGGAATACGGCGGTTTCCAATGGATCTTTGGCAATTTCTTCGACAGCGAAGTCTTTGAGTTTTCTCTTGTCCAAGTATTCTTGGAAACTTTCTGCTTTTTTGTTCATTTCGATTCCCTCTTTCTAAATCAATAGAGCTTCCCCGGCGCCATTGCCAGGGCCAAAGCTTTTTCCCTGCATTTACTCTAACCTATCGCAAAATGGAATGAAACTATCCGAAAGTATACTTTTTTGCGATTTTTTACACAAAAGTGAAGGGAAATTTTTTAGAATGCGCTGCTGAGGGAGAAATGGATCCTTGTCCGGCCCTGTTCCTGATCATTGATGGTGCGGATGAGCGGGAATGCAAGAGCGACGTTGAGGGAAATGTGGTCGTTGATCTGGCTCTTGAGGCCAAAGCCCGCACCGACAAGGTTCCTGTCGTCATAGGCGCTTTTGCCCCAGACACGGCCGCCGTCCAGGAAGAGATATCCTTTCAGACGGTGCGATTTTTCGAGGGGGAAGTTGTATTCGGCACTGGCTGCAAAGCCGCCGTCGCCGCCGATCAAACTTTCCTTGTAGCCGCGGACGCTGTACATGCCGCCCAGGTAGAACATTTCTGCAGAGGGCAGGTAGTTCGTGCTGGAAATCTGGCCGTCAAGGCGGATTGTCCAGTCCTGGCCGGATTCGTACGCTTTCTGGTAGACCATGTTCAATTCATACTTACCAAAGGTGCTGTTATCCTCATACAGGTTCTTGTACCAGCCTGTCCGGTAGCCGTGCTTCTGGTAGAAAGCGGAGGATCTTCCGAAGTCGAGCTGGTCGTAGTAGAAGAGGAAGGAATCGATGCGGTCGTCGGTCCAGTGCATCCTCATCGGTGTCTTCGTGCCGAAGTCGGTCTTGGAACGCTGGTGCCCGTACTCGATGCCCCATTCGGATTTCATGTGCTCGGAAGTTATGATTGGTGAAACCATGTAAGCGGTCAATGCATACGCATGGCCCTTGACGCCCAGGCTTTCGAACGGCCCGTCCACGACGTTGACGCTGTTTGTCGTATAGGAAATGCCGGCCCGCGTGCCGATGGTGTTTACCGGCGTATTATAGCTGGCGGAAATAGCTTTCATGCCTTCGAAACGGACGCCGCTCAGGAAGAAATGGTCGCGGTTTCCCATGACGTCCCGGTCCTGCCAGTAGGCGCCGACGCGGTAAAGGCCGCTCGTGTCGCTTCCCGCATTATCCGAGAAGACCCCTGCAATCTGCTTCTGCGGCTCTTTGACGGCGATCACGTAATCCGTCGTCCCTGTTTTCTCGCCGGATTTCAGGAGGATGCGGAGCTGCGCATCATTCGTCGCATTGAAACGGAGGAGATCCGCATTCAGGCGGTTCATGTCCTGAATGTCCCCTTCTTTGATATGAAGTCTGTCCTTGATATAGCTTTCATTCGTAGAATTTCTTCCAACCATTGAAAGTGTGCCGTTTTTGCCTTCGATAAGGCCGATGTGAACGGTTCCCTCATGGATCGTCTGCGGTGCAAGGTATGCGCGGCAGGTGATGAAGCCCTTCTTCTGGTAGAGAGCATTGATATCTCCGACCAGAGCATAGAGATCATCCAGAGACACCTCGCGTCCCTGATACTTTTTCACAATCTGTGAGATTTCCTCCGGCTTCAAGACCTCGGACTTTGGAATCTCTACTTTTTTCAGCACAAAACGGACTGCTCCTTCGGGCTTTTCCTCCGCAGGAGCCGTCTCTTCCACCTTGCTCTTGTCCCAGCCCTCAGCCATCCGCTGCGCCACACGCTGACGCTCCAGCTGCTGGCGTGTCATATTCAGCTGCACGCCTGAATCCGTCGATCCTGACGGCCGCAAAGGCTCACCGGCCGCCATGACCGGCATCGATAATAAACTTCCCAAAACCAGAGCTTCCAGAGCCCGGACCATATTTTTATTCATCATCCCAACCTCGCCTTCCCGACGAAATCACTCCGCCATTCCCAAAAGCGGACGAATAAGCGCATCCTGAAGCGGACACTGTCTCTTTATATAGTGTAAGAGATAATGATTTGGAAAAAAATTATCCGAAAGTATACTTTTGAAAGGAAATGTGAAGGAAATATATGAAAAACCGGGCAACCGAGCTACGGCTCGAAAAACCTTTTTATAAAAGACAATGAATACTGCACCCCTTTCTCTGGCAACAGTTAAAAGATAAGCCAGACGCCTTCCCCGCTGGGGCAGGTCAAAGCCTTCCGTATCGACGAGAGCGGCTATTATCAATGGCGATGTACTGCGTCCTGATTTCTCTCTCATACAGCTCAGTCGTATGGTTTTCCATCGCTCCCCATGCCCACGTCAAAAGGAGCCATGCGGGTTTGATCCTGCATGGCTCCTTCTTATTCCTCCTTTATCCTTCTACTTTAATTTCTGCTTCTTTTTCTGTCTTGTCTTCGATGGCTGTGGTCAGCTGGCTTGCGTCGACGAGGCCTTCGTGGTCGAATTTAGCACGGCCCGGGTTGTACCTGGTGATTCTTGTGGTCATGCCGTCTTTGCCGGTTTCTCTGGCCATTTCTTCAGCCATGCTGTATCTCTGGCTGTAGACGTGGTTGTATGGTTTGACTTCCACGAGGTTTCCGTTGCTCCACTGTCTGCCGGTGTCTCCGTCGAAGTGGAGGTACATCCATCTGCCCGGGTTGCCGTCTCCAAGCCAGGTTTCAAGGTCTGTCCCTGGCCGGTTCAGGCTGGTGTCATTCCAGTAGGTGGTGGAAATGTTCCTGCCTGCGATCGGGGTGGTGCCGAAGACCTGGGTGCTCATGGTGCCGTTACTGAAGTATGCCCTGTCTTCTACGTAGAGTTTGTCGATCTCGATGGTTCCGCCAGATACAGAAACATATCCGTTCTTCATCCAGAGGTGGTCGAATACGAGTTCCGTACCGCCTTTAAGGTCGCCGATGACGAAGTTTTCAATCGGCGCCGTATCATCGGCTGCGATGGATGCGAATTCGAGCGGTGTGGTGTACCCTTCCCGCTGGGCGACGCTTCCGATGTCGATGTGCGTGCCGGAGGTGTCAAGCCTGCTGCCTGCTGTAACATGTGTAGCTTCCATCACTTTGTCAGGGTTCCTTGTGATGACGGCTACGACGTCTCCGTCTACGGTATCGATGACAATGTCGCCGTCTTTGACGTCTGCGCCTGCTTTTTCAAGGGCGTAGAGGGAGTAGAGGTCAACTTCACCGCTGCCGCTGTGGCTGATGGTGAGGTTTCCGCCTTCGGACCTGATGACAGCATGGTCGCCGTTATCTTCCAGCCAGCCGTCCTTGATGTCGCCGGTTCCAGTGGTGGTGATTTCGACGTTTCCGTCCTTCGAGGTGACGTTGATGTCTTCGGATGCATCGTCATCGAGGCCCTTGAAGAAGATGTTTCCTTCATTGGTGCCAAGGCTGATATCCGTGCCGGAAGTAAGGTCATCGCGCAGTGTAATGGTTCCCTGCTTGGCTGCCTTGATTCCGGTCTGCCCGGCGGCGTCGGCTTTCCCGTCGAGGGTAATATCTCCCTCACCGGTATTGAGGAGGATGTCCGCTCCGCTCTTGATATTGCCAGCGTAATGGACATTTCCGCTTTCGGTCGTAGCGAGGACTTCCTTGTCTGCAGTGACATCGCCAAGGAAATCCACGTTTCCACTGGTGGTGTAGCCGCTGACGTAACCGTTCGTGGCCGCTGCCGTGCTGCGGACGATGATATTTCCTTTATCCACATTTCCTGTTTCATTGACGGTCATGAGGTCGACGTTTCCATTGCCGGAAGAAAGCGCACCGCCGATATCCATGGCGCCGTTTCTGGTGCCCATGGCAATGTTGTCTCCGGCCTTGAGGCTGCCTCCGGTCTGGATGATATCGCCTTCGTGAGTGCCTGCCAGGATGTTTCCGCCTGCCGTTGCGCTGCCGGTGAGATTCATGCTGCCCTGATCGGTCTCAAGATCGATATCATCGCCGGCTTCAAGGTCGCCGGTAAGAGTGACTTCTCCTGCCTTGGTGAAGACTTTGATAGTCTTGTCTTCGGAAGAAATGTTTCCTTCGACGAGGACATTGCCTGCCTTGGCGGCTTCGATGTCCATGTCACCCACCGATCCTGCGCTTCCGTAGATGTTGATGTCTCCGGTTTCTGTCCGGATCACGGCCGTATTTCCGGATGCGAGCCCGCTCTTCTCTGTTTCCGTGCCGACTGCAATCTTGCCGTTGTCGGTGGAAATATGGAGGAGGCCGCCGGATGTGACATTGCCTTTGACTTCGATGTCGCCCTTGACGTCTTCAGCTGCCGCATCAGATGCATGGATGACGGCATTTCCTGCTGTGCCTTCCATGTTTCCTGTGAGGCTGATCTTGCCGCCAGTGGAAATGAGGGATGCTGTGTTTGCCGCGGTGATGTCTCCGGTGACAGTGACGCTGCCGGCATCTGTCCCTGCATAAGCATCATGACCGCTTGCGACAGCCGGGTTTCCGTCCTTGCCCGTAAGATTGATATCTCCGTCCCTGGCAAGAACCTCTACATCGCCTTCACCGGTCGTTTCAAGCGTTCCTGTGACGTCGATGCTGCCCTTGATCGTAGTCTGGATGGTCGTGCCGCTTGCGGAGCTGACATTACCATAGATGGCAACCGTGCCTTCGCCATTGGAAATATTGGCTGTCTTTGCCGCGGAAATGGAGACTGGTGCTTCGTCTTCCCCGATGATAAGGCTGCCGTAATTGGTTCCGATCGAAACGTCTCCTGTATCCGAGGTGACATTCCCGTAAACGAGGACGTCTCCATACTGCTCGTCGTCCTTGCTGCCAGATGCAGCGATGGAGGCAAGGCCATTCTTTGCGAGGAGGTTTCCTGAAATCTCGACGGAGCCGTTTTCTGCCGTAAGGCTGGCCGCTCCTGCGCCGGTTACATTGCCAATGATGTCAATATTTCCTGCATCAGCATCCATCGCCTGATCATGGGCTTCGATGGTGAGGTCCCCCTTGGTCGTTTCCAGATTTCCTTCATAGCCGATGGAACCCTGGTCTGTGGAAATAGAGGTATCTCCGCCGGCAAGGATGTTTCCTTTCATTTCGATGTCGCCGAGGGTGGTTTGGATAGCAGCGCCAGTTCCGGCCGAGAGCTCGGTCTTTCCTGTTGCCGTACCGATCATGATCTTGCCATTGACGGTGGAAATGTCGAGGAGGCCGCCGGCTGTGACATTGCCCTTGACTTCGATATCGCCCTTGATTGCTTCATCCGGCGATTCATCGTATCCATGGATGACGACGTTTCCTGCCGTGCCTTCCATGTTTCCTGCGAGACTGATCTTGCCGTCTGCGGAAATGAGGGAGGCATTGTTTGCCGCAGTGACGTCTCCGGTGACAGTGATGCTGCCATCTTTCGCTTCTACATAGGCATCATCGCCGCTTATGATGGCCGCCGTTCCGTCAGGGCCTGTCAGCTTGATATCGCCCGTGCTGGAATAGACATGGACGTCGCCGGAAGCATGCAGGGTGCCTTCCTGTGTGATGCCTTCCCCTGCGGTAAGATCGATGGTGCTTTGTGCTTTCCACGGGAGCGGGTACTTCCTCATTGCTGATGTCGTTCGCGCTGAAGAAGAAACGTTTCATCTTGCTCTGTTTTGCCGGGGCCTGGGCAGTGACCGTACCCTTATTGATGATGGCGCCGGTCGTGGTCATAGAGACGCTGCCCGCGGATGCGCTGACGGCACCCTTATTGGTGATAATGCCGCTGTCCGAGGCCATGGAGACGCCTTCTTTGGCAGCGATAGCCCCTTCATTCGTGATGCCGTCTTTGGCGGTAAGGGTAATGTTTCCGCCATTGGCGGTGAGATTGCTGTCTGTCTTGATGGTGCCTTTTCCGTTATCGATGTTGATATAGGTTTCAGCCGTGCCTTCCCCATGGATGATGACGTTGGAAGAGTCGCTCGTGCTGTTGTTCGTCACGGTAATACTGTTTGTCGTGGTTCCTTCTGCGATATTGACGGTGGTTTCCGTGTCGTGGGCGTTTTCGATGAGGACGTCCTTATCCGCTGCCAGAGCCGTCAGGTTGATGGTTCCGAACTTGTTGGCCGTGCCGCTCTTATTCGTCTGCATGTCTACGCCGCCAGAAGCCTTGACGGTGAGGGAGCCGGACTGGATGGTGTTGCTCGTGGTCTGGGTGATTTCGCCGCTTGCTTCCAGCGATGTATCGCCCGTCTCTGCCGTTTCGATGGTGCCGTTGACAAGATGGACTGCGCCAAGGGTCTTGAAGGAAACATTGTCTGCCGTAATGGCGCTCGATACCGCGGAAGTTCCCGTTTCTTCATCTGCAAGGACGCCTGCATCGACAGTTCCTTCGCTTTCGATCTTGAAATCGCCGCCGGCAGTCACTTCCGAGAGGATGAGCGACTTCGATTCCTTGCCGGAGAGGTAGATGCCCTGTCCGTCTGTTTCTGCATGGGCCGAGAGGAGGGCTCCGTTGTTCCGGATGCGGATGCCGTCACCCTCCTTGCCGATGGCACCGTCCTTCGAGGTGAGGTAAATTCTGTCGCCATCGATGTAGCCCATCGTTTTGCCTGTTTCCGTCGTCATGGCGATGCCTGCATCAGAGGTAAGGTATACGCCGGATGCGCCTGCGTTCTGGAGCATCAGCACACGTGCCTCATTTCCTCCCAGCGCCATCTGGTGGAGATAGAGATTCTTCTCCGTGCGCGCATCAAGGCTGCCGGAAATGTTCGTCAGGATGTTCTTCTCTTCGCTTCCGATATCTCCATTGCCGCCTGTGATGATGAGGTTCCTGGCCGTAATGGTGCCGCTTTCCATTTGGACGCCGTTGTCGCTCATGAGCTTGACGTCGGCATTCGTATCGATGTTGCCGGAAATATTGAGCTGCGTGTTCTTGACGCCGGCGAGGTAAATATTGCCTGTGCTGGAGGTGCCGTCCGGGTTGGCAGAGATGTCCACCGTGCCGCTGGCCTTGATGGTGATCGGCCTCTGCTGGCGGACAGTCAGAATATTCTTCTCGTCATCCCATGTCAGGTCGCCTGCCTTTGCCTTTGACAGGATCTGGAGATTATCCTCATTGCTCAGGCTGTCATAGGACATTTCCACGGGAGCATCGTCCGTGCCGATATTCTCTGCCGCCCTGAGCGTGATGTTCCTGCCTTCGATATTTGCTTCTTCGGCAGTGACGACTTCATTTCTAGGTGACGCGTTCAGGATGCTGTCCTGGATCGCATAGAGGAGATCGTTCTGGCTCCAGCCGTAAGAGGTGCTGCTGATGAGCTCGGCAGAATCGAAAATGAGATTTTCTTCCTCTTCGGTGTAGCCTGTGTATCCCAGTTCTGCCAGGAATGCTTTCTTCTTGTTCGTATAATCCTCATATGCATTTTGCAGGGCCAGTTCATTGTCCGGGTTTGCTTTGACAATCTTTTCATACGTATCCTGGGCTTCCTGCATGTCCGTGCTTTCCGCAAAGGCCTTGGCATACGCAGAAGCGGCCGCCTTGTATTCTTCTGCGGTATGGGAAGAAGCCTGCGCGAGCTGCGTTCCCCTTGCATCGAGGATGGCCTGCCGGTCTGCCTTTGCAGCCTCTGCCGATTTTTCACGGCTGCCGGCTGCATCACCTGCATTGATGAGGCCGAGTTCCTTCCATTGTTTTACCTTGTCTTCGCTGCTGGAAATATCCACATTATTCGCAGCCTCTTCAAAGCTGCCACTGGTCGTAAGGACGACATCGCCCGACTTGCTGACGATCCGGCCGATACGCATGTTGCCATTGTCGTTCCGAAGTGTAATATCTCCATCTGCCTGCGCATTGAGGTTGGCCCACAGGAAGTTGTAATCGTCCGCTTCGGATGCCGCATTGGCAAGAGCAGTGATACTGCCGTGATCACTGGTAAGATCGATGCGCTGTCCTTCTATTTTCTTTCCTTCATTCGTCTGGATGCTGTCGTCGGCATGGATGTTCACCGTGCCATTCAATGCGCTGGCATTATTGACATGGAGATTTCCCTGATCCGAGAGGATGGAAATATCGCCGGACGCAGAAGTAATATCGATCGTTGCGTCCGTTCCGGCAGCTGCATGGTCCAGGAATACATCACTTTCGCCGCGGGCCGTCAAATGATCCGTCGTGATGACCCCGTGCGTGCCGCCTTCGATGGATCCTTTTGTACTGGAGAGAGTGACGGTGCCCGTGCTGCTTGCCGAGGAAACATTTCCTTCCAGCTTGATATTGCCGGCACTTGCGACACTGATACTGCCGTTGCCGCTCTTAAGGAAATCAATCGTGATCGGTTTATTGGCATTGATCGAATACGTCGAACTCTTTGCTGTCTCGTACGATTCTTCCCAGGTATGGGTTCTTGTCCCGATGCCGAAGAACTTGCTCTTGTAGTGTCTCTCTACGACCTCCGGCCCGATGTGTTTTGCACCTTGGTAATAGCTTGTCGTCACTTCGTAATCATTGGTCTGAGGTTCCGATGCATTGATGATGACCTGGCCAGACTCTGCCGGGTTTCCATCAACCTTGACAGAACCGATTGATATTACATTCCCCGTCTCGTCTGCCTTAGCGACAAACTCATCCGTTGTATTGTACGTAATACCGCCCCAGAATACGAAGTCTTCCTTATACTGTTTCGTTTCATGCGTTGTTCCGCCAGAGGAACCTCCTGTCCAGATCAGTCTTTGATTCATCGGATTGTAGGTCAGGCTGCCATCACCATTGGCTGCTATGCGCTCTGCGGAGTCAGCATCTCCATCGATTGGCGTGTAGTCATAAGTGATGCCATTATCTCCCATCCGGATTTCCGTCCGCATGTTGGCTGCCGGATCCCTGATGCTGATCAGCCCGTCGACATCCTGATTCTTGACCGTATTGAGGATCAGAGTGCTGCCCTCGCCGGCCGCAGTCGTATCAATATGGATATCTCCCTTGCCGTCCATGGCCAGAATGCGGCCCTTGCCATTGGTGCTTGCCACATTGCCGGCGATATAGATCTTTCCGCCGACAGGCTCGATGTTTTCTGTCACATAATTGTTTGTCGAAGGATTGTAGTAAATCCTCGGCGCATATTCCCAGACTCTTGTCTCTGTATTGTAATGAGCGCCGCCTCCCTCGTTGACAAGGTACTCCTTATCGCCAAGCACCCTGTCATTCGTGAGTTCCGGACTTCCATTTCCCTGCCAGAGGCTCTTGATGGCACTTGTGCGGTTAAGGCTCTCTGTACTGTCGAGGACTGTCTCATACTTGTTGTAGCCGCTCTGGATCAGGCCGTCGATGATGACGTTCTTGGCGGTGAGGTACACATTTTCACCGGCATGGACGCCTGCTCCGTCATCGGCTTCATAGTCACTTTTGGCTTTTCTGATTTCATCAAGTTCCTCGGTTGTCAGTTTCAGAGCATTGGCATTGGAGATGTGGATGGTACTGAGCGCACCTTCCCAATGATATCCGTTCAAAAGCGTGTCGAGAAATTCTTCATACGTGCTTGCCTTTGTCAGCCAGGATACATCTTTGGTCCCTTTCGCAATAGCTTCCGCATTATCGTTGAGGTATGTCTGGATCTTTTTGGCGATGTCTTCGCTGAAGCGGTAGCGCAGGATCGGATTTGACCCGACGACATTCCAGCCGCTCGTTGCCTGTGTGACAGCGCCTTTTTCCGCGCTGATTTCGATCGTCTTGCCTGTGACATTGGCTTTGCTGTCGACGTAAACGTTTTCATTGTTGTTCCTGATGGTGATCTTGCCGCGCGCATTTTCAATATTTCCGAAAACGCCGATATCCGGGCGGGTGATTCTTACCGTATGGCTCACACCCTTGTCATCCGTCATGCTGACATCCTTCCCCACGCCCGTGCTCTGGATGGTGACGCTCGGAGCGATATCGATGAGGCTGCTGCTTTCCATCGTGCCGGTAAAGCCTGCCAGCTCGTCCTTCGATTTCACGGAGACGCCGTCCCTGCGGATTTCGCCGCCTGATTCCTTGAGAACGATCTTGCCCGTCTTCATGTACAGATCGCTCGCATTGGAAATCGTGGCAGAATTGGCGCTTCTGGCCGTGAGGCTGCCCGTTCCCTGGACCTTGTCGGCATCGATATTGATGTTGCCGCCGGAAATGATGATATCCGGAATCGAAGCAGATGCGATTTCCACTTCTCCAAGGATCCTGCCGTTTCTGGTGTATCCGCCTGATTCCATCATAGCGGCCAGCATTTCGGCCCCTGCCTTCAGATTCTTGTGTTCATTCGATTCAACCGGGTACTCGCCCATCTGCCGGAGGAGGTTCATGTATCTTTCATAGAAGGGGTTCGTGAGGGTGACGGTGCCTATTTCGACACTGTCCTTGTCAAACCAGTCCGCCCCTTTGGAGACCGTGACTTCGACCCCGTCCGTATGAAGCGTCGGTGCAATTCCGGCGCCATTGTCGGTGTAGCTGGTTCCGCCGCTGATGGCAAGGTCCAGATCCGTATGGATACCGGCCAGGATGGAGCCGTTTGCACTCAGATCGATATAATTGTCTTCCACCTCATTCTTGATCCGATCGCCATGAGCCGTCGAGGCGACTTCGCCTTCCCCGCCGTCTTTCGTATAAAGCTTATATTCACGGGCGGTCTCTGTGACCGTAGTCACGCCCTTTTCTGCATACAGATTCGTATGGCGGACAGAGCGCACGCCGCCATCGATCAGGAGCTGATTCTTCTGCGTCATGCTGTTTGTGACTTTAGGATCTGTCCAGAGCGGAATGACCGTCCTGTTATAAGCCTCTGCTGAGAGCTCGTAGTTCAGGCTGGACTCATAACGGTTCAGGCTTGCGCCGGCATAGAGGTTCACATCGTTCATACTTTCGATGAGGCCGCCGGAAATGGAGATCTTATTCGAGCGGTCAAGCGTACTATCCGTGCTGCCGGAAGCGGCGCCCGCGATACCGCCCTGCGTATCGGCGACCGTCTTGAAGGCTGCCCTGGTCACGTCAACGGAGGCCATGGTAATATTCTGGTTTTCCTTCGCCGTCTTCAGCGTGGAATCCTTGGCCGTGATGCTGTTGTCATACGTCACATGGCTGGTCGTCGTTGAGTTCGTACTGGGTCCAACGCCTGCACTCTTCGTCTGATTGAGGTAAGCCATCTCGCCTCCCGTCATGGCAAGCACGTCAATGGATCCCTTCGCACCGTTGGCGGAAAGAGCTGCCTTATCCATATTGACCCCTGCCGTATAGGAAAGGGTATTGTCCATCTCGTTGGCCGTCCGGCTGAGACCGCCGTAGCCGCTGCCGCGGAGATTGACCTCTTCGTCGGCCGTATTGTCGGCATAGTAAGACTGCCTGCCGTCTGTTTCAATCGAGCCGGTGACATTCGTCTTTGCCGTATGGGAAATATTCGTCGTCATCTCGGATCCGCTGGCGTTGACGACAGCCGCGCCAAGGGAATTGACGGAAAGATTTGCATCTTCCTTATTCGCCGACTTCGCACTGAAAGCGTCTGCGCTCCAGTTTCCTTTGACGTTCGTGTCCGTATTCTGCGTGAGCCACGTCGTCAGTTTTGCTGCGACCGGGGAAATATTGGCAATCCCTGCGCCCGTGCCATCAGCACTGCCGTCCAGGATGCCCTTTGTGCTGCCTTCGATGGAGACAGTCCCGAGACGGCTTCCGGACTTCATACCGGATGCAGTGACGGATGTCGTGAGCGTTCCCTTGACGGTCGTATCATTCAGGCCGCCCGTTGTGATGCCTGCATTGACGCCGGTCGAGTCGCCGTGGATGCGCGCCTGGTTGGTGCCCGAAATGATGAGGGAATCGGTATCATACTTGCTTTCTCCGATGCTGACGCCGATATCAGACGTTTCTCTGGCATCTGCCAGATTTCCTGAGAAGCCGCCGATATTGCCGGAAACGCCGACTGCCAGCGCACTTACATTGTCATGGAAGGATTTACCATCGGGCTGCTGGTCAAGGTATGCAGAAATATTGACCTTCTTCCCGGCAAAGGAAGAGCCATCCGCTGCCGTGACGTTCGTCCTGCCCGATGCACTCGCATTGGCGACGGATGCGCCTGCGCCAAGAAGGGAGCCTGCGTAGGACCTTGCTTCCGCTTCCGCCCTTGGAGCAGACTTCGCCTCGATAGCAAGGCTTTCGCCGCCCTTTATCGTATTCGCGCCTGTCAGGACGACTGTGCTGTCACCCAGGTCTTTGGCCTCTGCAATCGTGCCCTGCATGGTGAGGGCTCCGACGGCGCCGCCAAGGGCATAAGCGCTGGTGGTATTCGACTTGTCTGCCTTGATGGATGTGGTGCCCGGGCTTGTGATCCTGGTCGTATCGATGGAAACCTTCGTACTGCTGTCATTTTTCGTATCGGACAGCATAACGCCGCCAGATACCAGAAGAGCACCTTCGAGACCGTACGTATTCGTCTTCGTGATTCCTGTGTCTTCCGCAAGGATCGTCGTATTGCCGCTTGCGGATTCCGTGAAACCAGGCCCGTAGTGATTGATGGCGCTTCCTGTGATGCCGATATTCGTCGAGCCGGCAGAGCGGTTGAATGCCAGAGCTGCGCTGAGGGCGCCGCCCAGAGAGATACCTGCCTGGTAGGAATTGACCTCCGTCTTTCCATGCTGCCTGGCGGTGATGGAAATATCCTTTCCTGCTGAAAGGACAGAATGATCGATCGTAATGCCTGCGTCCTTGTCCGCATCAAGGACAGTGACCGTCGCACTGGCGCCCATTTTTCCGCTGACGGTAATGGCCGCAGAGTCCAGTGTGGCATCCGTCTTCCTGTCCGCGGAAACAGAAATCACGCCTTCACCCTTGTCTTTCTCGGAAATGATCGTATTCTTCATGGATACCTGCGTGCCGCCTCCGGTATTCGTCCCTTTTCCTGCGAAGACGCCTGCTTTGTAGACAGGGTCGACTCCATTGTCCTCGCTGATGAGACTCTTCGCGGACTCTGCATTTCCGTCCTGATCGTCCATCGCGCCATTCGCCTTGTCGATCAGCGCCTGTACGTCTGCCGAAGCGCCGTTATTGTCCGAGCTGCCATAGGTATTTGCTGCTTCCGTTCCGATCGTGGTGACCATGACGTTGGCATTGATGCCGAAGCCCCCGATTGTCGCGCCTTCCATCATCTGATTGACATCGATTTCCTCGCGGGACTTGATATCTGCGGTTTTCGCCGTGATCTGGCTTCCCGTCACTTTGGAAAGCGTACCGGTATCGATCGTATTGATGCCTGCGCCGACACCGATGGCAGCATTTCCGATGGAGAGGGATGCCTGCAGGGAATTGAAATCGGTATGGAGTTCATTGTGCGCATCATTCGTAAACGCACTTCCGGCTGTAATCGTGCTGTTATTCGTTTCTGCCGTCGTCTTGCTGTCAAGATTATTGACGGAGACCGTTGCGCCTGCGGCAATGCCGCCAGAGCCTGCAACGCCTGCGACATACGTCTTGACGGTGGTATTGCTGTCTGCCTTGACGCTGACATTTCCAGTATCCTCTCTATCCACATCTTCCTCTGCCGTAATCGTGCTGTTGTCAAGAAGAGCGGATGTGGTGAAATCATCATTCGTGACACCGATGCCCACGCCTGCTGCGGCGCCGGTGGAAATGGCTGCGCCGGCCGATGCGCTGACAAGGGTCGTCTTGTGCGCATGGGAAGCGCTGATATTGAGGCCATTGCTGGTGCTCTTGATATTCTTCACGACGGCCTCTGTACTGCCGCTCAGTTTCGTTGCTGCCGCTGTTGCAGCCACGGATGCGCCGGACGAGCCAGCTGTGACGGCGACGCCGTCCGCATTCGTGACGACGTCAGAAGACTGCTCGGCCGTGACGTCAATCATCCTGCCGTTCACGGTTGGTTTTACTGCCGTGCCTGAAAGTTCCGCGCGCGTTGTGCGGTCAAAGACGAGCGTATCGGAAGCAGCGGCTACGCCGACGCCCGTGCCTCCGCCAATGCCAAGGGAAAGCGAGCCGACATGGCTTTCGCTGTCCGTCTTGTCCACGGCTTTGACGGTGACATCATCGATCTGGTTATTCCTTCTCGTTTCATTGATGGCTGTATCATTCACGACAGCCTTCGTTGCGCCGCCGATCTTATTGACGGTGACTGTGCCTGCTGCGCCGACAGCCGTTCCGCTGCCGGAAATGCCCACGCCGGCCGTCAGGGCGACGCTCTGGAGATCATGCTGGCCATAAGAAGCGACGACGACGCCCTTCCTCTTGTCGCTCACAGTATTTCCATCTTTTGTGACTTCCGTCTTGATGCCATTGACGTCCATGGCCTGGGTCAGATCGACCGTAGTATCCTGATTGCCCTTTGCCGTAAGGCGGGAATTCTTGACATTGGCCTCGGTTGAACCGGTGATTTCATTGTAGCTGAAACCTACGCCTATGCCGGCACCGACACTTTCGCCGCCTGTGGCAACGCCGAATGCGCCTGCATAGTTTCCAAGATTTTCCCTGCCATTGGCAAGGACTGCGATATTTCCGATGCTTTCAATATTCGTATCCGAAGCTTCTGCCTTGACCGTATTTCCGGTCAAATTGACAGCGATATTTCCTGCCACGCCGGCTGTTCCCACGGCAACGCCTGCGCCGATGCCGACGGTCGTGATGGAGCTGTTTCCTGTGGCTTCAATGGTTACATTCTTTGCGCGGATCTTTCCGCCCGTAGCCGATGCTGTCGTATCCTGGCGGATACGGTTCACGGCAACGCCTGCGCCGCCGGCAAAGTCCTTGCTGACTGCTGCCGCAACGGCTGTGGTGACGATCTTGCTCTTGCTGTCGGCTGTGACATCGACATTTCCGCCGATGGTGCTGTCGGTAGCATTGAGGACGCTGGAATTCTTAAGTTCCGCCGTGATGCTCTTATTGACGAGCGCCGAAGCAGCTGCGCCCTGGACAGCGACGCCGCCCGAGCCGCCTGCGCCTACGCCGATCGTCGTCAGCGTGGAGGTATCTTCAGCATGAACGGATGCTGTATCCGTCCCTGCCATGGTCATATTCGTATTGACGAGAGCGGCCCTTGTCTTCTGCGCGCTTTCCTCCGACGTGCCTGCTCCGCCTACATCGTTGTAGACGATGGCGCCGCCGAGAGCGACCTTCTTGCTTCCGCTGACATTGCCGACGACGGCCAGCCTGTAATCACTGCTTGCTGCATTGACACTTACCTTCTTCACGCGGGTCAGTGTTGTTTTATCCTTGGCAACAACAGTTCCTTCCTCGTTTTCTGCCTCGCCGATGACCGCTTCTGTGTCGCTTCCGCCGTGGTTGGCTGCCGAAGTGCCTGCAAAGGCGACCTTCTGGCTCGCTCCGACAGAGGCGCCGATAGCATAGAGTTTTCCTGTATTGGATGCACTGAGGACGAGATCCGTGCCGCCCATGGAAATATTATTGACAGTGCCGCCTGCGAGGTAGGCATGGATCTGGTTGGCCAGCTTATTGTAAGCCAAAGCTGCACCGATGCCTGCCGTTTTGCCATAAGCAACAGAGCCTGCGACATTGACTGCTTTTGCACTGCTGTTTGCCGTGATGGAAAGGGCATCTGTCGTCAGCGTGGAGTCCAATACCTGCGCGAGGACGTCATTATGCTGCGTCGCCCAGTTCACGCTGCCTACGCCGCCGTAATCGCCCGAAGTGGCTGCAATGCCGGCAGAAACGTCGACATTGAGTGTATCTGCTTCGGCCCCTGCTGTAATCGAATTTGCCCTGATTGTGGAATTGTCGATGAGGGCCGCGAAATCCACATCCCTGTCGCCCACATTGACAGCGGCGCCTCCGGCCGTGCCGTTCGATCCGGCAATGACCATGGCTGCGCCCACGCTGAGGCTTCCCTTGTCTTCCGTATCGACGGTTTCCCCTGCCGTATCCAGCCCATTGCCGTCCTTGTAGTAGGAGGATCCATCGATATCCAGCCCTCTCTTTTCCGCGAAGGCTTCATTCTTCTTATAATCGCCCAGCTTGTCCTGGAACGGCTTGGCTTCTTCCGAGCTGGCCGATGTGTCATGCGAAAGGACAGCGACCGAGCCGTCCGCTGTGATATTGGCACCCGAAATGGATGCTGTGGAATTGTTGGTAATGCCGTTATAGACGACAGCGCCCGAGAAGGCCTTGTTGCTGCTGCCTGATTCTTCGCCGGTTTCGCCTGCCGTGCCTGTTCCTGCTGCTGCACCTGACCCTGCTCCTGCTCCCGCTGCATCGCTCAGATCATTGGCTGCGGAGAGGATTGCGTTGCTGCCTTCGGATGGAGTGCCGCTTCCTGCGCCTTCGGAAGAAGTTCCTCCTTCAGAGGATGCGCCGCCTTCACTGCCGCTTCCTTCGCCGCCGGAATCACCGCCAGTCGTACCTGTACCTTCGCCAGTCGTACCTGTGCCTTCGCCGGTCGTGCCTGTGCCTTCGCCGGTCGTGCCTGTGCCTTCGCCGGTCGTACCTGTACCTTCGCCGGTCGTTCCTGTGCCTTCGCCGGTCGTGCCTGTGCCACTGCCTGTATCACTGCCTGTGTCACTGCCGGAAGAGTCCTGGCTGTTCTTGCCCACAGCGACGCCTGCCGATACGGCCGCCGTGATCTGCTTCGTGGCAAGGAGCGTCTTGACATTGGCGTTATTGACATTCGAATACGTGCCGCCCTTGATGGACGCATTGACATTGTTCTTGATATCGGCCACGGTTGCGCTGCCGCCGACGACCGTGCCGCCGCTGACATCGATATCAGCATTGACGCCGCCCGTGATCTGAAGATCGCTTTCATAGGCAGCCACATTGATGTCAGCCTTCGGTGAGGACGAATCCTGATTGAATGTGTCATTTTCCGCCAGAGCCGTAACGTTCTTTGTGACGAAATTGGCCGAGAAGGACGCGCCGCCTGCGAAATCATTGCTTGGATTCTTATTATAGACCAGGTCAAGTCCCAGACCTGCCGCTGCCGTCGTACCGCCGCTCAAGGCTTCGATGTCCATTTTCCGGACACCCGAAAGAGTACTGCCTTTGATGGCAGCATTGATTGTATTCTCTACTTGGTTGACGCCGACAGCGCCGCTGAAGGCCACACTCTTGCCTTCGCTCTTGGACGTGCGGAAGGAAAGCGCCGCACCGCCACTCCATGCGCCGAGGAAGGACGTATCCCTTGCGCCGACATCGACCTCGCCGGTTGCCCCTTCGCTCGTGTCAAGGATGACATTCGCATTGTCGACGAGAGCTTCTGTATAGTTCTTTTCCAGGTTCACGGAAACACTGCCTGCACCTGCCAGGCTGAAAGTGGATTGGGTTCCGGTTTCACCGCCTGTTTCACTGCCGGTTCCAGTCCCAGTACCAGTTCCGGTTCCGCCCTGTTCACTGGTGCCTCCCTGTTCGCCGGTTCCGCCACCAGTTTCGCCGCCGGTTTGACCGCCAGTTTCGCCACCTGATTCAGAGCCGCTGCCTGATCCAGAGCCGCTGCCGCTTCCCGTTTCACCGGAACTGGACGAAGAAGAGCCCGTGGGCGATGTCTCCGAAGAGGTCTGATCAGGAAGCTTCGATCCTCCCTGCTTCGCCTTCGTTTTGAACGACCCGAGGAAATCGACCGTCTTCTTGGAAACGGAGCTGATCTTGTCATTGATGCCCTTCGTCACCTTATTGGAAATGTCGCTGATCTTATCGCCGGCATTGTCGAGGAAATTCCTTTCTTCCTTCGTCTTCTCGCCGTTCGATGACATGCCGCCTGCAATCGTGAGGGCATTCATGAGGCCCGTCGTCTCTGCATTGACGTAGAGATTTCCCGCCTTGATATATCCGGACGTGCCGTTTTCCACATCTGCCTTATTCAAATCCTCAACGGCAGCCCGGTTCGTGACATTGATATTATTGACTGCGACCGACATACCAGCCGCTGCCTTTCCTTTTCCGCCCGTGAAAGCAAGGATACCATTGTTGACATTCGTATCATTATTGGCCGTAAGGGAAACCGTGCCCGTGCTGTCAGCACTTGCGCGTTTCGCATAGAGCTTGGCATCCTTGTCGACCTGGACAACGTTCGAGCTGTCACTGTCCGTGACGGATGCCATGCCTTCAATCCCGCTTCCGGCCGCTTTCCCCGCAGAGAACATGACTCCTATATGGGAAACGTCGGAATCACTGGAAAGCGCCATGTCACCCGCTTCCATGTATGCGCCTTCATCGACCCTCACATGGGCATCCGAATCAAGGCTCTGGTAATTGAAGCTGCCGCCGACGCCGGCGCCTGCTTCCGCAGATGCATCGTTTTTCCAGAAACTAAACTTTCCTGTGACATTGACTTCAGAAATATTTTCCTTGGATGCGAGCGACAGCTTGCCGCCAGCCTTCACGACAGCATTCTTTCCGACATCCAGATAGCTCTTGTAATTGAAATCCGTTACTGTCACGGAAGCAGCCACTGCCTGCTTCGTATCCTGGCCGCCATAAGCAGAGGCACTGGAGGATACATTGGCATAATTGGACGGCGTTGCAAAAGCCATAGCTGCCTCGGCGACGCCTACGGCATCCATGATGATGCTCACGGTATCCGCGGCAAGAGTGACACCGGCAGCGACCGACTGGGCGACGAGCTCAGCGCTCTTTGCCAGGACCGTACCTGTGCCGCTTGCCACATTTCCTACCTTCGTCCAGGTGCTTTCATCATTCATGGCTTCTGCGCTGGCCTTGCCATCCGCATCCTTCATGCCTTCCGTGCTGCTGGACTGGGCGTTCGCCACATTGATGAGAGCCTCTTCCATCTCTGTCGCCGTAGCGTCGAGCTTCGTCCCTGCCGCGCCCGGATCTGCCTTGATTTTTTCCACAGCAAACTTCAGCTTCTTGATGGCCTCGTCGATGCCTGCCTTCATCCTTTCGATGCGGTTGTATTCCATCAGGGCATTTGACGTCATCGTCAGATTGCCGCCCGCATAGAGATTGGCCTTGTGATTGGCATCCCCGTCAGCAAGAAGGATTTTTGCCGTCTGGTTCATGCCGCCATAAACGACACCCGCAGAAATCGTCGTGGGATCCGTCGTTCCGTCGTCATTCTTGAACGTATTCGAAACAGCAGCCGAATGGAGCATCGTATCCTGATTGATCGTGTCCGCACTGATCGCAAGATTTCCTGTGTCAGACACACTCGCCGTATTTACAATGCTCACAATGGCCGTATTATCTTCATCCGCCACAACGACAGAGGCGCCGGCAGAAAGGGTGCGCGAAAGCTTCTGATCCCAGGAAGTCTTTGGAGACTCTGCCGGCTCTTCCGGCTTCGACGGATCCTTCTTCTTATCGCTGCTGAGAAAGCCTTTGACGCCCGTTATGAGTGAGTCTACGATAGGAATCTTCTTGGCCGTATCCGTGATGCTCTGCAGATCAATAGCCGCATCGCGCTCATTCTGGGCCGTCGTTTTCCCCTGCGCATTATCTGCGGAAACTGTATTGGAATGGAGAATATTCTTTGCGGAAATATCCGTGTTTCCGGCGCCAGAAATCGTGCCATTCACCGTAAGGGCTGCATCACTGTCATGCATCATCACATTGACGGCACTGCTAATCACCGTTTCATCCGATGCTTTGGCCGCAGCTGTGGAAACGATCGTATTTTCCGTCGTCGAGGAAACACCGATGCCGCCATTGGCCGCGGAGAGAGTCCCGTTGATCGTCACTGTGGAATTATTTTCATGGTCGGATATAACGACGGCAGCCGCTGCTACCGGGGAGCCCTCCGTCGTCTGGCCGTCTCCGGTATCGGTCGATCCATTGGAAACTGGATCCGTGGGAATGGCATCGTTGGAAACCGCAGCAAGGATTGCATTCGTCCCGCTGCCAGCATCACCTGAGCCGCCCCCAGCGCCAGCATCACCGCTTGCACTGCCAGAGCTTCCGCCCGCATCGCCACTGCCGCTGGTGCCAGCATCACCACTGCCACTGGAGCTGCCGCTTCCTCCCGCATCACCACTGCCGCTGCTCGTGCCGGTTCCGCCTGTGGTGCCCTTATCGCCGCCTTCTGCAGTCTGCTCTACCCGGTTGCCCTTCTTGACCGTTTCAGAAGCCTCATTTTTCAGAGACGACTTAGCCTGTGAAATGACCTGCAGCGTTTTATCCGTTTCGGAAGTTCCTGTCCCGGACGCCTTCACACTGCCATCGATCGTCACATAGGCATTATTCTTCACCTTTGCATATGCCACAGCAGCAGAGGGGATGGCGGCTGGAATCGACTTGGAAAACTTGCTGCCCGATGCCGACGCATTGACAGTCGCCTGCATATTGGCGATGGACTCGACCGTGACATCCTGGCCTTCCACACTGGCACCCTTGCCGATCGTGACATCCGATTCGCCCTCAAGGATCGCTACATCAGCCCCCATTGGCACGATAAAGCTAAGGAGAGTGCCTGCCTTATCCGTAAAGGAGGAATTATTATCCAGGTACGTATTATCCGAATGGGCCTTGATCGTGACATCCTTTCCTGCTTTCACGCTGCCCTGGATATCTGCATACGCCTTCGTCTTGGCATACGCACTCGAATCGGCCGCGGCGACAAGATCGCCCTCATACTTCTGATGCGCTTTCACCGCCTGTTCCTTCTTCAGCAGTGCCAGATCAAGATCGCCATTCGTAGCCGTCGCACTCAGCACGACATTTCCCGTGCCTTCGATCGTACCGTAATTTTCCACCTTCGAAACAATCGTCTTCGGAAGACTTCCGTGCATGCCAAGCTCAGTGCCCAGATTCTGGAACATCTGGTCATCGCTGTTGTCGCGGGTATATTCATTCTTTGCCGCAAGGACGATATCCCCATTTCCTAAAGCTTCCGCCTGAAGACTCGTAAGCCCCGCTGCTGCCTTCTGCGCATCTGTCAGATTGACAAGACTGCTGAAATCCGCGACACCCGTCTGAATCTTCGCCGTATCCACGACGCTCTCAGGCATTGTCCCGAAAATATTCAATTCCGAACTGTTCTTGCCGACAGAAATGACCGGTGCATACATCTTCACATCGCCCGAAGCATTGATCTTGCCGAGCATCGTGATCGTGCCCATCGTATTCAGCGGAATCGCAAGAGTCCCTGCCTGGATATTCGCCAGCATGGAATCCCCCGCGGTCCCGTTGTAGAAATTGTCCGTCAGATTTGCAAAATTCGTTTCATACGCCTTATCGCCGATATATTCAGAATCCATCGGCGTCATGACATAAAGAGACCCCACATTGAGGACCCCGCCTGAACCGACCGTCATGCCTTCAGGCGAAAGGAAGTACACATTTCCTCCGATATGATGATTGTGGATGGCATTGAGCGTACCGTTGATCTGGATACGATTGTTGACAAAATTGAGCAGATTGCCGACTTCCTTGTCCGGCGCCTCTGCCGTATGGAAATAAAGATTCACCCTGTCCGTATTCTCAAGCGTGAAATCCTTGAACTTATTCACGCCGTAAGACGCCTGATCCTTAGGGAAATACGCCTTCTGCGCCGTGATATCATACACATTGCCCTTCTGCGCATAAGGCTTTTCCGAACCATCCGTAATCTGCGATGCTTCTACCGCGTAAGGATTCAGCATCATCCCTGCCATCGCCGCAGCCGAAAGAATCCGGAGCGAAAGAAGCCTGTCCGCTCCGCCATGCGCCTTCCGGCGCGATCCCTTTACACTATTTCTATACCTTCCCATAAGTCACGCCCCCTTGGCACACACCGGCGAAAGACAAACCCGGCCGGAACTTTATACCAGATGCCGGATCCGGCATCCCTATCCTTCGAGAGCCCCAATCCCCGGGCTCCTGTAAATAAATACCTTCCATATTCCCAACCCGCCTTCCCGACGAAATCGCAGCACCCCTGAAAAGAGCGCACAAAAGCTACTTATCCATTTATAGTATAGAAAAAACTAAATCCTAAAATAACTATCCGAAAGTATACTTTTGAGAGGGAAATTTCTGAAAACAGCGAACCTTTTTGAAAGAACCGCAAGGAAGATAAAGAAAGGATAGCGATTATAAAAAAGAAAAGGGATGGCAAAGAAAAAACTGGGGAAGGATAAAACCATGAAAAAAGAAAAGTATAAAGGAAAACCGGACAACAAAGAGAAAGGAAAAAACCAAACGACCAGTCTGAAGGCTGTGGGAAATCAACCCTAACCGCCACAAAAGGAATATGCTTTACTTATTAACTGCACCCCTTTCGGCCTGTACAGAACAATTGGGTCATTACCGATATTACAGAAGATTCAACTGGTATACAGTCCACTTCCCCCGAAGGTGGCAGCTTCGCAAGGAATAAAGAAAAGATTTCCAATCTTATTTGTTTTGGACCTTTCGTACCCCTTCCCCTACCATACTCCCTTCCCCGTCTGGGAAGGTCAACACCACTTATTTGCTTCGCAAAGGGAAAACAGGCAAACCTCGCTTCGCTCGTGGAACCTTTTATAAAAACCAATGAATAATTAACCCTATCCGCCCCTTTTTAGAAACTGCACCCCTTTCGCCCTTCGGGCACTTCCCTCCGTTGGGGGCAGCTTGCGATGAGAAATGAAAAATCAATGGTTTTGTTTTGAACTTATATAGGCACCTTCCCCGTCTGGGAAGTCGAGTGTTAGCAGCGTTCGGGAGAAATATTAATTCCCCACATCAAAAGGAGCCATGGCAGATGTTTTGCATCTGTCATGGCTCCTTCCTTATCCTCCTTATTCTTCTACTTTGATTTCTGTTTTCTTTTCTGTTTTGTCTTCGATGGCTGCATCGATTTGGCTCGTGTCTACGAGGTCTTCGTGGTCGAATTTGGCACGGCCCGGGTTGTACCTGGTGATTCTCATGGTCATGCCGTCTTTGCCTGTTTCTCTGGCCATTTCTTCAGCCATGCTGTATCTCTGGCTGTAGACATGGTTGTATGGTTTGACTTCCACGAGGTTTCCGTTGCTCATCTGGGTGTTCGCCCCTCCGTCAAAGTGGAGGTACATCCATCTGCCCGGGTTACCGTCGCTGAGCCAGGTTTCAAGGTCTGTCCCCGGCCGGTTCAGGCTCGTGTTGTTCCAGTAGGTGGTGGAAATGTTCCTGTCCGCAATCGGGGTGGTGCCGAAGACCTGGGTGCTCATGGTGCCGTTACTGAAGTAGGCCCTGTCTTCTACGTAGAGTTTGTCGATTTCGATGGTTCCGCCAGATACAGAAACATATCCGTTCTTCATCCACAGATGGTCGAATACGAGTTCAGTGCCTCCTTTGAGGTCTCCGATGACGAAGTTTTCGATCGGACGATCATCGCTGGCTCCGCTTGATGCGAATTCGAGCGGGGTTGCGTAACCTTCCCGCTGAGCGATGCTTCCGATGTCGATGTGCGTGCCGGAAGTCTCAAGCCGGCTGCCTGCTGTAATATGTGTGGCTTCTCCGTTTTTGTCAGGGTTTCTTGTGATGATGGCTACGACGTCTCCGTCTACGGTATCGATGACGATGTCGCCATCTTTGACGTCCGTTCCTGCTCTCTTAAGGGCATAGAGGGAGTAGAGGTCGATATCGCCGGTGCCGGTGTGCGTGATGGTGAGGTCGCCGCCCTCGGATTTGATGACGGCATGGTCGCCGTTATCTTCCAGCCAGCCGTCCCTGATATCGCCATTTCCTGTCGTCATCAGTTCGACGTTTCCTTCCTTCGAAGTGACGTGGATGTCTTCGGATGCGGTATCGAGACCTTCAAAGAAGATGCTGCCGTTGTTGGTTGCAAAGCGCGCATCGGATCCGGAGGTCAGATCGCTCCTGAGTGTAATGCTTCCTGTCTCATCAACGTTGACATCGATCCTGCCGGCCGTATCGGCGGTGCCGTCCAGCGTGATATTTCCCGTCTTTGCGGTCTCAAGGTCGATATTGGCCCCGCTCTGGATGGTGCTGCCATAATGAATGTTTCCTTCTTCCGTTCTTGCAGAAACATCACCGCCTGCGGTGACTGCGCCCAGGAATTCGATATTTCCATTATCGGCAGAGGCTGTGATATAACCATGTCCGGCTGTTACTTTGCCGCGTACGGTCACATTTCCTGCAGTGGTGCTTCCCTCGCTGTCTGTCGTAGCAAGGGAAATGACTCCGTCTTCAGAGGTGAGCGCGCCGCCGATATCGAGGGACCCTTCATTGGCCTTCATGGTCATGTCGGCGCCTGCCTCAAGGTTTCCTCCAGTCTGGGCGATGCTGCCTGCGTCCGTGCTTGCAAGGATGCTTCCCTCTGCCGAAGCGTTTCCGGAAAGCGAGATGTCTCCCTCTTCCGAACGGATGCCGATATCGCCGCCTGCTTCAAGGGCTCCTGTGAGGTCGATCGCTCCTTTCTTTGTATGTACGCTGACGGTCCCGTCGTCGGAGGAAATATTTCCTTTGGCGAGGATATTACCTTCCTTGGCCGCTTCGATGTCCATGTCACTCACCGATCCTGCCGTTCCGTAGATGGAAATATCGCCGGTTCCGGTCTGGATCATGGCCGTATTCCCGGCCGAAAGTGTGCTCTTTTCCGTTTCCGTGCCGGCCATGATATGTCCGTTGTCGGTCGAAACGTTGAGGAGATCTCCGGCTGTGACGCTGCCTTTGATTTCGATATCGCCCTTGACGTCTTCGGCCGGTTCCACATCAGATGCATGGATGACGGCGTTTCCGGCAGTCCCTTCCATGTTTCCTGTGAGGCTGATCTTTCCGCCCGTGGAAATCAGGGATGCCGTGTTTGCCGCACTGACGTCTCCGGTGACGGCGATACTGCCGGATTTTGTCTCTACATAGGCATCATGGGTACTTGCGATGGCGGGTTTTTCGCCCCTGTTCAAAAGATGGATATCTCCCTCTTTGACGAGGACCTCTACATCGCCTTCGCCGGTCGTTTCAAGCGTTCCTTTGACGTCGATGCTGCCCCTGGAAGTTGTCTTGACGGTCGTGCCTTCTTTGGAGCTGACATCGCCATGGATTGCAATCGAGCCTTCGCCATTGGAAATAGTTGCTGTCGTTGCCGCGGAGATGGAGGCCGGTTCATCTTCTGTTCCGATAAGGATGCTTCCGTAATTGGTCCCGATGGAAACGTCTCCTGCATCCGAGGTGACATCCCCGTAAACGAGGACGTCTCCCTGCTCTTCGTCATCCGGGCTGCCGGATGCGGTGATGGAGGCAAGGCCGTTCTTGGCCAGAAGATTTCCTGTAATCACAGCCGAACCGTTTTCGGCCATAAGGCTCAACGCTCCTGCGCTTGTCACGTCGCCAATGATGTCGATATTTCCTGCATCCGGATCCACATCCTCATCATGAGCTTCGATGGTGACATTTCCCTCCGTCGTTTCCAGATTTCCGTCATAGCCGATGGAACCCTGGGCTGTAGAAATAGAGGTATCCCCGCCTGCGAGGATGCTTCCTTCCATTTCGATGTCTCCGAGGGTGCTTCGGATCTCAGCACCCTTTCCTGCGTAGATGGTACTCTCTTCTTCGTCTCCGATGATATCAATGCTTCCTTCATTGTCCAGGATATGTACTGCGCCGGTTCCATCTCCTGCCGCTGCCATATGGCCCGTGATGCGGATATTGCCGGTTTCCTCGGCCTTGATGGTCTGATCGTCGCTTGTTTCCATAGCGGCGTAGATGTCGAGATCTCCATTGTCCGTCTTGATCAGCAGGGACGAGGACGTGAGGCTTTTTTCTTCCGCATCGCTTCTGATCTGGATGCTGCCGTTGTTCGTTGCTACCGTGAGATTGCGCGGGGCCGTCATGCTGCCCTGGATGTTGATATTTCCATCATCCTTGTCCAGAGCATTGCGGTCGGATGCAGAAATCCAGACACTGCGGCTTTCGGAGGTAATATCGCCGGTCAGGTTCACGTGGCCTTCCAGTCCTGAAAGTTCTGCGTTATTGTACGCGTCCACATTGCCTGTGACGTCGATGTCGCCTTTGGCGGTCGATACTGTGATATTTCCTTCGGTAAGGCTGTGAACTTGATTCGGGCTGGAGAGATCTCCCGTGATGCTGACGTCTCCGGAGTTCTTTGCTTCCACGAGGATGCCCTTCTTCGTTCCTGTGCTGCCTTCAAGGGCGATGCTGCCGTCATAGGTTGTGATCGCTGCCTTCCCTTCTGCCTTGATGGAATTCGTGATGTCGATATCGCCGGATGTGCCGGTGCCAACGGCTGCGTTAAGACTGCTGTCGATGACGGGGTCCTCCCCTTCACCGGAAAGGCTGATGGAGCCGTCCTCTGTGAGGACGCTGACGCTTCCGCCTGTGGCCGCAAGTTTGCCCGTGATGTCGATGTCGCCGCTCTCTGTGGTCTGGATCGTCGTATCTCCTCCAGATTCCGCACCGCCATACATAGTGATATCGCCATTGTTCGTCTGGAGATTGATACCCTTCTTGGCGATGACTTTCTTCGTCTTCTTGTTTTCGCCGATGGTGATGCTTCCGTCATCGGTCGTGATGGAGACAGCGTCGCCGCTCGAGATGACATTGCCTTTGAGGGTGATATTTCCTGCTGTTTCGTCCTCATCAGGGTTGGATGCATGGATTGTCAGGAGGCCTCCGGAAAGGATATCGCCTGCCTGGCTGATGTACCCTTTGGCCGTATCGATGGTGGCGGCAAGCGCGCTTTCAATATTTCCGTCAAGGAGGATATTTCCTGCATCGGTATCGATCAGAGCCGTGCCTGCGCTGTCAATGATGGTGCCAAGAGAGTCGGTCTTTGCCAGGGAAATCGTTCCTTCCGGTGTCGTGACTTCGACGTTTCCGCCTTCGGAAGCCACTTTGCCATTGATACTAAGATCGCCTTTCGTTCTGGCGAGGATCTTCGCTCCTTTCTTTGTCGTCAGGACGCCGCCAATGGTAATGTCTCCTTTGTCTGTCTCGATGTCCGCAGTCGTTCCTGCCTTGATTCCAATCGGTGCCTCTGCTTTTCCAAGCGTAATGCTGCCGCCATCGGTCGTTATGGAAACGGCGCCTGTGCCGGACGTGACATTGCCGTAGACCTCGATGTTTCCAAGGCTCTCGGCATTATCCGCATCAGCGGCATGAATCGTGACAAGACCGTCTTTGCCTTCGATAGTGCCAGTCAAAACAACGCTGGCTTCTCCGGCATCGACCGTGATGCCCTTGGCGGCGGTCATGCTTCCTGTTGTAGAAATCCCGCCGTTTTCTGTCTCAAGAATGATGTCCTTGCCGCTTGCAATGACCGGATCGGCAGCTGAACCGGCAGCAAGGGAAATAATGCCCTTCTTCGTCTTTGCCGTGACATCGCCTTCGCCGGTCGTGAGGAGACTGCCGCTGACAATGATATTGCCTGCTTCATTGGTAGAAAGGGTCGTGCCGCCAGAGGAGGATACGCTTCCGTAGAGGATGATATTTCCTTTTCCGTCCGTCGTATTTCCTGTCGTCTGAAGGACGGCCGTTCCTCCCGTCGAAGTGAGGGAGCTTGCATTATCCTCTCCGCCTGCATGGATATTTCCAAGGCGTGTCTGGAAAAGAATGTCTCCCGATGTGCTCATGGTGCCGGTGTAATTGATGTCGCCGGTATCTGTCACAAGCGATGCAGGGCCGCCTGCCGCCGTGATGTCACCGTTCGCAGTGATGGTGCCTGTTCCGCTTTCTACGATGAATCCATTCTGCGGGATTGCAATCGGCGCGCGGAGGATCCGCTTGGCCCTGGCCGGTGTTTCTTCGGCCTGTGTTGCTGCCTTTTCAGGCGAGTCGGTCGTGACATCGCCGGTCAGCTTGATGTCGCCGCTTGTCGTCTTGACGTAGACGGCCTTGCCGCTTGATACATCGCCGGTCAAGGTGACAGCGCCGGTTTCGGAAGTGACATTGACACTGCCTTCTCCCGAAGCCGCAAGATTTCCTGTGACGCTGACAGCGCCCGCGCCAGTTGCCTTAAGCGTCGTGCCTGTCTTGGATGACGTATCGCCGTAGACTTTGATTTCTCCGCCGCTTCCGGCTGTCATGCTGACCGTCGTCCCGGCGGAAAGATTGCTGGAAAGCGTATCCGTTCCGACATAGATGCTGCCGTCCTTTGTTGTAAAGGCTGCCAGGCCGCCTGCCGAAAGGCCGCCATGGAGAGCGACATGGCCTTCTGTTTCGCTTGCAAGGCTCACATCACCGGATGCATCCAGTGCGCCTTCCTGTGTCACATTCTTATCGGCAGTCAGAGAAATGCTTCCGGAAGAGGCGCTGACATCCTTGTCATTGGTGACAGTATCTCCGTCCATCACAACGCCCGTCTCGCCGCTGACATTTCCTTTATTGCGGAGGTATCCTTCTGAAGAAATCAGGCTCACGGTCGTCTTGGCGGTGACGTCCTTGCTGTTGACAAGGATGCTCCTTGTGCTTACGGAGATGCCGCCGAGCGCAGAGGATACTGTATCCATATTGTCAGCGGTGTCTCCGGAAATCGTGACGCCGTCCCTGCCGCTCACCTGGCCCTGGTTCACTGCCTCCTTTGGCGTCTCCATGGTAATGCTTCCGCCCGACGAGGTGACGTCATTCATGTTTGCCAGTCTTCCATTGGCGGCTGTCATCGTGACAGAAAGCGCACCTGTGACGTCCTCATAGTTCTGAATACTTCCATAGGCATCCAGATCGATACCGCCTGCCGTAGAGGAAACAGCACCGGTGCCGAGGCTGTCGGCAGATCCGCCATTGACAAGATTGCCCTTCGCAGAGTTCATCGTAATCGTATCCTTGCCGCCGATGTCTCCGATATTTGTAATATTTCCTATAGCTTCCATGGAAATACTGCCGGAAACTGCGCTGACGCCCGCATCATTATCAAGCGTAGTATGAGCGTTCATGGTAACGCCCGTCTCGCCGCTGACAGCAAGGCTGTTGTGGATGCTTCCGCTAGAGGAGGTGATGGCCGCTGTCGTCTTGGCATTGACGGCCCCTGCGTTTTCAATGTTTCCGGATGCGTCCATATCGACATTGCCTGCCGAGGATGTAACGACACCGGAATTGATAAGACTGCCGCCCGTCGAGTTCAGCTTGATCTCGTTCTTGGCAGTCACGTCCCCGCTGTTTTGGATATTTCCCGTGGCTTCCATGGAAATACTGCCAGAAACTGCGCTGACAGCTGCGTCATTGGTCAGCGCAGATGCCGAGCTCATGGTGACGCCCGTCTCGCCGCTGACGGCTTTCTTGTTATAAATGGTGCCTGCCGAAGAGGTAATCACTGCCGTGGTCTTGGCCGTGACTGCCTCGTCGTTTTCAATGTTTCTGGTTGTTTCCATGGAGATGCTGCCTGCCGAGGAGGAGACTTCGCCCTTATTGGTGATGGTGCCGCCCGCAGAAGTTATGGAGACGCCGTCTTTTCCGGCAAGGGCTCCTTCATTTGTGATGCCGTCTTTTGCCGAGAGGGTAAGGCTTCCGCCCTTGGCCGTGAGGTCGCTGTCTGTCTTGATGGTGCCTTTTTCATTATTGATGCTGATGTATGTTTCAGCGGTGCCCGCCCCATGGATGATGACGTTCGAGGAGTCGGCCGCGCTGTTGTTCGTAACGGTAATGCTGTTTGTCGTGGTTCCTTCTGTGATATTGACGGTGGTGCTGGTATCGTGGGCGTTTTCGATGAGGACGTCCTTATCCGCTGCCAAAGCCGTCAGATTGATGACGCCAAACTTGTTGGCCGTGCCGCTCGTATTCGTTTCCATATCGACACCGCCGGAGGCCTTGACGGTGAGGGAGCCGGACTGGATCGTGTGGTTCGTATTCTGTGTGATTTCGCCGCTTGCTTCCAGCGATGTATCGCCCGTCTCTGCTGTTTCGATGGTGCCGTTGACAAGATGGACGGCTCCCAGCGTTTTGAAGGAAACATTGTCTGCCGCAATCGTGCTCGATACTGCGGAGATGCCTGCTTCTTCATTGGCAAGGACGCCTGCATCGACGGTCCCTTCGCTTTCGATCTTGAAATCGCCGCCGGCAGTCACTTCCGAGAGCTTGAGCGCGCCGGATTCCTTGCCGGAGAGGTAGATGCCCTGTCCGTCCGTTTTTGCTTCCGCCGTGAGGATGCCTCCATTGTTCCGGATGCGGAGGCCATCCGCTGCAAGGCCGAGGGCGCCGTCCTTCGTCTTGAGCTCGATGATGTCGCCATCGATATAGCCCATCGTTTTTCCTGTTTCCGTCGTCATGACGATGCCTGCATCCGAATCAAGGACTACATGGCCGGCATCGATGCTCTGTACGGTCAGTGCCCGGGCCGGCGCAGCGCCAAGCGCCATCTGATGGATGTACAGATTTCCTGCCGTGCGTGCATCAAGGCTTCCTGCAAGGTCCGTCTCGATGTAATTGTCCGCGCTTCCGATGTCGCCCTTGCCGCCTTCCACGATGAGATTATGTGCCGTAATGCTGCCTGAGTTCATAGTGATGCCCAGGTCGCTCAGGAGCTTGACGTCGGCATCCGTATGGATCGTGCCGGTCACATTGAGCGTCGTGTTCTTGACGCCGGCCAGGTACACGCTGCCTGCGCCCGGTGCACCATTCATGTTCGAGTGGAGCGTCACTGTTCCCGGCGTCTGGATCGTCAGAGGTCTCTGCTGGCGGATGGTCAGCATATTCTTATCATCATCCCATGTGAGGTCGCCTGCATCGGCCACTGAGAGGATCCTGAGGTTTTCAAGCGTATTGATTTCATCATAGGAAATCGTGACAGGCGCTGCATTGGCGCCGATATTGTATCCTGCATTGAGTGTGATGTTGTTCCCTTTGACATTCGGGGAATCCACCGTGAGGATTTCATCTCTCGGCTTCGAATTGAGAACTGTATTCTGGATCGCATAGAGAAGATCGTTCCGGCTCCAGCCGTAAGCATCGCTGCCCTTGATTTCGCCGGCATTGATGATGAAATCACGCTCTTCTTCCGTGTATCCCGTTTCTTCTGAATAGCCGAGCCCCTCAAGGAAGGTCTTGCGGGCAGCGTCAAAGTCTTTATAGGCATTGTCGAGAGCGAGCTGGTTGCCCGGATTGGCTTTGACAATCTTTTCATAGGTCGTCTTGGCCGCCTGCATGTCAGCATCGCTGGCGAAAGCCTCCGCATACGCGGTAGCAGCCGCTTCGTAGTTTTCCATCGTATGGGAAGAGGACTGCGCCAGCTGCGCGCCCCTTGCTTCAATGGCCTCCCAGCGTTCTGCCCTGGCGCTTTCTGCCGCCGCTTTCCGGCTGGCCGCATCTTCGGCATCACTAATAAGGCCCATGTCTTCCCACTCCTGGAGCTTGTCGGTGCTGCTTGAAATCGTGCCGCCGCTTGTCGCGTCTTCAAAGCTGCCGTTCGTCGTGAGAGTGACATTGCCGTTATGACTGATGATATGACCTACACGCATATTGCCGTTGGTATTTGTGATCTGGATATCCCCGGCAGCGTCCGCATTGATGCTGGCCCAGAGCGGATCGCTGTTCTTGGGAGAAACTGCCGCATTGGCAATGACATGGATGGAGCCCTTGGTGCTTTCGAGGGTGATCCTGTCGCTTGTAATGGCTGTGCTTCCTTCCGTCTTCAGATTTCCTGCAGACTGGATGGTGAACTCACCGCCTCCTGCATGTCCCTTCGTGACGGTCAGATTTCCCTTATCCGAATAGAGCGAGGAAGTCCCGTTCGTGCTTTCCAGGGATACCCTGGCATCGGTCCCAAGGGCGCTGTGCATCAGGAAGACATCGTCTTTGGCGGACACATTCAGATGGTCCGTCACGACCCTCGCGCCGCCGTCGGAGATGACGCCGCCGTTCTGGATTTCCAGGCTGACAGTTCCGTCCGATGTGCCGGAGGAAATATTGCCGGACAGGAAAACATCCTTGTCCGCCCTGATGGAAATGGTGTCCTTGCTGCCGCTGATGAAGCCTGCGCTGATGGGCAAGTCTGCCTTGATGGAATAGGTCGTGCTGGTGGAGGTATCCTTCGTTTCCCTCCAGGTGTAGTAGGCTGTGCCGTATCCGAAGACCTTGCCCCATTTCCCTTTGTACCTTTTATCGACAACGACGGGCGTCACTTTCGTTTCGCCGCTCTGCGTGACTGTCGTCGTGCTGGAGTAAAGGGGAGACTGCGTTCCCATGGAGATGTACTGCCCGGATTCCAGATTCTTGTCTCCCACCGTGGTCGATGAGGATGTCTGCACTTTCCCGCCGCTTACGGAAGCGTCATTGATGAATGTATTGCTTTTTGCATAGGGAAGGAATCCCCAGGCGAGGAACTTCTTGGTGTACTGGTAATCCACGCCGGTGCTGCTGCCCGAAATGCCTCCGGTCCAGTTGAGGAGCTGCTCTGCCGGCTTGTAAAGAACGGTGTTGCCGCTGCCCGTTATACGATTCTGAGAAGCCATTGAACCATCGATGGCGCTGACGCTGGTATGGATGATCCCGTCTGATGTCATCAGGACCGTCTTCGTGTTCAGGGCTGTATCCTGAATGCTGATGCGGCCGCCCAGGCGATGATTTTCAATCGTATTCAGCATCAGTTCCTTGTCAACGGCCGTCGTGTCGATGGAAATATCCGGTGTGCCGTCCATGGCAAGAAGCCTGCCGCTTCCGTTCGTGCTGGCAATAGCGCCTGTAATGTAGATACCGCCGCCGACCGGTTCCAGGTTTTCAGCAAGAAGCCTTCCTGTATCCGGGTTGTAGTAGATCTTGACCTCATACTCCCACTGGCCGCTTTCTGCATTGTAGTAGGAGCCGCCCTCATTGACGATGTAGTCCGAATTGCTGAGGACGCGCTCGTCGGTCAGGGCCTGCATGTTCTTTTTCCAGCGTTTTTCTATATCATTGACGCGCGCTTTGTCTGCGCTTGTCAGTACCGTCTTGTATGTACCGTAGCCGCTCTGGATCAGGCCATTGATGATGACATTCTTGCCGGAAAGGTATACGTCCTTTTCCGCCACGATGCCTCTTTCGGCATTATCCGACGCATTGCGGATCGTATCGAGCTCGCCCGGTGTCAGATTCAGCTCAGCCGCGCCGAATTTAAGCAGGTTCGCCTTGTATGCATCGTAGTTCCCCTGGCTGGTCAGCCAGGATACATTCCATCCAAGGTTGGCTGCCTTGGTGAGGTATTGCTGGATTTTCTCTGCAATCGAATCGCTGAACTGCCAGCGCGTAACGGGATCGCTGCCGACAAGGTTCCATCCGTCGCTGATCTGGCTGACGGCACCGTGATCGGTATGCAGCTTGATATTCCTTCCGCTGACGACGGCTTTGCTGTCGACCAGGATGCTGCCATTGCTGTTATTGATGGAAACGTCGCCGCTTGCATTGCGGATTGCGCCGAAGATGCCGATATCCGGAGTGGTGACGGTGATCGTTTTCGACGGATCATCCGGAAGCGGCGCCTTCAGCTGGCTTCCCTTCGATGTGATGGTGATGGAAGGCTCGGCGCCGTCTGCGCTGCTGCTTGAAACGCTTCCTGCGAACTCGCTCAGCGCTTCGCCATTGGCGATGACGCCGCCTTTATAGCGGATTTCCCCGCCTTTGTCCTTGATGACGATGTCGTCGGTCTTCAGGTACAGGTTGCTCGTGCTCGTCACATTCACCGAGTTGGCGCCCTGCGCCGTGATGCTTCCGCTTCCTTTGACCTTGTCTGCTTCGATATTGACATTGCCGCCAGAAACGACGATCGCAGGCAGCGTAATGGCAGCGACTTCCATTTCATCAATGATGGAATCATTCTTGACGAAGCCGTTGATCTTCATGAGCTCTATGATATCGTCGAGTTCCTGATCGAGGCCCTTCGCTTCCTTCGATTCCGGGTCGTACTGGCCTTTCTTGGCGCTGATGTCGAGATACCGCGCCATGAGGTCGTTATGGAGGGTGACCCTGCCGATCGTGATGTCGCCGGGATTGAACCAGTCCTGCCCGTCCTTGACGGAAGCATAGATGTTATCGAGATTGAAGGTCGGCACCACGGTCGCTTCGCCATTTTCCTGCACGGTTTCGCCGTTTGCGTTGTACACGGCATTTCCTTCAATCAGAAGGTCGAGGTCCGTATGGATGCCCGCCAGGACAGAGCCTGCCGCCCCGATTTCGACATAGTTGTCCGTCGTCTCATGACTGTTCCTCTTGCCGTTTGCGGTCGAGGTGATGGAGCCCTGCCCGCCGTCCTTCGTGTAGTTATTGTATTCGACGGCGCTCTCTGCCACCGTCGTCAATCCTTCGTCCGCCTTGAGGTTCGTATGGCGTACGGAGCGGATGGTGCCGTCCACAAGGACATGGTTTGCCTGGCTCATGGTATTGGAAACAGAGGGCTTCGTGTGAATCGGCACTGCCGTCTTGTTGTATGCGTCGGCCGTGATGTTGTAGTCCAGGGAAGAGCTGATACCGTCTGCATCAGAGCCTGCATACAGGCCGGCATCATTCGTGCTCTCCAGAAGGCCTCCCGTGAAGGATGTCGTATTGGAACGGGAGAGGGTATTTTCCGTGACCGCCGATGCTGCGCCCACCGCGCCGCCCTGCGTATCCGCGAGCGTCGCAAATGTTGCATCCGTATTGTCCGTTGCGGCCAGGACGATATCCTGATCTTCCGAGAATGTCCTCATCGTCACATCCGATGCGAGGACGCTGTTATCGTACGTCAGCGTATTGGTGCTGTGCGCATTCGTGGAAGGAATGGCGCCGGCGCTCTTCATCTGGTTCTTGTAATTCATCTTGCCTTCCGTGCGGGCAAGGACCGCGAGCGACCCGTCCTCCGAAGAAAGGCTGGCATTATGCAAGTTGACGGAAGTCTTGTAGGAAAGCGTATTGTCCATCGTATTGGAATTGATGCTGACAGCGCCGTAGCCGTTTCCGAGAAGTTTGACATCATGGTTCACGGAATTGACGGCGCGGTACGTCTGCCCGCCTGTCGTCTCGATATTTCCTGTGACATCGATGGCAGCAGCATGGGAAATATTCGTCTTCACGTCCGTGCCGCTGGCGCCGATGACCGCTGCAGAAAGGGAGTCTGCCGTCGTACTTATATCGTCACTGTTCGTGGCCGAAGCCGTGAAGAGGAGCGCTTTCCAGTCCCCGCTGATCGTATTCTTCGTATCTGTCGCAAGTCTCGTATCCGAAGCAGCCGCTGTATCGCTCACATTGACGATGCCGCCGCCCGATCCGGACGCATTTCCCGAAAGGTTGTTGTACGCGTTGCTTCGGATGGTGACAGTGGTGCGGATTTGTTAATACAGACAAATAAATATCATAAAAAATCTAATCGTACTTTAATCTTAATCATGCAGCCATTGGAGCTGCGTTGAATACTTCCATTGGAGCTAAAAGATGTAATTTGCGCTGAATGCGTTTGTTGTTGTAGAAGTAGATGTAGCCGTTGATCATGCTTACCACTGCTTTACGGCTGGTGAATTTACGTGTGTAGTAACGTTCGCGCTTCAGCATTCCCCAGAACCCTTCCATCAGACCGTTGTCTGCACAGCAGCCTACACGGGACATGCTGTGAACCAGTCCTGCTTTTTCAACAATCTTATGGAATCCGTTGCTTGTATACTGGAATCCGCGGTCGGTATGAATCATTGGATGTTCTCCAGGATTCTCTTTAAGTGCCTTTTCCATTGTCTCAAAAGCCAGTGCAGTATTGTTCCTGTCGCCGATGACATAAGAGACAATCCGGCGATCATGGCCGTCAATAATCGCGCTTAAATATAACTTGTGCAAAACTCCATCAGCAGTTGTGTACTTGAATTCAGTGACATCCGTCATCCATCTTGCATTGGACACGCCGGCATCAAAGTCACGGTTCAGCAGGTTTTCAAAAATGTACTTTGGATCCTTTGCGTTACGAGTGCAACCATCGGTCTTGTACTTGATCACGGACTTAATATTAAGTATCCGCATGATACGAAGAACCAGACTGTCGCTTACATTTATATTGATGTTGTCATCCTTCTTGATCCAATCGTTAATCCGGCGGTATCCCATATCCGGATATTCCTGATGGGTTTTCATGACCTCCTGTGCGACCTTTTCTCTCAGCAGTTCACGGCCGCTCTTAATATGATTCAGCCATCCGTAATAAGCTGCCCGGGAGACCTTTGAGAGTCGGCAGAGACTTTCTATGGAGATGTTGGTTTCTTCATGGACTTCTTTTATGGCTTTAAAATCTCTGAGAAGGTGAGTAAGGCTGAATCCTTCGAGGAACGCAACCTTTCCTCTATCTCCATCTTTTTTTTTAGCAGGGCAATCTCTGCTATAAGATCCTTCTGTTCTTCAAGAAGTCTGGCATTCTCCTGACGCAGCTGTTCTTCTTCGGTCCGGGGCGTTTGGAGCCTGATCGGCTTTCCTCTGTAATCCTCAAGACCAACTTCGCCCATTTCCTTGAACTTTTTTACCCATGTGTAGAGCGTTTGGTAGGACATGTTGTACTTCTTGGCTATCTTGTTATAATCGCATCCACTGGCGATGCACTCCTGAACGATTCTGACTCGCTCTTCCTTGACCGATTGCTGGCGTTTGCCCATAAGATCTCCTCCTTCAGAAACGAGGTCTGTCAACTTATGCTCATTATACGCCTCAATCCATGTTTTAAGGGAGAGTGTGCCGGAAATTCTGTATTTGGCACAGACGGAAAGCATGGAAACACCGCCTTTAAGATATTCCTTTACGGCCTGGATCTTCATCTGATTGGAGTAGTAAGACAAATGCTGCCTGGGCCGCAATCCCTTAAAGCCCTCCTCTTTATACCGGAGGACCCATTTCCTGAATGTTATGCGGCTCATATGAAGATTTTCAGCTGCCTGGGTAATCGTAACACCCTGATAGAGATATGAAGCAATCTGGTCTAACATTTCCTCCGGGGACGCTTTGGTTTTACATGGCATAAGAATGACCTCCTAATATATTTATGATATTATTCTGTCTTTCTTGTTGAATCATACCAATCCGTCGCCCAGAGTGGTTGTGCCGCTGACGGAAGCTGTGCCGTATGTATTGATATTGCCGCCATCAGCCGCCAGATTTCCTGTGACGGTCATGGTTGTACTGTTTGCATCTCCTACATTCAGGATGGATCCTTCATTGACAACCACAGTGCCGGTCTCGCCAACATCGATGTCTGCCAGCGATGTGACTTCAGCGGTTTTATCTTCTGTACCCACATTAACGATAGTGCCTTCTTCTGTGGATGTGATTCCCTTTTCCGCGGTCACTGTGCCTGCAATTCCAGTTTCACCGGATGTGGTGAGAGCTTTTTCCAGTGTCAGGCTGCCGATTTCGGATGACAGGCCGGAATCTGCCAGACTGACAGCGCCGGTGATGGTGGTCGTTCCGTTCGTGTAGATTGTGCTGTCCTCTGCATGGATGTCAGCGCCGACATTCAGTTCATGATTGTTTTCAACGAAATCATTCCCGATATTCAGTGTGCCGTCATTCGTGAGGTTGATGGTCGGCGTGCCTGCCGTTGCCGTAATGACATCGCTTGTTGTTGTTCCGCCAAGAGTCAGCGTCTTGCCATCGGATACGGTAACACTCTTGGCATCGCCAGACAGAGCCAGTGTGCCTACAGAGAATCCGTCAATTTCACCTTCGTCAGCACCAATCACGACATCGGAAGAGGATGTGGCAGTGACCTGGTCGAGGGTGATATTCTCACCAAGATTGCCTGCATCATTGGCAGAAATGCGATTCTGTCCAGTGCCTTCTGCCATAAGCGTGCCTGACATGAAAAGCGTGGTATTTTCAGCAGATTTTTCGAGAGTACTCTTTACATCGGAAAGGTAGGCCGGGGTGTAATTGTCTTCCAGGGCGAGTGTGCCTCCCTCGAAGTTGATCTTTGCCTTGGCTGCATCGCTGAAGTCATTACCTTGAGCAGAGAATTCAGTTGTTTCTGTATTCGTGAATACCTGAGCTGCCTTGGTCTGGAGAACGGCATCTTCCGTGATGGTGACTTTACCTTCGCCGGTAATGTCTGTCGACAATGCGTCTACCCCAAGGGTGCCGCTCTGGAGGATGACCTGGCTGTCTGCATCAACGACATGGATCGCGCTCAGCGTGAGATCATCGCCGCCGAGGGTAACGGTAGAGCCATTTTCCGCTGTCACTGTACCGCCATCTCCATCGCCAATCGTTGCATTCTGGGCATTGATTGTGGCACCATCAGCAGTTAAATTTCCACTTACATCCAGAAGGCCGTCTGCCTGGACAACAGCGTCTTTTACAAGACCTGCGTCGACGCTAAGGTGCAGTTTACTCGTTTCATCAACGGTTGTCTGTCCCACGACAAGCCAGCTGCCTCCTATAGTTACATCCGCACCATCGGAAACTGTTATGGCACCGCTGACGCTCAGGTCATTGGCTATGACGGATGCGCCATCGCTGGCAGAAAAGTCTCCTTTGATCGTGGTCTCGCCGGAAGCAATGACTTCAGAGTCTTTGCCTGAAACCGTCAGGGAATCAAAGTTCAGAGCGCCCAATGCGGTCTGAATTTTCCCTCCGTCTTTGACAATGACATCTTCTGCATTGACAATCGTGCCGGACGCGGTATCAAGTATGCCGACGGAATCTTCTATGGTTCGTTCGTACGATCCCAAGTAGTCGACGGACGTAATGGTCAATGTCTCCTCATCTTCTGATTTCGTACTTTCAAACCCTTCAGCCGATAATTTGTCATAGAGGTCGTCAATAACGACATCCTTCAAGTTCAAAGTGCCGCCCTTGAGCTCGTACTTATTTGCCAGGTTCAGTTCCTGATTCAGATTGACAGTACCTGCCTCCTGAGTGAACGTGCCATAGTACCGATTAAGATTGCTGTTGATCGTCAGTGTACCATCGCCCTTTTTCGTGATGGATGGCTCTGTCACGTCCGTCCTGCCATTCACAACAAGCGCACTGGCAATCGTATCTTCATTCGATGTGGCCGGTGTTTCCTTGCCAATCGTCAAAGTAGCTCCGTCAGAAATATTGAACGCAGCCGACGTATTTCCGGCCAGTGCGAGGAAACCGCCGCCGGAAGGTGCGACATAGTCAGCACCGTATTCATCCCAGCTCGTATAATCGCCACTGGTGACCTCGATATCATTTCCAGTGAAAGCAGCATCTTTAGTCACATTGAATACCGCAGAACTTGGAATCGTATAATAAACTTTTTCTTTCAAATAATTTCCTTTATAGTCTGCAAAAATAGCGCCGCCATGGGCAAAAGTACTGCCTGTCGCTTTGTTGCCCGTAATCACTGCATCATTAAATACGGCATTGACACCCTTCAGCGCCACAGCGCCGCCAGATGCACGTCCCTCGGTTCCCGTCAGCGTGTTTCCGGAAATATTGGATTCATTAAAAGCAGCCTGCATGGCAACTACAGTATTCGCTGTCTCGTCATAATGCCCCTGCAGATAAATACCGCCACCGGCAACTTCCGTATTTTCATTGGTCAAGCTGTTATTTTTCACGTTGCCGACTGTGACGCTGTCATCCTTGCCGTCGTAAGTGCCAAACCAGTTATCCGTAATCACCTTGTCTTCGATGTCGCCAATGGCAGTCGGATCTGCTGCCTGCGCCGTTCCCGTCATGCCGAATGTCATCCCTGCCGCCAGAAGTCCCAATAAAATCTTCGTTGACAGCTTCGTTTGCTTACCTTTTTTCATACACTCCACTCCTTCTTCCCGCCAGATTCTTCCCGGAATCCGCAGGAGCACAAATGCCCGTCATGCCCCCGGCGCCTTCCCGACGCCAGCCGCCACACCTCCTGTCTCATTCAAAATCAGGCACGAGGGCTAAAATTTAATCTACAATTCTTCCCAAACAGGAAAATCATACATCCCATCCAAGGCAATTCCATATGAATCAGCTCATTATCCCCAAAAAACTGCCTTGAAAGGATATACTCGTATAAATTAAGTGTATGATTTCAAAAACTGATAAAACAGTATACGAAAGTATACAAATGTTATAAATATTTATTTCTTTCCACTGAATGGAATTAAAAATTTTTGATGGAGAGTGAGAATGACGTTCCGCGATAAGCTGTCCCCGTCAGGGGAAAGTGGCGCGCATGCGCTGAAAGGGGTTCATTTTCCCCGCGTTGCTCGTAAAAAACCAAACAACCTTACTCCGCTCGCGGAACCTTTTTAGATTTTAAAGCTCAATGAATAATCAACCCTATCCGCTCGGCATCAGAATTTAGGGCCGGGCACCTTCCCCGTCTGGGAAGGCGAGTATTAGCGCCCCTCTGAAAAGTCCACACTCAGGAATGGCGAGCGGAGTGAGGTCCTATTTTTCCACGCAAAAAAAGCGCTCCCTTTCGGGAACGCTCTGATTTCCATTGGTGCGCTTGGGGGGATTTGAACCCCCGACACACGGTTTAGGAAACCGCTGCTCTATCCAGCTGAGCTACAAACGCATTAGTATTATTTTACAAAATGATGGTGTCTTTTTCAAGTATGGCTAAAACAGATCTTTCAACTTGGAGAAGATGCCCTTTTTCTTTTCGGGTTTTCTTCTTAAAACCGGCTCTTCTTCTTTCTTCTCCGGCACGGGTTCGCGGCTTGGCGGCGGGGCGGACTGGCCCGGCTTGAAGGGCGGGGGCGCGGTGAAGGTGGGCATCCTTAAGACCGGCGGGGCCATGAAGTTTGGCTTCACGACGGGCGGGTGGTAGGATCTGGGCCTGGCTTCGCTTCTTCCGTACGGTACGTAATGGTATGACTTGGCGGAAGGATCAGGGGTATTTCTCTGAACGATGTACCTGGCTCCATTGAAGTCGATGCCGCGGAGGCGTTCGAGGAGCATGGAGGCCATGACCTGCGGCGAAAAATAGGAAAACGGCAGCCTCGGCGCCATGCGGGCGATGGAGGAAAGGAAGGATGTCTTCACTTCGCCCATAGAGTAGTGGAGATCTTTCCTGATTTCATCCATGAGGAGGATCATGCCCTTCTGCGTGGGGAAAAGGTTCTCGTACGGGACGAGGTTATTCTTGTTTCCCATGCCGGACATGTCCATGAAGAAGACGAGGTACAGGTACGGCAGGGCTTCTTCGTTGTCCTTGATGCGCAGGTAGAAATTCGCGACGGTGTAGTACATGTTGCGGAGCTTCGACCATTCGCCGGCCATGATGTAGAGGGAAATCTTCTGCTGGAAAGCGCGGTACAGGATGTCCCGGGCGGTGTATGGTTCGCCGCGCTGGGCCAGTGTATTCTGCGATTCGCCGATTTCCCCTTCGGTCAGGCCGTAATTCTCACGGACGTTCAGGACATAGGCCATGTGATGCCCGATTTCCGCCTTGCCTTCCTTGGTGAGGACGTAAATCTTCGGCACGCCGTGGGCATAGTCAGACTCGGGAATCTGGGAAATGACGCGCCCGGTGAGCTCGGCATGCGAACCTTCGCCGGAGAGGCCGTAACGCTTCAGGAAATCCGAGAGTGCTTTGTCCGGCAGCATGCTGACCGTCTCCTGCGGCCGGCTGTAGCGGATCCAGCCATTCTCATACAAAAGCCCGATCCGTTCATTGGCATCCTGGCCGTAAACCTTCAGCTTGTACGGCGGTATCTTATGATGCACCGGCTTGCCGTCGAAGTAGTCGAGTATCAAAATGTCCCTGATCGATAAAGCCATCGCAGCGCCTCCTTTCCCATATATTCCGCCTTCTGCGGTCTTCGTAAACTTTTCCATTCTTAAGTATAATACAGAAGTGATTTTTTGGGAATTGGGAGAAATATATTATTCTATATATATTTCTATTATATAAAGGAAATGGGGAATATAGAGAGGAAATCAGGACTCAGCGCATCGCAGTAACGCAGCCGTTCCTTCCGATGCGGAACTCGCGATGCTCGTCATTCCTGAGTCCTGATTTTTCTTATATTTCCTTCTCCAGAAATTCCTGTGCTTCGGAGAGGCTCTTGAAGATACCGTAAGCGATGTCTCTTAGATCATCTGTGACGGGCATGAGGTCGGGGACCATGATCGTTCTCATGCCAGCTTTGACGCCCGCGCGGACGCCGTTGGGGCTGTCTTCGAAAACGTAACAGTCCCCGGGATCGACACCAAGGCGGCTGGCCGCCAGAAGGAATACATCCGGTTCAGGCTTGCCGTGCTCGACTTCATCGCCCCCTGCAATGGCATCAAAGGCATCACGAAGGCCCGTCTGGTGCAGATTTCCTTCGATCCTTGTAATGCGGCTGCTGCTTCCCATGGCGATCTTATAACCATGTTTGCGGAAGAAATGAAGAATTTCCCTGCAGCCCGGTTTCTCCGGCACATACTGTGCAAAAATCTTGTCCACACGGCGGCGGCATTCGTTCTGGATCACCTGTCCGTCGGGTACATGGTAGTACTTTTCAATGACACCATTCATCACAGCACCATTCGTCCCGCAGATTTCATATTTGAAAGAATCCGGAAGCACCAGGCCCATCTCGCCCGCGATCTCATTCCAGATCCTCTGGAAAATAAACTCCGTATCAAAAAGAGTCCCGTCCATATCAAAAATAACAGCTTTTATACTAACGCACCTCCTGCGCTCGATTTTTCAAAAAGACTTTGCTTAACATTCCTTAATTATATAGAAAATGGGGAAAGAATAGAAATAGAGGAATGAAATAATAAGGGAAATTTGATTACAAGTTCGCTTCGATCGGAAAAATCAACGCTCAGGAATGATGAGCGGAGCGAGATTATAGCTGTCCCCGTTAGGGGAAAGTCCGGCCGGACGGCCGGGAAAGGGGTTCATTCCCAACGGACGAAGTCCGGTTGTGAAGGTTTTGATTTCCCACGCAAAAAAGCTCTCTTTGCGGAGGGCTTTTTTGCGTATTTCAGGTCTTCTTTATTAGGTTTTCTCCCCTCACACCCTCGCCGCCATGTGGAAGACGGGCAGGATGACGGAGAAGACGACGATGGCGGTCATGCCGCCTACCAATAGGAGCATGGCGGGTTCTAAGATCGCGCGGAAGCGGCTGGCTTTTCTTTCTGCTTCTCTTTCCATGAGGCCGGCGGCTTTCATGAGGAAGTCCGGGAGTTCGCCGCTTTCCATGCCGATCCTTGTGAGCTGGTAGAAGATGGGCAGGGAGAAACCGCTTTTCTTGAGGCTTTCGGCGAAGTCATTTCCTTTGGTGACTTCTTCCTTGACGGCCGCAAGGGCTCTTTCTGCTTCGCGGTTTCCTATGGTGTCCTTGCAGTCTTCGAGGGCGTCGCCCAGGGTTCTTCCGCTTTCAAGGAAGGCGGAGAGGGTGGCTGCGAAGCGGATGAGGAGGAGGCGTTTGCAGAAGCGGGAGCGGTAGAGGATTTCGTCTATTTTCTCTCTTCCTTTTTCTGTCTTCAAGGAAATCCCCAAGCCGAGTGCCGAGAGAAGCGGGAGGAGGAAGAGGAATCGTCCCGTTTCCTGAAGAAATTTCCCGACGGCCAGGGCTATTCTGGCACCGGCAGGAAGGGTAATCTGCAGGGAGGCGAAGAGTGTCTCGAAGGTGGGGAGGATGAAGGTCAGGATGGTGAGGAGGACGGTCAGGGCGAAGAGGAGGACGAAGCAGGGATAGGCAAGGGCGCTTATCGCTTTCCTTTTGAATTCTGCTTTCTTCCGGTAGTGTTCGGCGATGCGGTCGAGTTCTTCGGGGAGCGTGCCTGTCATTTCTCCAACCTGGATCAAGGCGGTGAAGAAGCGGGGAAAGGCGCCTGATTCATCGAGCGTTTCCCAGAGGGTCCTTCCTTCCATAACGGTCTCGCGGGCGCGGGAGAGAATGGGTTTCTCGGTTTTTTTCGCCTGTTCTTCAAGGAGGGCAAGGGAAGCCGTGATGGTAAGGCCTGCCTTGAGGAGGGCGCTCCATTCGCTGGCAAGGACGGAGAGTGTCTCGTCTCCGGAGAATGGCTTCCTCTCAAAAAAGCGGCGTCTTTCTTTTCTTTCCGATGTTTCTCTTGTCAGCGAGATAATGGAAAAGCCGCGAAGGCGGAGTGCATTCGCGGCATCCCCGCCAGAGCTGGCGCCGATGGTGCCTTCTTCCATGGCTCCTTCGGTATTGAAGACTTTGTAGAGGTATGTTTCCATATGTATCTTGTGTCGGCTTTACGCCGGGAATCATTCGAGGGTTTTCAGGAGTTTTTCTCTGTCTTTTTCAGAGATGTTCTTCAGTCCATACGCTGCCTGCTTCAGGGTGCGCATGTTCTGGAGGCCCATTTCCATGTACGACGGGATCTGCTCGTCCTTGCCTTCCCGGATGAGGTGGGAGACGGCGGGGACGTTCGTCAGGATTTCGCGCATGAGGAAGGTTTCCTTGCCCGGGCGGCAGAGGCGCTGCGTGAGGACGTGCTGCAGGCAGGAGGCGAGGAGGCTCCGGATTTCATTTTCCCTTGTGGAAGGAAATGCATGGATGATGCGCGAGCAGGCGTCTTTGGCACGTGTGGTGTGGAGTGTGGCAAAGACGAGGTGGCCCGTCTCGGCCGCGGTGAGGGCGGCTTCGATGGTCGCGGCATCGCGCATTTCTCCCACGGCAATGATGTCGGGATCCTCACGGAGGGATTCGATGACGCCTTCAGCAAAACTCGGCGTATCTTCCCCGATTTCCCTCTGGTGGACGAGGGCTTTGTCAGAGGAAATGACGTATTCGACAGGGTCTTCGAGGGTAACGATGTGGCAGGGGCGCTTAGCTGCGGCTGTCAGGAGAATGTGCGCGAGCGTCGTGCTCTTGCCGCTTCCCGAGGGGCCTGTGATGAGGACGAGGCCGTGCTCGAGGGCAGAGAGCTTGTCCAGGAAAGTCTTGTCGGGGTCGGCAGGGAGTGCGGAGAGCTCCGGCAGGACACGGATCGCAGCAGCCGGTTTCCCTCCGCTCTTGTAAATATGGAGGCGGAAGCGGGTATTTCCCAGAGAAAAGGCTGTATCGAGCGCGCCTTCTTTTTTGTATGATTCCATTCTGTCTTCATTGACGTAGGACGTGAAAAGCGCCGTGAAGAAATCTTCTCCAGCCGTCTCGCGAAGCTTTTTCAGCGCGCCGCCTGCGCGGATCATCAGCGGTTCATCCTGCGTGGCGTGCACATCCGTCAGATTCGGATACGTCTGCATGAGTTTTTCTATATCCAATTTGCTCAGTCCTCTCCCGCGATGACCTGGGAGGCTGATCTTGCTGAAATCCAGCCTTCCCGGAGCTCGCGAAGCGCCGCCGTGCCCATATCGGGCTGGCCCTGCGCTCTCATTCTTTCCTGCAGTTTGTCGGCCGAGAAGCCCCCGCGGATGATCTGCCGCTCTTCCCGTCCGATTTCAATCATTTCAAAGGCGCCGATGCGCCCTGCGATGCCGCTCCCATGACACTCTTCGCAGCCTTCTGCTTCCATGACCGTCTCTCCCAGAAATTCCTGCGGGAGGGAGAGGTCGGCGAATTTTTCTTCCGTCAGCGTAACTTTCCTTTTGCAATGCGGGCAGAGGCGCCCGGGGATGCGCTGGGAAATAATCAGGGAAAGCGAATCCGCCAGAAGGTAGGGAGCGATGCCCATGTCCATCAGCCGGAGCGGCGCGGACGCTGCATTCACCGTGTGGAGCGTCGACAGCACGAGGTGCCCCGTCAGCGCGGCATGCACGGCAATTTCCGCCGTCTCCCTGTCACGGATTTCCCCGACCATCAGGATGTCCGGATCCTGGCGGACAATCGAGCGAAGGCCCCTTTCGAAGGTGAGCCCCGCCTTTTCATTCACCTGGATCTGCGTCACGCCCTCGATCCTGTACTCCACGGGATCCTCGATCGAGATGATATTCACCGAGGGGTCATTGAGGAGCCGCAGCGCTGCATAGAGCGTCGACGTCTTTCCCGAACCGGTCGGCCCGGTCGTGAGGATCATCCCCGATTTCCTTCTAAGGCACTTCATGAAAAGCTTTTCCTGGACATCCATCATCCCGAGATGGTTGTTTTCTATGAAATCGACCTTCCCGGAGAGAATACGGATGACGATCGTCTCGCCGTAAAGGGAGGGGAGCGTGGAAATACGGAAATCATAGGAAACGCCGTCCACGGTTTCCGAATACGATCCGTCCTGCGGCAGCCGACTCTCGGTGATGTCCATACTCCCGACGACCTTGGCGCGCACGGATATCGGCTTCTTCATCGCAAGCATCATCGTGAAGCGGTCGTACAGGATCCCGTCCCGCCTGAAACGCACGCGGATGAAAGACTCCTGCGGCTCGATATGCACATCACTTACCCGCTCGCGGACCGCCGTGGTAAGGATCCGCCGCAGAGCCGCCTCTGCCGTCGGCGCACGCACTTCTTCCATAAGAACCTCCGGATAAGGAAATAAAACCGAAAGGAAGTGACTATATAACCAAGTCACAGCCCTGGGGAAATCAGGCCTATCCCCCGCGTTCCCCGTCCGGGAAGGCGAGTCAATCAGAAATTTCCTATATTATAACAAATATTAAGGAAAAAATCGCTGAGGGGTGGTCGTGTGCGGGTTTCCTCTCTTCTCCTGCGCCTTGGAGCAATTTTGTAAAAATAATTTTACACCCCCTTGCATTTTTGCTTTCCGTTTGTTATTATATTTAAGTCATATGGTTAAGGAACCAGAGACACAGGGGCATAGCGCAATTGATAGAGCAACGGTCTCCAAAACCGTAGGTTGGGGGTTTGAGTCCCTCTGCCCCTGCCAATTTGGCCCAATAGCTCAGCTGGATAGAGCACTTGACTACGAATCAAGGTGTCGGGAGTTCGAATCTCTCTTGGGTCACCAGCAATGAAGACAGCGGAATCCACTGTCTTTTTTCGTGCGCCAAAAAGGATTTTTCTTTTCCCTGCATTCCATAAAAAACATGTATGCTGAAAAGCAAGAAATAGAATGATTTCTATTTTATATCCATGGATTACCCTCTCTATAAAGACTATAATAGATATAGAAAAAATAATACCATATGGTACTATTCCATTTTTTATAGAAAGGGGAGGTCAGACTTATGAAAGAGATTCCATCATTTTTCAAAAAGCCGGATCCTATTACGGATATTGCGGATACTAAGGAGTACGACATCGTCGTCATCGGCGCAGGTTCTCCGGGCGTTCCGTGTGCTTTGAAGGCAGCAGAACTGGGTGCGAAGGTCGCCATTCTCCAGAAGGAGAAGGAAGCCGCTGCGTGTGGGAACTTCGGCGCAGGCATCCTGACGGACAAGAGCGATCCTGTCGACGTGGAAAAGTGCGTTTCCATGCTCGAAGCTGCTTCCGGCCACAGGGCCAAGAGGGAGCTTCTCGATATGTGGGCGAAGAAATCCGGCGAGGCCGTTCTCTGGACGATTGAAAAGGGCAAGGAAGCAGGCGCCCAGGTCGTCGATATGGGAACGAATGCCCATGCAGGGCTCCTGAAGAGGACCGGCTGGCACATCGAATTCACGACCTGCGTCTTCGGGCCGAAGCCGTACGACACCGGCGCTGCCATGAAGGCCATGTGCAAGCTGGCTGAGAAGAAGGGTGTCGACATTTTCTACGAGACCCCGGCAGTCATGCTCGATCAGGATGCAGACGGCAGAGTGACAGGCGTCATCGGCAAGCATGAAGAAAAGCACATCCTCTTCAAAGCCAGGAAAGGCGTCGTCGTTGCCACCGGCGACTATGCGAATGATAAGTCCATGATGGACTACTACCTTCCGGACATGACGAACTTCGCCCTGAAGAGGACAGGAAGAAGCGGCGACGGCCACAAGATGATCGTCTGGGCAGGCGGCCGCATGGAAAACGTCGGCCACACCAAGATGGCCCACGACATGGACTCCGGCCCGACCTCCCTTATGAGCGCCCCGTACCTGCGCGTGAAACTGAACGGCAAACGCTTCTGCGATGAAACCGTCGGCATGGAACTCATGAACTGCTACCTCACCTCCGCCGAAGACAGCGGCCACTACTGCCAGATCTTCGACTCCCGCTACGTAGACCAGGCCAAGAAAATCGGCATGACCGTCGACGATCCTGAATCCCTCAAGAACTGGATGCCGGAAGAAGAATCTGAGCACAAAGGCGTCATGAAAGACCTCATCGACACCTACAAAGCAGACACCCTCGAAGAACTCGCCAAAAAGCTCCGCATCAAAGACATCCCTGCCTTCCTTGAAACCGTCAAACACTACAACGAAATGGCCAAAGCAGGGAAAGATACAGAAATGGGCGTCCCAGCAGAAAAACTCTGCCCCGTCGAAGTCGGCCCCTTCTACGGCGTACACCGCCACATCCGCTTCACCGTAGGCTGCTCCGGCGTCGTCATTAACGAAAAGATGCAGTGCCTGGATAAAGACGACAACCCGATCCCGGGCCTCTACGCCGCAGGCAACCTCGCCGGCAACTTCTACGGCAGCATCGACTACCCGCTCGACATCTTCGGCCTCAACCTCGGCCATAACTACACCGAAGGCTACGTCATCGCCAAAGAAATCATGGGGAAAGAATAAGTAAAGAAATAAGGTATAAAAAAGAAACCGCTCTGAGTTGGGCGGTTTCTTTTTCATTTAGGGAAATAGATTTTTCACTTTTCCTTCAGCATTTTCTTGATTTCCTTATCGAAATCAGATTCGATAGGCTGTGTTTTATTGAATTCCTTGTACTCGGACTTAGCCTTTGCTTCTGCCTGGGCTCTTGAAATGCTTCCTTTGTCCTTGAGAATGTCATAGCGGTTGAAAGAGAGGAAGGCATCCACACTCTTGGCAAACTCTTCCATGGTAAAAGTATTTTCACGTTCAATCAGCCCTTCGATGTAGTCGAAATAACTGCTGACCGACCGCTCCAGCTGCCGGATCTGCTTTTCAGACAAATAATTCTTCGCTACCGTCACATCTGACTGCAGAATCCTGCCCGACGGAGCATTTTTCCACGTCGTCAGTCCCATATGCTCCTTGTTCTTATCCGCGCTGGAATAAATAATCTCCGCCGCCGTCCGGCCCGTGATCGCATAGTGGAACTTATTCTGAATCATCGCATAGAAATCATGCGTCGTGGGAGAATTCTTATTATAATCCACACTGCACTCCGCATAAATGTCCGTGATTTTCTGCCATATCCGCCGCTCACTCGCCCGGATCGACCGGACTCGTTCCAGCAATTCCTGGAAATAATCTTTTCCAAACAAAGCCTTTCCCTGTTTCATACGGTCATCATCCAGAGCGAAGCCCTTGATCATGTACTCCTTCAAAACCCCCGTCGCCCAGATACGGAACTGCGTCGCCCTGTGCGAATTCACACGGTAACCGACAGAAATGATTGCGTCGAGATTATAGTAATCGACATCCTTAGTCTGCGTTTTATCCGGTATTGCGCCATGCTGAGTGGTTGTTGCAATTTTTGCAACAACCACTTCTTTATCCAGCTCACCCTCATCAAAGACATTTTTCAAATGCCGGCTGATTGTCGATTTGCTGACACCAAACAACTCCGCCATAGCCTTCTGCGAAAGCCAGACCGACTCATCCTTGACGATAGCATTGACAGAGACATCCTCATCCGACGAACGATAAACAAGAAAAGGAAAATTGCTCATAAGCCCTCCTGAGAAAGCGCTGATTTTACAAGTAAAGAGTAACCATTTGCTTACATCTTATCATATTCAGAGGAAAGAGCTGAGAATTAGGAAATTCAAAGCCAAACAACCTCGCTTCGCGAGCAGGGAGATTAAAACCTTTACAACCAGCCTGATGGCTGACAGAAATGATGTTTCAGGCGTATACGCGCCAGCTCCCCCTTCGGGGCAAGCTCAAACACCCTTAAACTGAACTTCGTTCGATGGAAAACATGCATCTTCGCTCTAAAAAAACAATCCAATTTCCCCTCACCATCAAAAAATCCCGCTCTTTTTTCAAAGAGCGGGAAAATTTTTTTGTTTTCTCCGGATTTTTCCTATACCTTTTTTCGATTATCTATATAGGACTACTGGAAGCGGGAGGCTTCGGCTTTGGCGAGCTGGTCGCAGAGTTCGTTGTACTGTGCGCCGGCATGGCCTTTTGTCCATTCGAAGGAAAGGGCGTGGGAGGTGAGGAAGGCGTCTATTCCTTTCCAGAGGTCCTGGTTCAGGACGGGAGTGCCTTTTGTTGTGATCCAGCCGTTTCTTTTCCAGTTGTTAAGCCATCTTTGGGTGATAGCTCTCTGGAGATACTTGCTGTCGGTGCAGAAGGTGATTTGCCTTCTCTTGCCGTCCTGGCTGATCCATTTGAGGGCTTCGTAGGCAGCGCGGAGTTCCATTCTGTTGTTGGTGGTGCCTGGTTCGCCGCCGGTCAGGTGAAGGAAGGCTTCTCCTTCTTCTGTGAGGAATACGGCAGCGAAGCCTCCGGGGCCGTCCGGGTTGGAGAGGCAGGAGCCATCGGTGTAGATGGTGAGGGTATCAGGGACTCTGAAGCCGGCTTTCAAGGCGGGCCCGAGTTTCCTGGCTTTGGCCGGGAATGTTTTTTCTGCTTCTGCGATGTCTTTGGCACCTTTTACTGAGGACTTAGCCGCAGCGGGTGTTCCGGCAGAAGCAGCTGCGCCGGCTGGTTTTACGATTTTCGGTGCTTCTTTTATGGGTTTTCCGTACCATGCTTCGGCATCTTCTTTGGTAACGAAGCCTTTGTAGACGGCGCCGTTGAAGCCCTGGACTTCTTTCTTGCAGTCGTCCCAGGTGTAGTAGACGCCGGGGTTCCTGCCGCGTTTGACGACGTAGTATTTCTTTTTCTGTCTTGTATTGCCCAAGGCTATTTTCACGCTTCTTTCTTCTGCTTTTTTATCGAGCTTCAGGGTCCCGTCTTCGATCATTTTCCAGAAGCAGTAGATGGTCGCTTTCGTGTCGGCGAGGCTGTCGTGCCAGCCTTCTCCGTCGTAGCCGTAGTGTTTGGCGCAGGTGATGAGCTTCTGCCAGCGGATATTTCCCGTGAAGGGGTCGCGTTCGCCGTATTTTTCAGAGAAGGGGGGCATGATGTCGATGTAGATGGTTTTCTTTGGATCGGGCAGGGTAAGGCCGCTCTGGAGGAGCATCTGCACGTCGAAGGGAAGGTTGTATCCGACGATGGCCTCTGCATTGCCAAGCATTTCCTGGATTTCTTCCTTTTGGTCGAGGATGAAGGGACATTTGCTGACCATGGCAGGGGAGATGTGGTTCACTTTCTCGGCTTCGGGCCATGACGAGTTTTTCTTCGGACGGAAATATTGATTCATCCGCACAGCGCCTTCGCCGTCAATGACGGAGAGCTGCAGGATCTCGGCATTGGGGCCGACTCCGGTGGTTTCCGTGTCCAGTGCGAGTATTCTGTCTTTATCCATTTTTTCCTCCTTGCTTGCGGAGTTATTCTCTCCACTCCGCTTCCTTCCTGTAAGCGCCGCCGTCAGCGGGTACTTCAAGGTTTTTGTCATGACGGAGGCGGCGGTTCAGGATGGTCCTGATTTTCTTTCCGTTCTTTTTCTTGTCTTCCGGGAGTTCTTCTTCCCATTGTTTCCCGATTTTTTCTTTTTCGTACATCTTGCGGGCGTACTGGCTCAGCCTATCTTCCCGGGTGACTTTCTGTGGACGTTTCATGACTTCTTTCCTTTCGCTGACTTATCTCCCGCAGCAGTTTGTGACTCGGAGGGGAGGCATTCACTGCCAGTATAACAGCTTTCTTACTACTTTGTAAATTTATACCTTAATAAATAGGGAAATCGCTTGCAGCAGCGGGATTTTCGGGACTTTTACGACTAGATGTTCGCCTTTTGAGGCACAATTTATGGTACTGTCATATTCTTTTTTCTCTATATCTTGTGAATGTACAAGGGAGCCGATAGATGATAAAATAAAGTTATTCACAAGGTTAATCACTTTTGCACAGAGTTGTTCAAGTGCATTTTTCTTCGATAATATCGAATTGATCGGACTTTTATTTCTTGATTTATTCAACAGAATTCACATTTTTTTCACAAGGTTAATCACAACTGTCAACATATGAGGTTTTTATATGGATCTATTTTCACTCTGGGAGGACTTAGTCACTTATATTAAGTCGAATGATTCCGAGTATTCAGAAATGTTTGAACTCCACTTGTACCCTGTCTCACTTTCAGGATCGGTACTGACGATTTCCACGGATGACACACTGCCGAAGTACCAGGTCGCATGGCTGGCCAATGTGTATTCCAGAAAACTGGAGAGTTACATTCTTAAAACGAAGAATCAGCAGATCACAATACAAGTAGATAACTACCGTCCTCCAAAAATAACGCCGAATGACGGCCCGGGTCCCGTTTCCGCCCATGCTCCTGCCAAGGATATGGAAAGGGAAAAGGCCCGTAATACTGCTGTCCCGCCTGCTCCTTCTCCGGCACCGTTCCCGGAAGGGGGCATCCCTTCGCCATTTCCGGAAGGGAATGAACCTGCTCCCGTGATGGAAAGCCAGGCAGCCGATCCGTTCCCGGAAGAAGCAGCGCCTCCTGATTTCACAAATCTGAAGCCGAAGTCAGCCGACGAGGTCGCTCTTCCGAGCATCCAGGATGTCGCTCAGGGCTCCCTTTTCGAAGAACCGAAGAAGCCGGAAGCGAAAAAAGCGAAGGTTTTCCAGTCAAATCCCATCAATGAAGAGTACACGTTCGAAACATTCGTCCACGGCGGGTGCAATGACGTAGCATATTCGGCGGCCCTGGCCGTCGCGCAGGCTGCGATCAATCCAAAGCTGACGGATACGAATATGAATCCGCTCTTCATTTACGGCCCTTCCGGCCTTGGCAAGACGCATCTTCTGCATGCGATTTGCAATTACATCCATGAATACAAGCCGGAGCTTTCCGTTCTTTTCGTGTCCAGTGAAACGTTCACGAATGAGCTGATCGATGCCATCCAGCGCCATGCGACGAATGATTTCCGCCAGAAGTACAGAAATCCGGACTTTCTTCTGATCGACGATGTCCAGTTCTTCGGCTCGAGAGACTCGACGAAGATGGAAATTTTCAACACGTTCAATGAACTCTTCGACAAGAAGAAAAACATCATCATGACGAGCGACCGTACGCCATCGGATATTGAAAAGCTCGAAGACCGCCTGCAGAGCCGTTTCTCGAGCGGCCTTGTCGCTCCGATTTCCCCGCCTGACTATGAAATCTGCAGCATCATCCTGAAGAACCGCGCTGAAAAGCAGAATATCAATCTGCCGGACGAAGTCGTCGATTACATTGCCAGCCACATCAATACGAATGTCCGTGAACTGGAAGGCGCTTTCAACAGCCTGGTCATGATAGCCCGCATCAAAGAGAAGCCGATCACACTGCCTTTTGCCATGGAAGCACTGAAAGACAAGATCCCGCTCGACGGCGGCAATACGCTGACGGTTGATATCATCATCGACAAAGTCTGCGACCGCTACGGCGTGACGAAGGAACAGGTTCTCAGCAATGCGCGTCCGAAGAAATATGTCGTTCCAAGACAGATTGCCATGTACCTGGCCAGGAATCTGATCCCGGGCATTTCTTTCCCGGCACTCCGTGACAAGTTCAAAAGAAAGGATCACACGACAGTCGTCTATGCCTGTGAGCGCGTGGAAAAGGAAATCAAACGCGATCAGAGCACGAAGGCCGTCATCGAGGAGCTTACAAAGCAGCTGAAAAGGTAAGAGCTGCCTCTATATAAAGTATTGTGAAGAAACACGGGCCGCAGAGGGTAAAAAACAGTGCATAAACTGTGGATAAATCCATACCCCTGGAAATCTGTGAAATGTGTGAAGAAGAAAAAAAGTTATTCACCGGGTTTTCACAAAGGCTCAAAATCGATAAAATCTAGATAGTCACAAAGTTATTCACTTATTCACAGCGTACTACTACGCCTGCTACTACTCTCTTATATTACTAGTCATATTTATTAAGGAGCTGCCATGAAGGTCACATTCAACAAAAACGAGCTGACGAGCGCCCTCGACCGAGTCCAGCGCGCAGCACAGACAAAAATCAATTCCAACACCAACAATGGCTTTTTCATTTCTGCTGCCAATGGTATTGTCGAATTCCAGGCAAACGATTACACAATCGGCATAAAAACGACTTGCAGCGCAGACATTTTTGAAGATGGCGTTGCAGTCATTGCTGCGCCCCAGCTGCAGAGCACACTTCGCATGATGCCATCAGGGGATATCGTCATGGAAATGGGTAAAGAAGAAAATACCGTTTCCTTTAAGAGCGGATCCTACTTCTCAAAGTTCCCTGTCAGGAATTCCCAGGATTTCCCTGAAGTCGAGGAAATGGATCATCAGAATCATGCAGTTATCCGCTGCAAGGATTTCGCTGACATGGTCAGCCTCGTCCAGTTTGCAGCAGCCACTGATAAACAGAAGCCTTTCTTTACAGGCGTACTTTTTGAAATCCACGATTCCCTCTTTGCCATGGCCGCTACCAACACGCACCGCCTGGCTACCAAGGAAATCTCCCTGGATGAACCGGCCACTGCCGCTGGCAGAATCATCGTTTCTGCCGGCATCCTTTCCGACGTCATCCGCCTTTTGCCGGACGGGGAAGAGGAAAAGATAGAAATTTCCTGGTCAAAGAACCATGTCGCATTCACCATTGGCAGCACGTACTTTATCAGCAATCTGATCAACGGCGAATATCCGGAATACCAGAGAGTCATCCCGCAGTCCTTCGATGCCCATGCGGAACTGAATCTCCACGACTTTGCCGAAGCCGTCCGCTTCGTCAGCCCGATTTCCCGCGACGTGAACTACAATACGATCAATTTCCATTTCAAGCAGGGCGTGCTCGAAGTCTTCGAAGAAGATCCAGAAATCGGACGCTCCGATACGTCGATCCCCGTCAAGCTTGAAGGCGATGATATCGACATCACATTCAACTGCAGTTATATAGAGGATATATTGAAGCATTCCAAGGGCGAGACGATTACGCTGCATCTCCTGAAGAGCGGCCCGATGCTCGTGGAACAGCAGGACGACAAGACATACCGCTATGTCGTCACCCCGATGAGAGGAAGAAACTAATGGAAGAAATACAGATTTACGGAGACTTCATCCAGCTTGACCAGTTCCTGAAAAAGACGGACCGGATCAGCTCGGGCGGGGAGACCGGCGCCTACCTTGAAGCGCACAAGATCACCCTGAACGGAAAGAAGGTCACCGAAAAGAGAAAGAAGCTTCGCGCCGGAGACGTGCTCAAAATCGACGGTGACGAATACAAGCTGACCGGAGCCTAGCCATGAAGTGCGTGAAATTCCGGCTGATCCAGATCCGCAATATGGAGGATACGACCATTCTGCCGGATGAAGGACTCACCATCTTCACGGGCGAAAACGGCAGCGGGAAGACGAACCTGATCGAGGCGGTCTACTACGCCTCCATCGGGAAATCCTTCCGCACGGGAAATGACAACGAAATGATCCGGCTGGGGGACGAGGAAGGCACTATCCTCCTCGACTTCACCATCCGCGACGTCTCGCACACCATCAAAGTGAAACTGACGAGGAACCAGGGCAAGAAAATCTTCTTCAACGACAACCCTGTTCGGAAAAAAGACCTCATGGGACTCTTCCGCACCGTCATCTTCACACCTGACGAACTCCAGCTCATCAAAGGCGCCCCCGTTTTCAGGAGGCGCTTCCTTGATATGGAAATCTCCCAGGTCTCCCCGCGCTACTATGCCGAACTCCTCCGCTACACCAGAGCCGTCCAGCAAAGAAACGCAGCTTTCAGGAACGCCAGGATGACAGGCATCATCCCGGACACCGACATCTGGGACGAACAGATCGGGAAATGCGCCGCCTACATCGTGCGGAAACGCCTTGAAACCGTGAAAAAGATGAACGGTACCGTCCCCGACATGGAATCCGCCCTTACAGGAAACAGGGAAAACCTCGAAATCCGCTACAAACAGGCCGGATCCGACGAGCCGAGATACGACGAAGAATGGTTCCTCGAGCGTCTCGCCGCCTACCGCGAAGAAGACGCCAAATTCTGCCACACCTCCGTAGGCCCGCACAGAGACGACCTCACCTTCTTCATGAACGGCATGGACATCTCCATTTACGGCTCTCAGGGCCAGCAGCGGACAGCCATCCTCGCCATGAAACTCTCCGAGATGGAATACATCAAAGAAGAAACCAGCGAATACCCCGTCCTCCTTCTGGACGACATCGGAAGCGAGCTGGACAGTAAAAGAAGAAAAGCCCTCATGAACTTCCTCGAGACAAGAAATATCCAGACCATGGTCACTGGCACCGACGTGCCCTTCGACCACAAGGCGAAGATTATTGAGGTAGGGAAGGAATGAGGATATTTAGAGGTACAGTGATACGAAAAAAGGACTCATCGAGAGTCCTTTTTTTGTTGTCAGACTACGCTGACGACACCAAATAACCTCGATTTCATCGAGGGGAACTTCACCCCTTTCGGCTCCGCCACTTTCCCCGAAGGGGGCAGCCGGTACATTTTACCGCAGTGCCCATTTTTCAGAGACGAGCCCTTTTTTCGTTGTCAGACTACGCTGACGATACCAGAAAACCGCGATAAAACCGCGTGGAACTTCACCCCTTTTAGCTCCGCCACTTCCCCCGAGGGGGCAGCCGGTACATTTTACCGCAGTGCTCATTTTTCAGAGACGAGTCCTTTTTTTCGTTGTCAGACTACGCTGACGACACCAAATAACATCGATTTTATCGAGGAGAACTTCACACCTTTCACCAGCGTCAGTATAAGGATGGGCTGGATCCACCGTGACGGGCAGGTTAAAACCTTTCGTACCGGCGATAACGGTTATGCAACTTTGATGTACGGAGCTCTGATTTTCAGGGACGTAGGCCGGTCTTGACCTTGCCCTGAAAGGGAAGGTTTGGATAGGATTACGAAAGGTCAAAAACAAATCAGACTTGAAATCTTTTCTTTATTCCTTGTGAAGCCTTCCCTTCTGGGGAAGGTGCGCAGCTTATCTTTTATCTGTAGCTGCGCGGATGAGGTGAAGTTAATAAGTAAATGGATGAGTTGCATTTCCACGGACGAAGTCCGATTGTAAGGGTTTTAATTTTCTTCCTTCAAATCAAGGCTGCTGAGATAGAAGGATTAAATGAACCTCTTTCGCCTCGCAGACTCGGCACTTTCCCCTAACGGGGACAGCTTTTTCCGCTGGTGCTATTTCCCTTTATCCATCCCCAAAAATGTTTCACGTGAAACATTTTGCATCCTTTTATGTTCTATGAAATTGTTTCACGTGAAACAATTGAAAAAAGCTCCGGATGTCCGGAGCTTTTAATATTTTTTTCAGTCCCATTTTTTCTCAGGCATGTGCTGGAGGATGTTTTCTGCTTCCTGTTCTGAGATTTCGTTGATGGGTTTGTGGATGAGGAGGGCGAGGAGTTTTCTTTTTTCTTCGGCTCCGCTGTGTTTCTGGAATATATTTTCTTTGTATCTGTGGATGAGGATATCTCTGGCTTCTTCGTATTCGCTGTAGCCGCAGCCAATGATGGAGCGGACTTGCTGGAAGGTGTAGTGTGGGTATTTCTTGAGGAGGAGGACGGCTCTGTGTTTGATGTTCCTGTCGAAGATTCTCTGGCAGTTGGGGCAGAGTTTCTGGTTTTTGTCCTTTTGGTCGAAGAGGGCACCGCACCAGGCGCAGGGTTTGTAGCCGGCGGCGGCTTCGCCTTTACGGATTTTTAGGACTTCAGTCATGAGGTCCTGGAAGGGCTGTTTCAGTTTGTCGTTTCCGACGTGGCCTTCGACCCAGTTTTCAATCCATTTTTCCTCTCCTTCGGTGAGGTCCTGGCTGTACATTTTCTGCTCTTCTTCGATTTTCTGGTTGACGGGATCCAAAGTCGAGTAGGCTTTTTCCTTTTTCTGCCTGGGGCCTGCGATGAAACGGATGTCTTTGAAGCGTTTTCCGAATTCGTCTTTGGAGAGGAGCTTCAGGAGGTCGCCTTTCATCATGAAGAGGTGCTGGAGGAAGACGGAGTTCGTGACGGCGACGACCAGGGTGTCGTCTTTCCAGCTCTTGATGTAGGATTCCTTGGCGAGCATGTCGCCGACGATGTTCTTCCACCGTTTCTGGAAGAGGAAGAACTGGAAGCCGTCGTTGCCGAAGATTTTCTTGCTGGTGAAGGAGTCGGAGAAGACCTGGTCGATGCCGGCCATGACTTTGTATCGTTTGCCTTTGTCTTTATGGTTTTCTTCCATGATGCCCTCCTTCGATGATTTCTTTCTTCCATTATACTATAAATTTCCCATGGCATGACTTTCTGCATTTGGCGCAAGGTTTACCGAAAGGTATGGAAATCAATTGTCTTATTCTAATTTGTTATAATTCGTTTAGATTCTATTAACTCTTTCTATGTTATGAATTATAATATATATATGTATTTGTTGGAATGAATTCCGAAAGGGGGGATTCCTTTGGCTGATGAAATCAAGGACGGCAAGGTAGACGTTACCCGTTACATGGTCAAGGAAGGCGAAAAGGTCAATCTGAAGAAATACAGCACGAAGTGCGATGTTTCTATAGACAAGTCTCAGGTGAAAAATCTGTATTTCCCGCAGGTGATCGAAAAGCTTAAGGATTTGCAGGAGAAATTGTACGCGCAGAACACGTACGGGCTCGTGGTCGTGCTCCAGGCGATGGATGCGGCTGGCAAGGACGGGACGATCAATCATGTCTTTGCAAGTTTGAATCCTGGCGGTGTGAAGGTGGTTTCCTTCAAGCAGCCGACGACGGAGGAAAAAGACCACGATTACATGTGGCGTATCAATAAGGCGCTGCCGGAACGCGGGGATATCGGGATTTTCAACCGTTCTCAGTATGAGGATGTTATCGTGACGCGCATCCATGACCTGGTCCATCAGGGGCAGCTGCCGCAGGATCTGGTGAATAAGAATATCTGGGAAGAGCGCTACGAGCAGATCAATAACTGGGAGAAGTACCTTCGTCAGAACGGGTTCATGATGATCAAGATTTTCCTCCATGTATCGAAGGAAGAGCAGCAGAAGCGCCTGATCGACCGTATCGTGAACCATCAGAAGAACTGGAAATTCTCGATGTCGGATATCAATGAAAGGCAGTACTGGGACCGTTACCAGGAGCTGTATGAGGAAATGATTTCGAAAACGTCGAAGGACATTTCGCCATGGTTCATCATTCCGGCAGACCAGAAGTGGTATACCCGCTACATTGTCGCCCTCATCACGCTGCATGCGCTGAAGAAGATCAATCCGCAGTTCCCGAAGCTGGATCCGGAAGTGCAGAAGCAGCTGGAAACATTCAAGAAGCTCATCGCACAGGTGGACGTGAAGGAACTGGCAGAAATCCAGACGACGCTTTCTGAGAAGGCAGAAGAAGAAAACAAGGAAAAATAAAACAACAAAATAAAATGTAAAGGGGAAACCTGTCATGGAGAACGAGACAAAAGGAAAGACCGAAGTAAATGATGTCAAAGAAGTCAAAGACGTAAAAGACTACAAAGATGCGAAAATAAAAATTGACATCGACAGATACCGCGTCAAGGAAGGCGACACGATCAACCTTAAGAAGTTCGCCACGTACTGCGATCAGGATGTGGACAAGAGTGCCGTGAAGAACTATGCATTCCCACAGGCACTTGATGAAATCAGCCTGCTGCAGGCAAAGCTTTTCGCGCAGAGCACTTACGGGCTCATCATCGTCCTGCAGGCCATGGATGCTGCCGGCAAGGACAGCACGATCAAGCACGTATTCTCTCATCTCGATCCGAACGGAGTACACGTCGTTTCCTTCAAGCAGCCGACCGAAGAGGAAAAGGACCACGACTACATGTGGCGCATCAACAAAGCCCTTCCGCGCCGCGGGGATATCGGCGTATTCAACCGTTCCCACTACGAAGACGTCATCGTTTCCCGCGTCCATAATCTGATCGAGCAGGGCAAGATGCCGAAGAACCTCATCAGCAAGGATATCTGGGACATACGCTACCGTCAGATCCGCGACTGGGAAACGTACCTGAACGAAAACGGCTTCCCGATCGTCAAGATTTTCCTGCACGTATCGAAGGATGAACAGCGCGACCGCCTGGCTGAACGAATCCTCAAAAAGCAGAAAAACTGGAAATTCTCCATGGCAGACATCAACGAACGCCGCTACTGGGACCGTTACCAGGAACTGTACAGCGAGATGATTTCCGAAACCTCCCTGAAAGAGGCGCCATGGTACATCGTCCCGGCTGACCAGAAATGGTACACCCGCTACGTCGTCGCCCAGATCGTCATCAAGGCACTGAAGGACATCGCGCCGAAGTTCCCGGAAATGTCGAAGGAAATCAAGGACCAGCTCGAAGAATTCAGGAAGCTGATCGAAAGCGGCTCTGTCGGCATGATCGAGGAAATGCAGGACATGATGCTCCCCTCTGATAAGTAATAAAAGAAACGCATAAAAATGCAGCGTACTTCTGATTTCCTTGATAAGAAAGAAGCAGAAACGCCCATTTTACCGCAGATACAAATTAAGGCAGGCCATAAAAAAGAAGCGGAAGGAGGATAAGAAGAATCACGTCCTTAACCGCTTCTTTTCATTATGGTATAATGGAATAGATACTAGGAATAGAAACTTTGAAATTATTGAAATGATTGATTGCGAGAGGTGAAACTTATGAAAAAAATTATTGCGGCTATGATCGCACTGGCAGCAGTTTCCAGCGCAGCATACGCATCTCCTCTGACGACGTACCAGAAGGGACAGACTGAAATCAACGTAGGCATGTGGGATGCATCCGCGAAATCCAATGGCTATAAATCCGACGGCGAATGGAATTTCACCGGCGGCCTGACATACGGCATTAACGACAAATGGGCCGCTCAGTACCAGTACACCGGCCTTTCCACCGACCATACCGGCGGAAACATGAACGAACTGAATGCTCTCTACTCCATCAATCCGGAAGTAGCAGCCTTCGGCGGCTGGAACCGCATCCATATGTCCGACTTCCCGGACCGCGTATTCGGCTCCTCTGACCGTACAAACAACGTAGCCCAGTTAGGCCTCATTGCCCGCCATCCGCTGACCGACGGCCTTGACGTCTATGCCAAGGGCGCCCTCGGCACCGAACAGACTACCATGTGGGAAGCAGGCGTCGACCTCGCCATCGATGAAGACCTCGACCTGAACGCAGGCTACCATTACCTGAATACAAAAGGAAATGACGACAACAATGTCTCCTACAAAGGCTTCATGGCAGGCGTATCCTACCGCTTCGGCGGCTCCAATGAATACGGCACAGGCACAAACGGCATGATTGACGACTCCGCTTACTCCTACGCTAACCAGAACGAAAGAGTAGCAACCGTCTCCACTGTCACCAAATCCGATACACCGGCAGCCGTAGTCACCACTACAAACAATGCAGGCGCAGAAACGACCGTCCAGGTACCGGCTGATACACCAGTCGCAGCACCGGAAAACGACTATTACTTCAACAGCGTCCTCTTCAACGAAGACTCCTCCGACATCATCCCGGCACAGAAAATCAACCTCGATGCATTCGTCAAAGAAGCTAAGGAAACAGGCCACGTCTTCAAACTCGTAGGCCGCACCGATGCCACAGGCTCCGCTGACTACAACGAAAACCTCGCATCCAGACGCATCAAAGCCGTCAGAGACTATGCCGTCTCCAAAGGCGTTGACGCTTCCAAACTCGTAGAAATGGTCAAAGGCTCCGAAGGCTCCACTGGCAAGAACGAAGGCGACAGAAGAGTCGATATCTTTGAACATAAGTAAGAAGTAAAGAAGTGAATATATGAATACAAAAAAGAGGCCCATCGAGGACCTCTTTTTTGCTGCGAGCATTGCTCGAAAATAGTTGGCTGCGCCTTTCATAAAATGCACCTCTTTCGCCCGGCATCAGAATAAAGGCCGGGCACTTTCCCCTGACGGGGACAGCTTCCCAAGGTATAAAAGAAAGAGCTCTGCTCCTATTTGTTTAAAACCTTTCGTAAATCCCTCCTACCCCACCTTTCGTCGCCTGACGGCGCCACTTTCCCCTGACGGGGACAGCCGGTACATTTTACCGCAGTGCTCATTGTTCGGAGACGAGTCCTTTTTTCGTTGTCAGACTACGCTGACGACACCGGAAAACCTCGATTTCATCAGCCGCAGGCTGGTTTTATTGTTTTCCATCGAACGAAGTTCGGTTTGAAGAAAACCGTACGACCTCGCTCCGCTCGCAAGTCAAAAATCAGTACATCGCAATTAAATCGAGGCAAGAATGCTCTTACAAATCTCCCAAATCAAAATACCCCGCAGCATCGCTTATGCTGCGGGGTATCCGTTTTAATTTTCTTTTTCCACGAAGTCCAGTATTTCCAAGGGATGGTTCACGAAGTTCTTTCCTCCTCGGGTTCTGAGGAAGGTTTCGGGGCGGAAGCCCCAGGTGACGGAGAGGCAGGGGAGATGGGAGTTTCTGGCTGTTTCTATGTCCACTTCTGTGTCTCCTACGTAGATGGCATCCGCTGGTGTGAGGGAAAGATCGCTCAGGATTGCATTGATCATGTCTGGAGCGGGTTTTCGGTGGATGTCCGGTCTTGTTTCCTTTGACGACATCAAAAAGGTCTTTAAGGTACATTTCTGTGAGTTTTTTGACAGGGGCTTCGTCTTTGTTGGAGGCTACGGCTGTCTTGATGTTTTTTTCTCTCAGTTTTTCCAATAGTTCAGGAATGCCTTCGTAGGGACTTGTTTTTCTGTTGTTTCTTGGATAAAGGTCGGAGAAGAAGGAGCGGCATTTCTGGATTTCTTCTTCGGTGACGGCATAGCGGGAAGCCGGGATGGTTTCGCAAAGGTTGATGAGGTCCTGGCCCTGGCAGCCTCTGGAAAGGGCGATGATTTTTGCGATGTCGTCGTGGATGCCGCTTCCGAAGCATAGTTTGACTTCATCTCTGGTGAAGTGGTGGGGAAGGCCCATGGCTTCGAGGGCGTTGTTGGAGGCGGTGGTGATGTCGGTGATGGTATCGAGGATGGTTCCATCCATATCAAAAATGACGGCTTTGATCATAGTTGTTCCTTTCTTTTTGTATTTTCTTTTGTTTTATTATACCTGCCTCATTCTTTCATTTCCATTTTCCTTAGGCGTTGCGGATTTCTCAAGAAATGCTGTCTCTTTTTTTGCTATAATGGGAATAATTATTTTTTTAAGGGGGGAATGACCATGCATATGACGTGGCCTTTGATGGTCGTGATGCTTTTGACGGTGGCTTTTGTCATCGGTGTGGGAATTTTTCAGTCGCGCAAGGTCAGGTCGGCTGAGGGATACAGTGTCGGCGGCCGGAGTGCCGGGGTGCCCATGGTGGCCGGCGGGATCGCCGGTACGGTGGTCGGCGGCGGCGCGACGGTGGGTACGGCGCAGCTGGCGTACAGTGTGGGGCTTTCGGCATGGTGGTTCACTCTGGGAAGCGGGATCGCTTTCATCCTGATGGGAATTTTCTATGCGCAGAAGATGCGCTCGACGGGGCTTTCTACGATTCCGCAGTTTCTTGGGATGCATTACGGCAGGAGGGCGGAGCGTCTGTCTTCGGTGATTTCTTCGATCGGGATTCTCCTTTCAGCGGTGGCGAGCTGTCTGCCGGGGATGGAAATCATTTCCTCAATTTTCGGTGTGGGAGAGCTGCCTTCGGCAATCATCCTTATGACGCTGGTTGCGGCGTATACGTTTTTCGGCGGAATGAAGAGTGCGGCGATCGGGGGCATCCTCAAGATGGCTGTTATCTGGCTTTCCCTTTTCGTCTGCGGCTTTGAGGCATATGAGGTGCTCTCTTCTTCGTCCGTGGCAATTCCTCCGTCTCATCTGGATCTTTTCGGACGCGGGTTCGAGGTGTCGATGTCGAATCTGTTTTCGATGATTGTCGGCGTCCTCTGTACGCAGACGTATATCCAGTGCATTTTCTCGGCAGATACGCCTGTGACGGCCGCGGCCGGCTGCATCACGGCGGCGCTGATTGTCATTCCTGTCGGGCTTCCGTCTGTGGCTGTCGGGATGTATATGAGCGCTTTTGATCCGAATGTGGTGCCTGTTCTGACGCTTCCTACGTACTTTACGAATCATGCGTCCTTCCTGGTCGGCGGTCTTGCGATGGGCGGCATCGTGCTGTCTCTCATCAGCTCGATTGGCGGGCTGTCTTTGGGAATCGGGACAATGCTTGTGACAGATATCCTGATGCCGATCCTGCATCTCCAGGATGACAAGGCGCTCCTTCGTCTGACGAAAATTTCCGTCCTCTCCGTCATGGCAGCGGCATGTGTGATCGCGGCGATGAACAGGGGAACGCAGGTCCTTTTCTGGAATTACCTTTCCATGGGCCTTAGAGGCGGCGGCATATTCCTTCCGCTGACGCTTTCGGTCTTCTTCCCTGGGCATTTGAAGAAGGGATGGGCGGTGCTCTCCATGGCAGGAAGCACTGTGGCGGCCATCCTCGCCGTCGTCCTTCATCTTCCGATTGATTCCCTCTTCGCGGGCCTCATCGTAAGCGTCCTCCTGATCCTTCCAGGACTCAGGCTGAAGAGAGTGGATGGGGAATAGGAATGGTTTGAAAAAATGATAGAAAAACCAGCCATGAAAAGTGAAGGGCTTTTCATGGCTGGTTTTAGTTTTGAGAGAAAACCTTTAAAACCGTACAACCAGCCTGACGGCCGAGGGAAATGAAAACCTTCACAACCGGACTTCGTCCGTCCGAACTACATCTCATTCCCGGTCTCCGACCGGACCTTGGTATGATTCAACAAGAAAGACAGAATAATATCATAAATATATTAGGAGGTCATTCTTATGCCATGTAAAACCAAAGCGTCCCCGGAGGAAATGTTAGACCAGATTGCTTCATATCTCTATCAGGGTGTTACGATTACCCAGGCAGCTGAAAATCTTCATATGAGCCGCATAACATTCAGAAAATGGGTCCTCCGGTATAAAGAGGAGGGCTTTAAGGGATTGCGGCCCAGGCAGCATTTGTCTTACTACTCCAATCAGATGAAGATCCAGGCCGTAAAGGAATATCTTAAAGGCAGTGTTTCCATGCTTTCCGTCTGTGCCAAATACAGAATTTCCGGCACACTCTCCCTTAAAACATGGATTGAGGCGTATAATGAGCATAAGTTGACAGACCTCGTTTCTGAAGGAGGAGATCTTATGGGCAAACGCCAGCAATCGGTCAAGGAAGAGCGAGTCAGAATCGTTCAGGAGTGCATCGCCAGTGGATGCGATTATAACAAGATAGCCAAGAAGTACAACATGTCCTACCAAACGCTCTACACATGGGTAAAAAAGTTCAAGGAAATGGGCGAAGTTGGTCTTGAGGATTACAGAGGAAAGCCGATCAGGCTCCAAACGCCCCGGACCGAAGAAGAACAGCTGCGTCAGGAGAATGCCAGACTTCTTGAAGAACAGAAGGATCTTATAGCAGAGATTGCCCTGCTAAAAAAAAAGATGGAGATAGAGGAAAGGTTGCGTTCCTCGAAGGATTCAGCCTTACTCACCTTCTCAGAGATTTTAAAGCCATAAAAGAAGTCCATGAAGAAACCAACATCTCCATAGAAAGTCTCTGCCGACTCTCAAAGGTCTCCCGGGCAGCTTATTACGGATGGCTGAATCATATTAAGAGCGGCCGTGAACTGCTGAGAGAAAAGGTCGCACAGGAGGTCATGAAAACCCATCAGGAATATCCGGATATGGGATACCGCCGGATTAACGATTGGATCAAGAAGGATGACAACATCAATATAAATGTAAGCGACAGTCTGGTTCTTCGTATCATGCGGATACTTAATATTAAGTCCGTGATCAAGTACAAGACCGATGGTTGCACTCGTAACGCAAAGGATCCAAAGTACATTTTTGAAAACCTGCTGAACCGTGACTTTGATGCCGGCGTGTCCAATGCAAGATGGATGACGGATGTCACTGAATTCAAGTACACAACTGCTGATGGAGTTTTGCACAAGTTATATTTAAGCGCGATTATTGACGGCCATGATCGTCGGATTGTCTCTTATGTCATCGGCGACAGGAACAATACTGCACTGGCTTTTGAGACAATGGAAAAGGCACTTAAAGAGAATCCTGGAGAACATCCAATGATTCATACCGACCGCGGATTCCAGTATACAAGCAACGGATTCCATAAGATTGTTGAAAAAGCAGGACTGGTTCACAGCATGTCCCGTGTAGGCTGCTGTGCAGACAACGGTCTGATGGAAGGGTTCTGGGGAATGCTGAAGCGCGAACGTTACTACACACGTAAATTCACCAGCCGTAAAGCAGTGGTAAGCATGATCAACGGCTACATCTACTTCTACAACAACAAACGCATTCAGCGCAAATTACATCTTTTAGCTCCAATGGAAGTATTCAACGCAGCTCCAATGGCCGCATGATTAAGATTAAAGTACGATTAGATTTTTTATGATATTTATTTGTCTGTATTAACAAATCCGCACCACCTTCTCCTTCGGAGCAAGGTTAACACCCTTAAACCAAGGCTGGCGCCTTGAGAAAAACCATACGACCTCGCTACGCTCGTGGTAATCAACCCTATCCGCCCTTCGGGCACCTTCCCCGTCTGGGAAGGCTAGTATTCTTCGGAAATGGAATCCATTCATCCCACGCAAAAAGGATGTGCACTTTCGCGCACATCCTTCTTTTTGTTGAGGATTATTCGATATCAACGGTGTCGGGGTTGCCGAAATCGTCGAGTCCGAGATAAGCGACTTCTCTGACGTGTCCATCGTACGTCAGTGTAACGTGATAGTGGAAGGTCTGTCCTTCGCAAATTTCATCGCCGAGTTCTACAGCGGTGGTGTAGCTGTCCGGGCGGTATTCTCTTACTGTGTCGCCTACGATCGGGAACTGGAGGAATACGTATTCTGCGCCCTGGTATTCAACGGAACCGTATACACGTTTCAGTTCGGATACGAGACATTTGTCTACGCCATTTACAATGATGCTTTTTTCAGTTACTTCTGCCATGTTTATCACCTCTACGACCAATATACAGCAAAATGCTTGCCATTACTTATATATAGTACCACTTTTGAAGGATAAACAGAAGATTACTAGTTAAAATAATCCGTTTATACGTATTATAAAAAAATTATTACGGAACACCGTGGTTTTATTCAGCGATTTCGCGCACGTCGTTCTTTGCTTCCGGATTTTCCATCATGCCCTGTTCTTCGTGTCTTCCGTGTTCACAGATGCAGTGCATTTTCTTCTGGCAGATTTCTCCCATGATGGCGCAGAGTTCTTCCATGGCTGCGGGGTTCAGGGAATAGAAAATATTCTTGCCGTCTCTTCTGTCGATGATAAGTCCGGATTCGACGAGGACTTTCATATCGTGGGAGAGTGTCGGCTGCGTGATGGCGAATGCCTGCTGCAGTTTGTTGGTGCACTGTTCCTTGCAGGATAACATGTCTACGATTTTGAGACGTTTCGGATCGGAAATAGCTTTCAGAATTCTTGCGGTATCTAAATAAATTTGTTCCATTTTGACTCCATGAATTAAAGAATAGAATTATTTCTATAAAGCGTAGCAAAGATGAATGAAATTGTCAATATTGAACATGCATTAGAAAAGCAAAAAATATGTATAAATTCGGATAAAGTTTTTTGGAATGTTTTGCAGAAAATAGAGAAAGATGTGATTCCATCGCAAGTTTCACGGATTTTTTCAAAAATGTTTCACGTGAAACATTTCTTATATTGACAGTGAAATATGGTATAATAATAACGACTATCTGTGAAAGGAAGGAAAATATGGGCAAGATCATCAGCATCATCAACCAGAAGGGCGGGGTCGGAAAAACAACGACGGCTGTGAATCTGGCGGCGGAACTGGCCGACAAAGGACATAAGACTCTTCTCATCGACGAGGACGCGCAGGGCAATTCCACCAGCGGGCTCAGCAAGGACGTGAAGTTCGGCAAGGATCTCTATGATGTGCTGCTGGATGATGCGGATGCGAAGGAGGCTGCTGTGAAGACAGCGGTGAAGAAGCTGTGGCTGCTTCCTTCTTCCATCGATCTTGCCGGGGCAGAAATCGAGATCGCAGGGCTCCCTGAGAGGGAATTTCTTCTGAGGAAGAAACTTGCCGCGATCAAGGATTCCTACGATTACATCCTGATCGACTGCCCTCCTTCCCTGGGCCTTCTGACATTGAATGCCCTTGTGGCTTCCGATTCCATCATCATCCCGATCCAGGCGGAGTTCTACGCGCTGGAAGGTCTTTCCCAGCTGGTAAAGACGGTGCAGGTGGTGTCCAGGAAGCTGAATCCATCGCTTCATATCCTCGGCATTCTTCTGACGATGTTCGACGGAAGGACGAACCTGTCGCTGCAGGTGGCTGAGGAAGTGAAGAAGTATTTCGGATCCAAAGTATTCAGGACGGTGATCCCGAGGACTGTAAAGCTTTCCGAGGCACCGAGCTTCGGCGAACCGATCCTGACGTACGCGCCCAAGTCCAAGGGGGCTGAGGCATATAAGAAACTAAGCCGGGAGGTAGTAAGACGTGACTAAGAGACAGAAACTGGGACGTGGACTGGGTTCTCTTCTGGGGGAAACTCTGGATGAGAAGGGCAAGGTCATCGATCTCGAACTTGCGAAAATCCATCCGAATCCCTGGCAGCCACGCCGTGATTTCGACGATGAAGCTCTGAAGGGTCTTGCTGATTCCATCAAGGAAAAGGGTCTGATCCAGCCGGTCACGGTCCGCTACAAAGATACGGACGGCGAATTCGAGTATGAGCTGGTCGCTGGCGAAAGACGTTTCCGCGCGGCAAAGATGGCAGGGCTCTCTGTCATCCCGGCAATCATTACGCAGTATGATGACAAGATGATGGCGGAAGCTGCACTGATTGAAAACCTCCAGCGTGAGGACCTGAATCCTGTGGAAGAAGCCTCTGCGTATGAGACAATCATGAAATCGTACGAGCTGACGCAGGAAGAGCTCGCCGAAAGCGTGGGCAAGAGCCGTTCACACGTGGCCAATACGCTGCGTCTCATGGACCTTCCTGACGAAGTGAAAGATATGCTTTCCGAAAGGAAACTGACAGCCGGCCAGGCAAGGCCGCTCCTTTCGCTGAAGACCCCTGCCGAGCAGATCAGCCTGGCAAGGCGCATCGTGAAAGACGGACTGTCCGCCCGCGAGGTCGAAAAGCTCACCAGTGAAACGAAACCGGGAAAGGTGAAGCCGAAGAAGGATGAGCAGGTCTCTGCTTACCTTAAGAGCCTCGAAGAATCTCTGACACTCTCTGTCGGCACCCATGTTTCCATCAAGACAGGGAAGGGCCGAAAAGCCCACAGCGGAACCATCACGATTTCCTTTAAAAATGATGATGAATTCGCTATGATAACGAATATTCTCAAACAAAAATCCGAAAATACGAGTGGAGAAGAGTAGTAAATGATAAACCAGACAATAGTAATGTATGTGGTCGCCGGCGTGCTGGCAGTCCTCCTGATTGTGCTCGTCCTCGAGTTCTTCCTTCTGAGGAACAAGCTGAACCGCCTGTACCGCAAGTACATGTATTTCATGAAGGGCGCTGAAGGCGGCTCGATCGAAGTGAAGCTTTCCACAGAAGTCAGGGAGCTTCGTGAAATGATCGCGTCCTCCGAGAACATGCTGCACCAGCAGGAACTCCTTGCCAATATGCAGCTCCAGTCTTTCCAGAAGACAGGTCTTGTGCGCTACGACGCTTTCGATGACACAGGAGACAAGCTTTCCTTCTCCCTGACAATCCTTGACGGGAAGAACAACGGCTTCATCCTTTCCTCTCTGGCAGGCCACGATGCATCCCGCATCTATGCCAAGAAAGTCACAAACGGCCAGTGCCGCGAAGCACTTTCCGCCGAAGAAGCAGAAAGCATCAACCTCGCTCTGAATACGCTGATGCCCGACATAGCACAGCAGGCCCAGCAGGCAGCCGAAGCAGCTGCTCAGTCCGGATATACCGAATATACAGCAGCTCCCTCGCAGACTATGCAGGACTTCAGAGAACCAGCAGACGACTACAACCAGCCGGCACAGAATCCAGGCCAGCCGGCACCGCATGATCACAAAATCGATATGGCAAAAAAGAACTAAGAAAGACAGAAAGACCGCGGACATATGTCCGCTATCCGGGGAATGGAAGAGACGGCGCAGGGAAGCGCCGGGAAATCAGGAAGTGACCGGACGCCCGGTTTTCTGTGGGGGCAGGGAACTTAGGACGCATTATATAGACAGCAGGCAAACATGAAAAAAACCGAAAATAAAGAAACCGGCGAAGTTTCATTCAGCTTCACCGGGCAGGAAATCAAAAAACTGAAAATCGGCGCCATTGCGGCGGCTGTCGTATTCGCGGCAAGCATCTGCATTGGCGGTTATTCCGCGTATTCTATGACGACCCTCCGCCAGGAGAATACACTCTATAGAAACCAGCTGAAAATGGCAGAAGAAAAGATGGAAGCCCTGAATGACAAGACAAAAGCCATCGAAAAAATCTCCAGCCAGCTTCAGGACATGATCAAAGCCAATAACAACGGCGCCGGCGCCAACGTGCAGAATGGCGGCCAGGGAGGTCAGGGCGGTGCATCCACCGTACCGGATAAGGCAAGAGACGTATCCGCCTCCGACCATCAATCATCCGGGACCGCACAGGAAACTGACGATGGCAGCGCATCCGTTGCCACACCGGGCGACCTTCTCCGTGAAATGAGGAAACTTGACTCCCGTCTCGATTCCCAGATCAGGACCATGATCACCTTAAGAGAAGAACTCATGAACCAGACCTACGGCATGCAGGTCCAGCTCCTCAATACCAATGCGACAACACCGGACATCTGGCCCGTCAAAGGCGAGATCTCCAGCTACTTCGGCTACCGTTCAAGCCCCGGAGGCGGCATAGGCTCCACCTACCATGAAGGCATCGACATCGCAGGCGACTACGGCCTCCCAATCGAAGCCACCGCATCCGGCACCGTCACCCAGGCAGGCTGGGTAGGCGGCTACGGAAACCTCGTCGAAATCAAGCACCCAGGCGGCATCGTCACCAGGTATGGCCATAACTCCGCCATCCTCGTCACCGTCGGCCAGCACGTCGACCAGGGCAGCGTCATCGCCATCATAGGCAGCACCGGAAACAGCACCGGCCCGCACTGCCACTACGAAGTCAGAGTCAACGGCACAGCCGTCGATCCACTCTACTTCCTCCCAGGCAACTACGCGGGAAATAAACAGTAATCAAAAAGGATGTACACCAAAAGGCGTACATCCTCTTTTTTGGCAATGGGGAGCGTAAGAAAGATAGAAGATGGGGAAGGGAAAAGGAAAGAAAACCATACAACCTCGCTTTCGCTCGTGGAACCTTTTATAAAAACCAATGAATACTACAACCCTTTCTCCGGCAACAGTTAAAAGATTGGCCGGATCCTCCCCCGTTGGTGGAGGTCAAAACCTTTCGCAACGACGCGAACGGCTATAATCAACTGCGATGTACTGAGTCTTGATTTTTTCGAGCAGCGCGAGATTTTGCGGTGTTCCGTCAGTCGTAGACTGGTTTAAGGGTGTTAACCTTGCTCCGAAGGAGAAGGTCCTGGCGGAGCCAGGGAATGAGATGCAGTTCTCGAGCGCAGCGAGGTCGTAAGGTTTTTCATCGAACGAAGTTCGGTTTAAGGGTGTTTGACCTTGCCTCGTAGAGGAAGGTACGGCCGGAGGCCGGGAATGAAGTTCATCTCCCTCTCGCGCAGCGAGGTTTTACGGTTGAAACTCGCCTTCCCAGACGGGGAAGGTGCCGGCCTCAAATCCTGATGCCGGCGGATAGGGTTGATTACCACGAGCGAAGCGAGGTTGTCCGGTTTTAATCTTTTCCTTTCACTCCTCCCTCGCGTCAATCTCACGTCCCCATATTGTTACTTTTTTCTATGGTATGTCTCTTTTCTCTAAAGTTTTGCACATATCTCTATAACTAAAACAGTAAAAATAGTCCCACTTTTTCAGACTATTTTCTATAATATAGAAAAATTATAATATTTATTATTGTTTTTCGACAAAATTCAATGTATGATAAAGGTGAAGAAGTGTGTCGATCCGTGGAAGAGCGGAGCGGGCTTGAAATGAGGTGCCTTATGGATAATGAAACGAAACGCGCGGAATCGTTGTTCCTCGCAGGAGAGTTTGCAGAGAGTCTTTCGCTGCTGAAAGAGCTGGCGAAGGACCCGGCAAATGGCAGGGCACAGTACTTGCTCGGGCTCTTCTATTTCTATGCGGTGGAAGTACGCTGGAATGGAGACCGTTTCCTGGAGCTGGTGGACAGCGGATGGAGAGCAGGTGATGTGCTCTCCGGATTCTTCATCCTCTACCGGGACGGAGAAGGAAACAAGAAGGAAATGACGGAGAAGTATGTAGAACATATGAAGAAACTTCTTCCGATGGCAAAGGCCGGCGATCCTTTTGCGATGCGCCAGATTGCGATTCTTTATGAGCGCGGCCTGGGACGCAAGATCAATATGGATCAGGCATATGACTGGTATGTGCGTTCAGCCGAGAAGGGGCTGTGCCTTTCGATGGCGGACGCAGGGCGCATCGCGATGGACGAAAGTTTCTCGCGGTATGATCCGAAGCTCGCTTTCACCTGGTTCCTGAAGGGAGCTGCGCTTGGGTATCACGAAGCGGAGCTGCGCCTCGGGGACTGCTTCTACGGCGCTATCGGCGTCGAGGAGGACAAGGAGAAGGCAGCGACCTGTTTTGAACGCGCTTCGAACCACGGAAACGGGGAAGCGTCGGATGCGCTGGGCACGATGTACGTCCTTGGCGACGGCATTTCCCAGGACATGGACAAAGCGTATGAATTCTTCACGAAGGGCGCAGAGCAGGGCTCCCCGAGCTGCATGTACAAGCTCGGTGACTGCTACCTCTACGGCCGCGGGACAGAAATCAATTACGAAAAAGCGATGGATCTCTACCTGGCCGCCTGGGATAAGGGAAATGTCCCTGCCGGGCGTTCCATCGGACGCATGCACCTTCTGGGGCTTGCGAAGAACAGTGATGCCAGCGAAGGCTTCCGTTGGATCGAGAAGGCTGCTGATACCGGCGATATCGATGCCATTGCCTCTCTGGGCGACTGCTATGTGAACGGGGCAGGCACGGAAGTCGACGAAGAAAAAGGAAGGACGCTCCTTGAAGAAGCTGCTGAGCAGGGACAGGCGGAAGCCATCTGCGAGCTCGGCGAGCTGGCACTCCGTGACCAGGACGGGGACGGCGCCGTCAGGCGTTTCAAGGAAGCAGCGGCGCAGGGCTATCCAAGGGCTGAAAATTTCCTCGGCCTCTGCTATGCGACCGGCATCGGCGGGACGAGAAATCTCCGTGCCGCTGAAGAATGTTTCAGAAGAAGTGACGCGCAGGGTGATCCTGACGCGAAGTTGTTGATGCAGCAATATTTGAATGCCTGATTGTATGGAGGAACAATGAATCAGTCACAGGGTGAGTCTTTATTTATGCAGGGAAAAATCGACGAAGCGGTCGTAGAACTTCAGAAAGAAGCGAAGATGGGGGCGCCAAGAGCTATGTACCTCATCGGCTGCTGCCTTCGCGAAGGCTATGGCCACGTCGAAGCCGACGAAAGGAAAGCGGTCAAATGGTTCAAGAAAGGTTACGAGGAAGGCAGCGCACTCTGCGGCATTTCCCTCGTGAACGGGACCGATGATCAGGAAATGTGGGATATCGTGAATGAATGCTTCCCGCGTGTCCTCAAGGCTGCCGTTTCCGGCGACGTTCTTGCTATGGATGAAGCAGGGCGCTTCTACCTGGGCGCTCTCATCGTCAACTTTGAAGAAGGCATGAAGTGGCTGACAAAAGCAGCGCTCGCTGAATACTGGCGCGCGCTCTACGATCTGGGCTCCGCCTACGAAGAAGGGTACGCCGTTCCAAGAAACGAAGAACGCGCCATGTTCTGCTTCAAGAAAGCGGCAGAATTCCATGACCAGTACAGTGAATACAAAGTGGGCGAGATGCTCCTGAACTCCTGGAAAAAGGAAAAAGACACGAAGAAAGCGGCTGAATGGCTGAAAAAGTCGTGGAAACACGGCAACGGCGAAGCAGCCATGCTCCTCGCGTCCGTCTATGAAAACAGCGTCGACAAGGAAGACCAGGAGAAAGCCTTCCGCTGGTACGAAAGAGCGGCCGAAGCCGGCATCCCCGAAGCACTCGCCGAACTTGCCTACGATTACGATCAGGGCTTTGTCGTAGAAAAAGACAGAAAGAAAGCTGTCTCCCTTTATAAAAAGGCCATTGCCATGGGCCACGAAGAAAGCCTCATGTCCCTCGCGCTCCTGTGCCTCGAAGAAAAAGACGAGAAAAACGGCTTCCTCTATATGAAAGAAGCCGCCGAAGCCGGCATCCCCCGCGCCCAGTACGCAGCAGGTATGATGTATCTTCAAGGCAAAGGCACCGAAGAAAACCGAGACGAAGCCTTCCGCTGGATCGAAGCCGCCGCAGAAAACGGCGTAGACGAAGCAGAAGCCGTCCTCGAACATAACGGATATATGATTTAAGAAGCAATGAAAAAGCATTGAAAACAGAAACGAGTTTTCAATGCTTTTTTTGTGGAGATATGGAGTGACTCGATATTTTCTTAAAATGAACCCCTTTCGGCGCATGCGCGCCACTTTCCCCTGACGGGGACAGCTTTTGCCGCTGGTACTGTTAGACTTTGTGTCACTTTTGACACTTGTTGATGTGAGAAGTAACAGTCTCGGTGTTTGGGCGTCCCCGTTAGGGGAAGCTGTCGAACCTTTAACACTGATGTTCGACTGAAGGGGTGCATTATTCATCGCACTTAGTTATATAAAAAGGTTTTACGAGCGAAGTGAGGTTGTAAGGTTTTCCACGAGCAGCGCGAGGTTTAAGGGTATCGGAGCTCGCCCCGTAGGGGGAGTGTATCGTATGAGGGGATTACATAAAGTTTCAAACAAATCAGATTGAAAATCCTTTCTTTATTCCTTGTGAAGCCTTCCCTTCTGGGGAAGGTGCGCAGCTTATCTTTTATCTGTAGCTGCGCGGAAACAGCAGTTATATAAAGGTGCCGGCGAACAGGGTTGATTACCACGGACTCAGTCCGGTCGTAAGGTTTTCCATCTTTTCCCAAAAATGTTTCACGTGAAACATTTTTGTTTTTAGGATTTCTCTTTTCCCTTTTTACGGTTTTATGAAAGGTTTTCTCTTATTTAAAGATTCTCCCCCGCGAGTTCTTCCTTCAGTAGCTGGATGAATTCATCGCGGATGGACCAGGGGGCGGCTTTTGTCCTTACGCCGACGGACATGGCGTACTTGGTCTCGGGCAGGGGGATGACGTACATTTCCCTGAGATCTTCTTTGGAAAGGGAGGAGCGGACGAGGTTCTGGGGGCAGAAGAGGGCACCCATGCCTTTTCCGGAGAGGCAGAGGAGGGTTTCCATGTTGTTCGACATGCAGCGGATGAAGGGGGTGAAGGGCGCTTCGGCGAGGTAGAGTGTCTCGAAGTAGCCGGAGACGTTTTCGCCACGGGTATTCAGGAAGGGGCATTTGGCGAAGGGGCGCATGCCTTCTTTGACATCCCTCTGGAGGGCGGCGGAGACTTCTTCGATGGTGCCTTCTACGGTTTCGTCGAAGAGTTTCTTTGTGATGAGTAGGCAGATCTGTTCTTCGTAGATCGGTTCTATTTCTATACCTGGCGGGACTTCCCGGTAGTGGCCGATGGAGAGGTCGATGTCCCCTTCGACGAGGCGGGTCCGGAGCTGTTTATTCGTAGATTCCAGAATGCGGAAAGTGACGCCCGGATGCTTGTCCCCGAATTTCTTCAGGATGGGCGGAAGAAGGGTCCTGCCGCGGACGTAGCCAATGCCGATACGCAGTTCTCCAGTCTTTTCTTCTGCGATGTCCAGAAGAGATCGGCGCATGGATTCCTCCTCGCCTGTGAGAGAGAGGGCGTATTGGAAGAAGGTCCTTCCTCCATACGTGAGCTCGAGGGGGACGTGGCGAATGATAAGTTTGCAGTTCAGCTCGCGTTCCAGAGCGGCGATGCTGGCAGAGAGCGTCTGCTGGGAAATATGGAGTTTCTCAGCCGCGCGCGTGAAATTCTTCTCCCGCGCAAGCATGATGAAATAATGCAGCGATTGAAAGTTCATAGTGACTCCTTTCCATGGTTCATTTCTTTCATTATAACAAAAATACCATGTAATATATACGAATTTAAACAGTTGGATATTGTTACTTGAAATCTCTATACTATGGACAGATCGAAGAGATCAAGAAATCAACCATAGAAAGGGAGCATATAAAAATGGAAAAAATCATTGATCGTGAAAACAAGGAAGCAGTCAAAGCATTGAAGAAGGATAACTTCTATTTCGGCTACATGGCAGCCAGGAAACTGGAAAGAGCCGATTATGTAGAAACCATCAGCGGCCTCAGAAAACCGGAAGCTAAGAAAATCAAAGCCGCTGTCTAAGAAGTTACCGGCAGAAAGGAAGCAGGAATCATGGAAAAAATCATTGATACAGTCAATAAGAAAGCCGTCGAGGACATGAAAGAAGAGAGCCCGTACACAGCCTTCAAGAGTGAGAAGAACCTGGAAAGAGCGGAAGCCATGGAAGAGACGGCAGCTGCTTCCAAAGTTGAAAAGGAAGAATCTTCCGAAGACTATGTTTCCTATAAGGAAAAGAAAAACCTCGAGCGTGCCAGCCGCATCATCGAGAATGAAAAGTAATGAAATATCAGGAGTCTGATCATATGCAAATGACAGACTTCATGGAAAGGAGGAATTGCTATCGATCATCCCCGTCCCGCAAGGAAGAAACCAAATCACTGTTAAAAAGGAGCCCTGAAGCATTGCTGCAGGACTCTTTTTTTATGGGATCTTCTGTTGACAATTTATTTTTTCCGTCTATAATATGTGGTACAAAGAAGAACTGGTTTCGGGATTCACCCTCGGGGAATTAGCCCCCTTTGGGCCCGAAAGCGGTTCTTTTTTATTGTCTGCATACATATCGCAATGGCGCTATTGGTAATCATTCTTACAAATAAAACTTGTGACTCCCACAAATTGAATTTGTTTGTCTGTATTTCGAAAAACATCTATACTATAAACAGATAGTCAGATACTTCATAGAGATAGCACTCGTAATTCAATCGGGGGTTCTATCATCATGAGGCAGTCATTTTTCGACGCTGCCCGTCACCTGTAATAACCCGGGGGCTTGATGGTACGGCGCTAGTCGTGTTTGGGGAGTTTTTCTTCAAGAAAGGATGACGAATCATGGAAAAGAAAGTAGAAGAAATGACAGAAGAGGCCATTGAGAAAATGAAAAAGGAGCACGAATTCTCCGGTTTCCGTACAGAGAAGACGATGGAACGTGCTGAACAGCTCGAAGACGCAATGACCGATGCCGACAAAAATGTAAGCGGTGAAACAGAAGTAGAAAAAGTCGATGAGAAAGCAGTCGAAGATCTGAAGAAGAAACATGAATTCTCCGGCTATGTCGCAGAAAAGACAATGGAAAGAGCCGAAGAAATCGTCGATGCTCTGAAAGAAGACAAATAATTTGGTTCCATGGATTGAATCCACCAATCTATGCATATAAATTAAATCAGAAAGGCCAGCCGTAAAGCTGGTCTTTTTGATTGGGGAAATGGGAAACCGCAGTTAAGTGCCGCAAATACTCGCCTTCCCAGACGGGGAAGAATGCCTTTGACCTTGCCCTGGAAGAATGCCTTTGACCTTGCTCCGGCAGGAGAAGGTGGACCGTATACCGGTTGACAATAATGGTAAGAGTATGAATGACTCGAAAGTTGGTGTACGGGTCGGATACAGTAGTTCCTCAGCCGCCAGGCTGGTTTTGTGGTTTTTACGATGAGTTGTATTTCTTCAAGGCGTTAGCCTTGGTTTTACGGTTTTCAAAAGGGTTGATTACCTCGAGCACAGCGAGGTTGTATGGTTTTCGCTTTTCGCCCCCAATCCCTCCCTACACTCCCTGCATTCCTGCTGCTTTCCCATACGGAAAAGGTATAAAACCAGATTCAAAAGAGGAATGGAAAGATTCGATAATTTCTATATATCTGGCCGTTTTCTCTGTTATAATAATTGTAGAAAGAATGATTGATCTGGCGTATAATGATTGGATGTTTTATACATGGTACGCATGGAAGGAGTCTGTATGACAGAGATAGAAAAAGCGCGGGAGCTTTTCATTTCCTGCCGCTTGAAGGAGGCAAAGCCTCTCTTGGAGGAACTGGCCGGGGCCGGTGACAGCGATGCGCTGTACATGCTGGCCATGATGACGTATGACGTGGATATCGCTATCGAGCTTCTGGCAAAGAGCGCTGCGAAAGGAAATGCGGGCGCCAAGCTGATGCGCCTTGCGCTCATGGCAGATGCTTCGGAGGAAACGATCGCCGAGGCGGAGAAGTCGATCATCCCGGAAATAGAGAAAGAGGCAGAGGAAGATCCCGTCCTTGCCGATGCGCTGGGGACGTTTTACCTCGTTTATGGAAAGAAGCGCGAAGGATGGACAGAAAAGGGGATGGCCCTCCTCTCCATGGCAGAGCAGAAAGAATACTGGAAAGCATCGATCCACCTCGGAAGCGCGTTCAATGAGCTGCGCGAAAATCCGCTGGGGGATGCAGACCGGTTCAATCCGGGCGAAGCCATCATCCATTTCTCCTTTGCCGCTGTGAAAGGCGCACCGGAAGCGGAGTATTTCATGGGCTTCCTCGTCTACAGGGGCCTTGGCACGAAGCAGGACTAGAAAGCAGCCATCCAGCTCTGGAAGAAAGCGGCGGCCTCGGGCTACATGACCGCGGCGCTGACGCTTGGCTTCGTCCTTTCCTTCTCCAAGAACGAGAAGGAAAAGAAGGACGCTTTCAAATACACGAAGATGGCAGCCGAATCGGGAGATCCGACGGCAGAAGGAAATCTGGCAAACTGCTACTACTACGGCACAGGCACGAGGAAGGACAGACGTCTGGCCCGCCTCTACTACAAAAAAGCCGCAGAGAAGGGGATGGAGTCGTCTGCTATGCAGCTTGGCGTCATGTACCACGAAGACGGCAAGGACGGCAAAGCCTTTGAAATATTCAGGAAATCCGCGGAAAACGGCTATCCGGCATCGATGGGATGGCTGGCCGCTTGTTATGAAAATGGGTATGGAACGGAAAGGAACAGGGAAATGGCGAAATTCTGGCTGACCCGCGCTGCCGATCTGGGTGACGAGGACGCGAAGAAAGCGCTTTCCATCATTTCCGGGAATGGTTAAGGATTCAATGATTAGAAAAGAATGTATTTCAATTCTGGCGGCATGCCTCCTGGGCATTTCTTCGCTGCCAGCTTTCGCGGCGGCACCGGTCATTCCGCAGATGCCTGACCGCATTATCCGGGCGGAAAATGCGAAGGAGGGGCTGAATGCACCTTCCTCGGAAAAGGATCTCGTGCTCCTCACATGGGCAGAGAATCCGGAATCTGTCCGTTATGAAGTGGAAATTTTCCGCGGTCTTCCTTACAATCTGGACCGCAATGAACCTCTGGCGGATCACGTCTATGACAACCAGAGAATCTATACGAATAAAGTCATCATCGACCTGTCGAAGATTCCGGCAGGGGACGGCGTGCTCTACTGGCGCGTGCGCCCGATCGATGCCGACTGGACAGGCCTTGCGCCGTTCTCCGCGCCGATGGAAGTCAGGAGCACGATGAAGCGCCTCGGCCGTGATGCGCCGCTTCCGAACGTCTACCGTCCGGAAAACGGCTCTTCGCTCCTCTATCCCGTCTATTCCTACGCAGGGATCCCGGGCGCGGCGAAGTACGAAGTGGAAGTGACAGACGCCTATCCGGAAACCCTTTCCGGCACAGCACCTTCTGCCCACCGCGTCTTTTCCCGCGTGACCTCCCTTTCGAACGTCTATGACAGCGATCCCAGAATCGGGACCTACTACTGGCGCGTCAGGGGGATGGACGAGACAGGCGCACCCGTCGGCGAATGGAGCCTTCCCGAACGCGTGAGAAATGACGTCGAGAGCCGCTACAACGTCGGCATCTTCGGCGACAGCATCACCCAGGGCGGCGGCCACCTCTACCACAGCCCCGCCGATATGGCGTACAGCTACGTTTCCTACCTCGATTTCCCTGCCGTCAATATGGGAAGAAGCGGCGATACCGTGGAAATGATGTACGACCGCTTCGACAGGGACGTCCTTCCCTTCCACGTGAAGTACCTCCTCATCATGGGAGGCATCAATGACCTGCGCATGGGCACGAGCCCGGACAAGGTCATCGAGTACCTGGAAAAAATCCGTCAGAAGTGCATCGACCACGGCATCACGCCGATCCTCATGACCATCGTGCCGCTCAATCCGGAAAACATCCAGAAATACTACGGCGAGACCACCTACGCAGGCTGGAAGGAATCCGTCGCCAAAGTGAACGACTACATCAGGACGAAACCATATATCGACACCGCCGCGCCATTTGCATCCTTCGACGTCATGCCGTCGGAATTTGCCATGGACGGCATCCACGGCGACTGGAACGCCAAGCAGATGATCGCAGGGGAAATCAACCGCGAAATCGGCCATTTCATACCGACCTATTAATAGAAATCTTATAAGAAAGACAGGGGGGAGATTTCGATGAGAAAACATTACTGGAAATATAAATGCACAGCAGCACTGCTGATGCTCTGGTGCGCCGCCGGGACGCTCGCGCCGGCAGAGGGGGGAGATCTGATCGGACTTTCCTGGAAACCCGATTACGACGCCGTGCGCTACGAGGTGCAGATGAAAGACTCAGACGGCATGTTCTACGACAACCAGTTCGTTTACGCCAATTTCGTCCTCCTGGACAAGAAAGGACGCCTGGAACATCCCGAAAACGTCTCCTATCGCGTCCGCCCGATCGACTTCGACGGCAACCCGATCGGCGCCTTCACGCCATACATGCCGTTTGAAGACGGCGCCTTCAAGGACGACCGCGATGCGCCGTACCAGAAACCGGACAGAAGCGGGGAACAGGGCGGAGCCATGCTCTATCCCGTCTACTCCTTCGTCTGGATGCCCGGCGCCGCTTCCTATGAAGTCGAAGTGACCACACAGCCTCCGGAAAACCCGACAGGCACCGATCCCTCCCTCTTCCGCCTCTGGAGTGCGAAGACTGAGCTGAGCGACCTCTATGACGCAAGACCGAGGACCGGCACCTACTACTGGCGCGTCCGCGGCATCGACGCCAAAGGGAAACCCGTCGGTGAATGGAGCGAAGCACAGAAACGCACCACCGATCCTGATGCAGGATGGGTCGTCGGCGTCTTTGGTGACAGCATCAGCCACGGCGGAGGACGTATGTCCTACAGCCCCAACGACCTCGAATACTCCTACGAGCACTACCTCGATTTCCCTGTCATCAATCTGTCCCAGAGCGGTGACACCAGCGAATCCATGCTTGAAAGATTTGATCGGGACGTCCTGCCCTTCCATGTGAAATATCTTCTCATCATGGGCGGCAGCAACAGCTTAAGAGGCGGCGTCCCTGCCGAAGACGTCATCGAGGACCTGAAAGCCATCCAGCAGAAATGCATCGACAACGGCATCACACCCATCCTCATGACCCTTCCGCCGATCAACCCGGCCAGCATCAAGAAAACCTTTGACGAACCCACCGTAGACGACTGGCAGACACCCTTTGCCAAAGTCAACGCCTTCATCCGCACCCAGCCCCACATCGACATCGCCGCTGCCTTCCCCCTTGACCCGGGAATGACACCAGCCCTTGCCCTGGACGGTCTTCACGGAGACGTTGTCGCCAAACAAAGAATGGCCGCTGTCATCAACGAGCACATCCGGGACTTCGTCAAAGAACCCCTGGCCCTGCCCGAAGATGCGACAGAAGAAACCAAAGAAAACACCAATGCTGCAAAAACCTCGCTACTGCCAGATTGACAGCACGAAAGAAAAAAGCGAAGAAATTCACCGGGATGAGTTATACACAAACTGTGGAAAACTTTGTGAATAAAAACAAGTGAATAAATACCTGTGAAAATGTGAAAACCTCGATAATATCGGAAAAACAGCAAATAAAATGATTCACACAGCCCCTTTTCACAACCTGTGAATACTGTGAAAAACTCTTGGGATAAATCACAAACCTCACGCAAAAATCCCTGTGCTGCCCCAAAAACACTGGGAGAACGAGACTTTTCAAACAAACCACCATATATATACTTCCTGTGAATAAAATCAACTATATATAGTAAGGACGCCAAAGGACAAACCATCCCAAGGCGTCTTTTTTTGACAAAAACCAAGAAAATGTTTCACGTGAAACATTTCCCAAACCGCAGCAGCAGAAAAAATAGCGGAAAATCAAAAAGGCAACAGCAAGGATTTTGAAGGGGGCAGGGGGAATTTACGAAAGGTTTCAAACAAATAAGAGCGGAGCTCTTCTCTTTATTCCGCGTGAAGCCTTCCCAGACGGGGAAGGTGCCCGAAAGGCGGATAGGGTTGATTCCCACGAGTGCGCGAGGTTGTATGGTTTTGAACTTAACCTTGCTATGGGAAGGGGAAGGTGTAAACGGAAACAGCATTTCCCACGAGCGAAGCGAGGTTTGGCTGTCCCCGTTAGGGGAAAGTGGCGCCGTTAGGCGACGAAAGGGGTTCATTCTCTAAAAAGGCGAAGCATCATTTTTTGTTTTAACTTGCCTTCCCAGACGGGGAAGGTGCCCGAAGGGCGGATAGGGTTGATTTCCTCGCAGCAGGGCTGCGGTTGTTTGGTTTTCACTCTCTATTCTCAAGTCCACATCCCTCCCCAAATCCCACGAAAAAACCGCCATGAAAATCTCACAGCGGTTTTTTATTTGTATGCAGTTGTTATCCCAGTGCGACGTCGAGGGCCATCATGACCATGAAGCCTACGGCGAAGGAAAGGACTCCGATATCGGAGTGTTCACCTTCGGACATTTCCGGGATGAGCTCCTCTACGACGACGTAGATCATAGCGCCTGCGGCGAAGGAGAGGAAGTAAGGCATCATCGGGACAACCATGGCAGTAATTAAGATCGTCAGGGTGCCTCCGATCGGTTCTACGATGCCGGAGAGAACACCTCCCACGAAGGATTTCCAGCTGCCCATGCCGGCAGATTTCAGCGGCATGGAAATGATAGCGCCTTCAGGGAAGTTCTGGATCGCGATCCCGAGCGACAATGCCATGGCGGCCGCAGCAGTGATTCCTGCGTGTCCGGAAAGAAATCCTGCATAAACGACACCGACGGCCATGCCTTCAGGGATATTATGGAGAGTCACGGCCAGGACGAGCATCGTTGTCCTTTCCAGGTGGCTCTTCGGTCCTTCTGCCTTCTTCGCATTCATATGAAGATGCGGAATCACATGATCCAGCAGCAGAAGGAAAAGAATGCCGACGCCGAAACCGATCATCGCCGGAAGGAACGCCATTTTTCCAAGAGGCTCAGACTCTTCGATCGCAGGGATCAGAAGACTCCAGACAGATGCCGCCACCATCACGCCGGCCGCAAAACCCGTCAGCCCGCGCTGTACTGAGCGGTTCATCTCGCCGCGCATAAAGAACACACACGCAGCCCCCAGAGACGTCCCGAGGAAGGGGATAAACAATCCCCAAAATACATCAGACATAAAATTTCTCCTTATTCAGTTAGTTGGTAATCATCTTAATAAAGGAAGAACCTTTATTGAAAATAATTATCACTTATACATTACTCCACGTTTCGATTCCTGTCAATATATTACCACAAAGAGAGGGAGAGAGGAAAAAAGAGGTAGACAATGGGGGGCAGATGGTAGGGAAAGGGGAAACGGAAAAAACATCTCCAACTTCTTAGGACCTCTTCATAAGCGCAGAAGAAATCCTGCTAAGATTATGTTTTTTGCTTTCAATGGGGGAGGAAAACCGTCCAACCAAGCTGCGCTTGTGGGAGATGAACCCCTTTCGGCGCAAAAAGGAAAGACTTTACTTAAACTGCACCCCTTTTGGCCATTATGAAAATTCTACAATCATTTTTGTGATTTCACGTGCAATCATTGGTATAATGGCCACTTCCCCCGAAGGAGGCAGCTTCACAAGGAATAAAAGAAAGAGCTCAGCTCTTATTTGTTTGAAACCTTATGTAACCCCATCCCTACTATACTCCTTCCCCTAACGGGGACAGCCTTTCCTGGTTGGCATGTTTTCCTTTTGCGCAGCAAATAAGTGGTGTTGACCTTCCCAGACGGGGAAGGAGGGCCACGAAGTGGCGGTTAGGGTTAATTACCACGAGCTGTAGCTCGGTCGTCCGGTGTTCCCTCAGCCGTTAGGCTGGTTGTCTGGTTTTAAACTCTCCCCCTAGTTTTCCCGCTTTTAATCTCTCTCCCTAGTTTTTCCACTTCTAGAATACTTTTCCAAGAGGGCAGCTTTCTCTATTTTGCTCCTCAAAACATTAAACCAATCTTAGTATTTACGCCTTATATTAACGAATGATTAGTTAGAAATCTATGCAAAATCCTTGGTTTTATCGATGTTTTCGCACTTTTTGCACAAGGGTGGTTTGAACGTTAATTTTAGGGGTATTTTGGATAAAATGTGCTGAAATTTTCAAGGGGTTATCCATTAGAAAATGATTAAACTTTCAAATAACGCTTGCATATGGGTTCGCTGGGACTTATAATGCAAACATCAAATTCATATTGGTGGATGATGCAAGTGGGAGAAAGCCGTATGGCTTACCGAAGGAGTAACACTCTCAGGTGTCTCGAAAGAGACGGTACCGGTTGCGGACACACTCTGGAGAGTCTCACAAATGAGCGCCGAAGGTGTAAGGATCGCAAGGTCCCAATCTCTCAGGCAAAAGGACAGAGCATAAAGAAACGTTCTTACGATTTTTTCGTACTCGTTTTAGGATAGACAATGCCGGCTTCCAGAGTTTTATATTTTGGATGCCGGCTTTTTGCATATTTCTATTTCGAGGAGGACGAACATGGATTTGAATTACATGAATTGGCTGAATGCAGCCGACAGTTTTATCTGGGGACCACCGCTTCTGGTTCTTTTGGTGGGAACCGGGATTCTGCTGACATTCCGCTTGAAGCTTCTGCAGGTTTTCAAGCTTCCCAAGGCTTTGAAATTAATTTTCAAGGCACAGAACGCAGGCAGCGGGGACATTGATTCTTTCAAGGCTCTCTGCACAGCGCTTTCCGCAACGGTAGGCACCGGCAATATCGTCGGCGTAGCTACTGCGATCGCAGCTGGCGGCCCTGGCGCTATTTTCTGGATGTGGATGGCTGCTTTCTTCGGAATGGCAACCAAGTATGCGGAAGGTCTTCTGGCCGTGAAATACCGCGAAGTCGATTCCAAAGGCGAAATCGCCGGCGGCCCGATGTTCTACATCAAGAACGGCATGGGTGAGAAGTACAAATGGCTTGGAACTCTCTTTGCTCTCTTCGGCGTACTCGTCGCATACTTCGGTATCGGTACATTCGCTCAGGTCAATTCCATCGTAGAAATCACCCAGATGACGGTCGGTGTTTCACCGACATGGACCGCCATCATCCTGACCATCCTGGTCGCAGCTATCACTCTCGGCGGACTCCAGTCCATCGCGAATGCCGCATCCAAGATCGTTCCGGCTATGGCAGTGATTTACTTCGTTTCCACCGTCGGCGTCCTTGTTTACTTCGCTGATCAGATCCCGATGGCTATTGAGACCATCATTTCCAGTGCATTCACCGGCACAGCAGCAGCCGGCGGCTTCGCAGGAGCAGGCGTGATGCTTGCCATGAGAAGCGGTATTGCCAGAGGCGTATTCTCCAACGAATCCGGCCTTGGTTCCGCTCCGATCGTAGCCGCAGCCGCTAAGACAAAATGGCCGGCAGAACAGGGTCTCATTTCCATGACAGGTACCTTCATCGATACCATCATCATCTGCACCCTGACCGGTCTTACCATCGTCGTATCCGGCGAATGGCTGAACGGCCTCAACGGCGCAGCACTCACCAATGCAGCTTTCCAGGATGCCTATCCGGCAGTTGGCGGCTACATGCTGATGGTCGGACTTGTCCTCTTCGCCTTCACCACCATCCTCGGATGGAACTACTACGGCGAACGCTGCATGATCTACCTCTGCGGCACCAAGGGCATCCTTCCTTACCGTATTATATTCATCGCGCTTGTCGCAAGCGGCGCGTTCCTTAAATTAGAAGCCATCTGGGTTCTGGCGGATATCGTCAACGGACTCATGGCTATCCCGAACCTCATCGCTCTTCTGGCCCTTTCCGGAGTCGTCGTCAGAGAAACCGAAAAATACTTCGATCATCTGAAGACCGGCAAGGATTACGAAGAATACGAAGACCTCGATCCATCCCTGGCAAGCACGAAAGCTCAGCCAGAAGTGGAAGAGTAAGAAGGTTCATATCTGCCTGACGAGAAGGTTTCCCCATTTTCCCTTCCGCCGGGCAGTATGATACAAGGCCTGGGACAGGGCCTGCGCATCCATCCATCTTCGGAATCGCAGTCCCGGGCCGCCGGGAGAGAAACCCAGAACTCTCTCCCGGGTGGGGGCCCTGCCTTTTAAAAAAGGGAAATCCATCAATCCTCTTGTATACTTCAGGCCAAGTGCCTTTGTATATGCCGCAAATGCCCGGCAGGCTCATAGAGCCAAAGCGCATACATATCTGTGGATGATGTACACTGAAAAATGACATGAAAATGTCTGCCGAAGGAGTAACACTATCAGGCGTTCAGTAGAACACGAAACTGTGTACGGACACATCTCTGGAGAGCTCCGCTGAAACGATGCGGACGCCGAAGGTGCTAAGGGATCACCGATCCCGAATCTCTCAGGCAAAAGGACAGGGCTGGCAGCAGGGTAACACCCGGCTATGCATGGATGCATACATACATAGGACCGCCAGCCTTTAGATTCCGGTTTTTCCGGAGCCTGAACGCGGCGGTTTTTTGCTTTCCCTGTTGTTGGAAAAGGAGTAATTACTTTGTAACCAGTAATGAAAAGGTAGGGGGATTTTATCATGGACATGGCTTCTGTAAATTCAATCGTCAGCCAAATTGACAGCATAGTTTGGGGCCCGCTGATGCTCTTGCTTCTCGTCGGGACCGGTGTTTATCTGACCTGTACGGTACACTTCCGTACCTGGAGAAATCTCCCATACGCACTTCACAGCGTGCTTTCCAAAGAAGCCCGCCAGAAGAAGGGGACGGGTGACGTTTCCCCGTTCTCCGCACTTTGCACAGCCCTGGCTGCTACCATCGGCACAGGCAATATCGTAGGCGTTGCGACCGCTATGTTTGCAGGCGGCCCCGGCGCACTTGTATGGATGTGGATCTCCGCATGCTTCGGCCTCACATCCAAATTCTCTGAATGCATGCTCGCTATCAAGTACCGCGAAGTGAACGCAAGGGGCGAAATGAAAGGCGGCCCGATGTTCACCATGAAAAATGGCTTCAAGAATAAGAAACTCGGCAGCATCATGGGCTTCCTCTTCGCACTCTTTGCCGTCATCGCCTCCTTCGGCATCGGCAACATGACTCAGGCGAACTCCATCTCCGGCGCCGTGAACTCCACATTCGGCGTATCCACGGAAATGACCGGCATAGTCTTGACCGTCATGGCCCTTGCCATCATCGTCGGCGGCATCAAGACCATTTCCAAAGTCTCCTCCGTCGTCGTACCGGGCATGGCCGTCTTCTACGTCATTGCCGGCGTGGCATGCATTATCGTCAACATTGAAAACATTCCACACGGACTTTACCTCATCCTCATGATGGCATTCGACCCGCAGGCAGTCGGCGGCGGCGTCCTGGGCGGCATCACCGTCTCCGTCATGAACGCTATGCGCTACGGCGTAGCCAGAGGCTGCTTCTCCAACGAAGCAGGCATGGGCTCGGCAGCCATCACAGCTGCTGCAGCTACCACCGATGATCCTGTCCGTCAGGCTTACATCAATATGACAGGTACATTCTGGGATACGATCGTTGTCTGCACCATTACTGGCCTTACCATCGCCTCCTCCGGCGTCCTCGGCACAAACGGAGCTGACGGCACACCCCTTCAGGGAATCGAACTCACCATCGCCGCATTCTCCTCGAACATCGGCGTCGTAGGCGCATACATCGTCTCCATCGGCATCATCCTCTTCGCATTCTCCACCATCCTCGGATGGGAATACCACGGCGAAAAAGCATGGGAATACCTCTTCGGCACCCATAAATACAACATGATCTACCGCGTTGTATTCTCCCTGGTCGTTTACATCGGAGCCACCCAGACCCTCGACCTCGTCTGGAACCTCTCCGACATCGCAAACGCCCTCATGGCCATCCCGAACCTCATCTCCATGCTCATCCTCGCGCCAGTCGTCAAAGAAGAAGTATTCCGCTTCCAGGCCGTCATCGAACGCGAAAAAGCAGAAAAAGCAGCTGCCAAAGAAGCAGCCGTCGAAGAAAGAGCCGGCATCTGATCAGGCTCAAAAAGGCAAGATTAAAGAAATCTCCCTTACAGGAAATAAAGGAAATACAGCAAAACCCCGCCCGATGCATAGGACGGGGTTTTCTGGCGGGGAGGATGGGGGAAGAATGCCTTTAACCTTGCTCTGGAAGAGAAGGTGCGCCGTATACCAGTGGAAATCAGCGGTAGCAACACAAATGTCTCATAAGTTAGTGTACGGGGCGGATGAGTTGCATTTCGTCGAGCGAAGCGAGGTTTGCTTGTTTTCCACGAGCATCGCGAGGTTTAGCTGTCCCCGTAAGGGGAAAGTGGCGCGCATGCGCCGAAAGGGGTTCATTACCACGAGCGAAGCGAGGTTGTATGGTTTTCTCTTTTCCCTTTGCGAAGCAAGTAAGTGGTGTTGACCTTCCCAGACGGGGAAGGAGGGCCACGAAGTGGCGGTTAGGGTTGATTACCACGCAGCAAAGCTGCGGTTGTCCGGTTTTAATCCTCCTTTCTATATATAAATAACATATATATAAGGAAGGTACCCTGCGCTCTTAATCATTCCTCTTTCAAATCTTGCTTTTGACCATGATCATATTCTGCGCCTTTAATCTTTTATCTTTTTTTCCCGTTTCCTTCCTGTTTCAAAATTACATAGATATTTTCTATCAAAAAACACAGTACATCCATTTCCATCTATCCCGAAAACTAGTTCTTTATACCCTCTGTATATGCGATATACAGTATGCGGGCGGCGGTTTTCATGTATGCGGAATTTAGAAAAATACATAGTATCAATATATAAAAAATATATATGAAAAAGTACTTGCTTTTTGAAAAAATGCGTGTATAATTCAATCAAATCACATCCGAGGGCGGAATCTATGACGAGTCCCGGTTTGTGGTGGAAATGTACGGGTTCCCGTACCATAAGGGTGGATGAAGTACACGGAAAAATGACATGAAAATGTCTGCCGAAGGAGTAACACTATCAGGCGTTCTGAGAACACGAAACTGTGTACGGACACATCTCTGGAGAGTTCCGCTGAAAAGATGCGGACGCCGAAGGTGCAAAGGGGTCTTTGATCCCGGATCTCTCAGGCAAAAGGACAGGGCTGGCAGCAGGGTAACTCCCGGCTATGCGTGGATGCATACATACATAGCGCCAGCTTTGCACTTCAGATCTTTCTGAAGGCTGAGTGCGGCGCTTTTTTGTTTCCAAAAATTATTGAATCCCGTATAGCAAGTAATCAAGAAGGGAGCTGCCGAAAATGGATATGGCTGAACTCAATCAATGGGCCAATGCGGCTGATAGTTTCGTATGGGGGCCGGTTATGCTCTGTCTCCTCGTGGGCACGGGGATTTACATGACCCTCACACTTCACTTTCTCACATGGAGAAATCTTCCCTATGCGCTGAAGAGCATTTTCTCGAAGGAGTCCAGGACGACTTCAAGGGGAAGCGGCGACGTTTCTCCCTTCTCCGCGCTGATGACCGCTCTGGCGGCTACGATCGGCACAGGAAATATCGTAGGTGTTGCGACGGCTATGTTTGCCGGCGGCCCGGGCGCTCTCGTCTGGATGTGGATTTCCGCCTGCTTCGGCCTGTCCACGAAATTCTCTGAATGCATGGTCGGCTTCAAGTTCCGTGAAGTGAACGCGAAGGGCGAAATGAAGGGCGGCCCGATGTTCACGATGAAGAACGGCTTCAAAAATAAGAAAGCCGGCATCTTGATGGGTTTCCTCTTCGCTCTCTTTGCCGTCATTGCCTCCTTCGGCATCGGCAACATGACCCAGGCGAATTCCATCAGCACCGCCGTCAATGCGACATTCGGCGTTTCCAATGAAATCAGCGGCATCATCATGACCGTCATGACCCTGGCCGTCATCGTAGGGGGCATCACCTCCATTTCCAGAGTTTCCTCCATCGTCGTTCCGGGCATGGCTGCTTTCTACATCGCTGCCGGCCTCCTCTGCGTCATCCTCAATATTGAAAACGTACCGCACGGCCTCTACATGATCATCATGATGGCATTCGATCCTTCCGCTGTCGAAGGCGGCGTGCTCGGCACGGTCACCGTTTCCGTCATGAACGCTATGCGCTACGGCGTGGCAAGAGGATGCTTCTCCAATGAAGCAGGCCTCGGCTCAGCTGCCATCTCGGCCGCTGCTTCCACGACCGACCGTCCGGCAAGACAGGGCTACATTTCCATGACCGGCACCTTCATCGACACCATCGTCGTTTGCTCCATCACCGGCCTCACCATCGCTTCCTCCGGCGTACTCGGCACCCTTGGCGCTGACGGAAAGCCGCTGACCGGCGTGGCACTCACCATGGCAGCCTTCTCCCATAATATCGGACCGATCGGCAGCTACATCGTTTCCATCGGTATCATCCTCTTCGCGTACTCCAATATCCTCGGCTGGGAATACAACGGCGAAAAAGCATGGGAATACCTCTTCGGCACCCATAAGTACAACATCATCTACCGCGTCGCTTTCTCCATGGTCGTCTACGTAGGCGCTACCCAGACCCTCGACCTCGTCTGGAGCCTCTCCGATATCGCGAACGCCCTCATGGCGATCCCGAACCTGATCTCCATCCTCGTCCTCGCCCCGGTCATCAAGGAAGAAGTCTTCTCCTACCAGAAAGTCATCGCCGCTGAAAAGGCAGCAAGGGCAGGGGGGAGAGAGGCAGAAGAAGTAATCCAGAAGATTTGAGTATCATTAGAAAATAAACTCCTCTGTTTAGTTTTTCAGAAAGGAAATCCCATTTCCTGCTTATCGTGAAATTACATAAGGAGCGCGGTTATTCTCAATCGCGCTCTTTTTTTCATGCATGTTGATTCATAAAGCGAAATAGAAAATCTCATGAATTATAATACAAAGGTTATGCTTTACATAATTTATTAAATATCTCAGAACGGTACATATATAAATGTATGAATCATTTGCGAAATCTATTAGTTTTTTATTATGTATGCTCCTATAATATGGCTATCATTTTAAATGCCTGAAAAGGCACCTGGAGGGGAAATTATGAATCTTTCGTTACAGATTTTTGCCTCCCTCGTCCTGTCCGTCATCGTCGGACTGGTACTGGGAGAAGACGCGGCGGCGCCTGTGAAGACATGGATTGCCCCGATCGGCACCATGTTCATCAATCTGATCAAGATGATGATCGTTCCTGTCGTATTCTGTTCCCTGGTCGTCGGCATGACGTCCATGGGGGATATGAAGAAACTGGGCCGTATCGGTATCAAGACACTGTCCATTTATATGGTGACCACCGCCATTGCCATCGTGATCGGCTTTGCCGTAGCCCTTGCCGTTGATCCGGGCACCGGCATGAGCATGGCCGGAGCGACCGCGCCGAAGGTCAAGGAAGCTCCGAGCATCATGCAGGTCTTCGTCGATATGATCCCGTCGAACCCGATCGCATCCATGGCCAAGGCAGACATCCTGCCAGTCATCATCTTCGCCCTCTTCGTCGGAGCCGGCATCATTTCCGTCGGCGGCAAGAGAGCCGAAACACTGATCAGCTTCTTCGATGCATTCGCTGAAGTCTGCTACAAGATCATTGCCATGATCATGAAGACCGCTCCGATCGGCGTCTTCTGCCTGCTGCTTCCTGTCGTCGTCATGAACGGACCGAAAGTGCTCCTGCCGCTTCTCTCCGTCATCATCTGCATGCTGATCGGCTGCACCATCCACGCCGTCTGCGTATACTCCGCTATGACGACCGTCGCCGCTCACATGAGCCCGGTCACCTTCTTCCGCGGCATGTCTGAAGCCATGGCCATCGCCTTCACCACCTGCTCCTCTGCAGGCACGCTTCCGGTCAACATGAAGAACGTCCAGGAAAAACTCGGCGTTCACCGCGACATCGCATCCTTCGTACTGCCCCTTGGCGCGACCATCAATATGGACGGCACCGCTCTCTACATGGGCGTCTGCTCCATCTTCATCGCCAACGTATTCGGCGTACCGCTCACCTTTGACCAGATGATGATGATCGTCCTCACCGGCACCCTTGCCTCCATCGGCACCGCCGGCGTCCCGGGCGCAGGCCTCATCATGCTTGCCATGGTACTCCAGTCCGTCGGACTTCCGCTCGAAGGCCTTGCCCTCGTAGCCGGTATCGACAGAGTCCTCGACATGTTCCGCACCTGCCTCAACATCACAGGCGATGCAGCCGTTGCCGTCGTCGTCAACGCATCCGAACAGGAAGTGCCCTCTGACATTCAGATCACGGAATAAGAAAGAAGGAAATGGGGGAGTGATCCACTTCACGACATTCTCCTATATATAATAGTAATAAAATAGACTTGTGTATGCTTATAATGCAACAAGTGTCCACTATATATGCAAAATTTGTAAGAATTTTTTATAGAAATATAGAAAATTTTACAAAATTGCTATTGTACAATACACCTGCTTTGCCTTATAATAACAATACAATTCGTAATGGATGATGCATACAGAAAAAGCTCGAGGATGAAAAGTGTATACTTATTCATATACACATTTCGGAGACTGCCGAAGGAGTAACACTATCAGGCGTTCAAAGAACACGAAACTGTATGCGGACATAACTCTGGAGATCTCCGCTGAAACGATGCGGAAGCCGAAGGTGCAAAAGGCGCAAGCCTCAATCTCTCAGGCAAAAGGACAGGGCCGGACAAGGACTTTGAGAAATCAATGGACCGCCGGCTCTGTTTTCATTTTCAGAGCCGGCGGTTTTTTAATGGGTTTTGGGAAAGAAAAGTCTTTCTCAGGTAGTGGATCCCTCCAAAGGGGTGGGGGATCTGGGGAAAATGGGAGGAAAAATCTATGTTGTTAGACATCTTAAACCAGATTGACAGCATCGTCTGGGGACCGTGGCTCTTAGTCTTACTTGTCGGTACGGGCATCTGGCTCACATTCCGGCTCACACTGCTGCAGGTCGTCAAACTGCCGAGAGCTCTGAAGCTCATATTCTTCGCAAGAAACAAGGGCGAAGGAGACATTGATTCATTCAAAGCGCTTTGTACCGCGCTCGCTGCCACCGTCGGCACCGGCAACATCGTCGGCGTCGCTACCGCCATCAAACTCGGCGGCCCTGGCGCACTCTTCTGGATGTGGCTCGCCGCCTTCTTCGGCATGGCGACAAAGTACGCAGAAGGCTGCCTTGCCGTCAAGTACCGCCAGGTCGATGACAACGGCAATATCGCCGGCGGCCCGATGTACTACATCGAAATGGGCCTTGGCAAGAAATGGAAACCACTCGCCGTCCTCTTTGCCTTCTTCGGATGCATGGTAGCACTCTTAGGCTCCGGCACCACGACACAGATGAACGCCATCATTTCCTCCGTAGAAGCAGGATTTGGCATTTCCACCTACATCACCTGCGCCGTTATTACAGTACTCGTAGCTATCATCACCTTCGGCGGACTCCAGTCCATCGCAAAAGCTGCTGAAAAAATCGTTCCGGCTATGGCCGTCATCTACTTCGTCGTTACCGTCATCTTCCTGGCCATCAATGCAGGCGGCCTCCCGGGCGCCATCAGCCAGGTATTCCACGGCGCATTCTCCGGCACCGCAGCTGCCGGCGGCTTTGCCGGCGCAGGCGTCATGCTCGCTATGCGAAGCGGTATCGCCAGAGGCCTCTTCTCCAACGAATCCGGCTTAGGCTCCGCACCGATCGTCGCTGCAGCCGCTAAAACAAAATGGCCGGCAGAACAGGGCCTCATTTCCATGACCGGTACCTTCATCGACACCATCATCATTTGTACCCTGACCGGCCTCACCATCATCGTATCCGGCCAGTGGCTCGGCGACACCAACGGCGCTGAACTTACACAGAACGCATTCGCAGTCACCTACGGCGACTGCGCGCCGATCCTTCTCACCGTATCCCTCGCACTCTTCGCCTTCACCACCATCCTCGGCTGGAACTACTACGGCGAACGCTGCTGGGAATACCTCTTCGGCACCAAGAGCATCCTCTTCTACAGAGTCCTCTTCCTCGTCATCCTCGCATCCGCTGCCTTCCTGAAACTCGAATCCATCTGGGCACTCGCAGATATCGTCAACGGTCTCATGGCCATTCCGAACCTTATTGCCCTCCTGGGCCTCACAGGCGTCATCGTCGCAGAAACCAAGAAATACTTCGAACACCTCGAAATCCGCGACGCCAAACTCAAAGCCTACAAAGCAAGAAGAATCGGAAAGAGATAAGAAAAGAAATAGAACCTATAGAGGGGGCTGTGACAAAATTCGTTAGAACGCTGCTTTTTCCTTTTCTCGAGCGAAGCGAGGTTTAAGGGTGTTAACCTTGCTCCGAAGGAGAAGGTGGTGCGGATTTGTTAATACAGACAAATAAATATCATAAAAAATCTAATCGTACTTTAATCTTAATCATGCAGCCATTGGAGCTGCGTTGAATACTTCCATTGGAGCTAAAAGATGTAATTTGCGCTGAATGCGTTTGTTGTTGTAGAAGTAGATGTAGCCGTTGATCATGCTTACCACTGCTTTACGGCTGGTGAATTTACGTGTGTAGTAACGTTCGCGCTTCAGCATTCCCCAGAACCCTTCCATCAGACCGTTGTCTGCACAGCAGCCTACACGGGACATGCTGTGAACCAGTCCTGCTTTTTCAACAATCTTATGGAATCCGTTGCTTGTATACTGGAATCCGCGGTCGGTATGAATCATTGGATGTTCTCCAGGATTCTCTTTAAGTGCCTTTTCCATTGTCTCAAAAGCCAGTGCAGTATTGTTCCTGTCGCCGATGACATAAGAGACAATCCGGCGATCATGGCCGTCAATAATCGCGCTTAAATATAACTTGTGCAAAACTCCATCAGCAGTTGTGTACTTGAATTCAGTGACATCCGTCATCCATCTTGCATTGGACACGCCGGCATCAAAGTCACGGTTCAGCAGGTTTTCAAAAATGTACTTTGGATCCTTTGCGTTACGAGTGCAACCATCGGTCTTGTACTTGATCACGGACTTAATATTAAGTATCCGCATGATACGAAGAACCAGACTGTCGCTTACATTTATATTGATGTTGTCATCCTTCTTGATCCAATCGTTAATCCGGCGGTATCCCATATCCGGATATTCCTGATGGGTTTTCATGACCTCCTGTGCGACCTTTTCTCTCAGCAGTTCACGGCCGCTCTTAATATGATTCAGCCATCCGTAATAAGCTGCCCGGGAGACCTTTGAGAGTCGGCAGAGACTTTCTATGGAGATGTTGGTTTCTTCATGGACTTCTTTTATGGCTTTAAAATCTCTGAGAAGGTGAGTAAGGCTGAATCCTTCGAGGAACGCAACCTTTCCTCTATCTCCATCTTTTTTTTTAGCAGGGCAATCTCTGCTATAAGATCCTTCTGTTCTTCAAGAAGTCTGGCATTCTCCTGACGCAGCTGTTCTTCTTCGGTCCGGGGCGTTTGGAGCCTGATCGGCTTTCCTCTGTAATCCTCAAGACCAACTTCGCCCATTTCCTTGAACTTTTTTACCCATGTGTAGAGCGTTTGGTAGGACATGTTGTACTTCTTGGCTATCTTGTTATAATCGCATCCACTGGCGATGCACTCCTGAACGATTCTGACTCGCTCTTCCTTGACCGATTGCTGGCGTTTGCCCATAAGATCTCCTCCTTCAGAAACGAGGTCTGTCAACTTATGCTCATTATACGCCTCAATCCATGTTTTAAGGGAGAGTGTGCCGGAAATTCTGTATTTGGCACAGACGGAAAGCATGGAAACACCGCCTTTAAGATATTCCTTTACGGCCTGGATCTTCATCTGATTGGAGTAGTAAGACAAATGCTGCCTGGGCCGCAATCCCTTAAAGCCCTCCTCTTTATACCGGAGGACCCATTTCCTGAATGTTATGCGGCTCATATGAAGATTTTCAGCTGCCTGGGTAATCGTAACACCCTGATAGAGATATGAAGCAATCTGGTCTAACATTTCCTCCGGGGACGCTTTGGTTTTACATGGCATAAGAATGACCTCCTAATATATTTATGATATTATTCTGTCTTTCTTGTTGAATCATACCAAAGGTCCCGGCGAAGCCGGGGAAAGAGATGTAGTTCTCGAGCGAAGCGAGGTTTTTAGGTTTTCAGATAAAACCAATAAATACATTTGTTAGATAATCTTTTAATGAAATATTCTAATAGAAAAAGGGCTGTGGCAAAATGATTACACATTTTTGTCACAGCCCCTTTTTTGTGGAAACTCATTGATTGGAAACTCGCAAGCTCGAAGGTGCCGGGTGCTTACTTTCCCGAGCGCCGCCAACACTCGCCTTCCCGAGCGCCGCCAACACTCGCCTTCCCAAAGCGCCGCCAATACTCGCCTTCCCGGACGGGGAAGGGCGTATGGGATGGGGTACAAAAGGTCCAAAACAAATAAAACATGAAATCTTTTCTTTATTCCTTGTGAAGCTGCCCCCACGGGGGAAGTGGCGCCGTTAGGCGACGAAAGAGGTGCAGTTAATAAGTAAAGGGATGAGTTGCATTTCCTCAAGGCAAAGCCTTGGTTTTATGGTTTTCAAAAGGGTTGATTACCGAAAGCCGCAGTCTAGTTGTAAGGTTTTCCTTCAGCCAACGGCTGGTTTTACGGTTTTTAAAAGGAGGTTCATCTCCCTCAGCCTTCAGGCTGGTTGTGAAGGTTTTCCTCTTGCCATTCGAGCAGTCCGGCTGTATGCTTTCTCTTCCACCCAAATCCCACACAAAAGGGCCCTCAGAAATGATTCATTTCTCTGCCCTTTTTTCTTTTTATTTATTTCCATTTTCCATTTGAGAGAGGTAGACGCGCGTGCTATAATGATTGGTATTGTATTGTTATAAGAAGGAGTGGAAAAAGACCTTCTTATGATATAATAAAAATGATTGATTCATTGATGAAGGAGGCGGCATAGATTGGAGAAACACGTCATTATCAATGTCACTTCCGTCCAGCGTGACGAGACCGGAAAGGATGAGAAAATCACCCTGGAAACCCCGGGCATTTACGGGGAAGAGGGGAATATGAGGTACGTCTCTTACCGGGAAACGAAACTAGCCGGCATGGAAGGCACGACGACGACGCTCCGCGTTTACGAGGACCACGTCAGCCTTTTGCGGGAAGGCACATTCCTGCAGGAGCAGGAGTACCGCATCGGCAAGTCATCGAAGTCGACCTATCAGACACTGATGGGTCCCCTCGAAGTGACCGTCGTCACAAGGAGCATCGAAGACAGCCTGGAAGCCGGCGAAGGCAAGGTCGTTTTGACCTACGACGTCGAGCTCAAAGGACTGTTTAACCATTTAAATGAAGTTGTAATAGAAGTGCGGGAGGATCCGGAGTATTCATGGAAGTCAGAGAACAACTGAAGGAAATCATTGAAAAAGCAAAGGACGCCGCCATTGCGGCAGGCGAGCTGCCGGAAGGGGAATACGCCCCCGTGCAGCGTCTGGAAGTCCCGAAGTCCAAGGAATTCGGCGATTATTCCACCAATGCTTCCATGCGCTGGGCAAAAGCAGCGCACAGAGCGCCGCGCCAGATCGCGGAAGTGATCGTGAAACATATCGACACGCCCCTTGTTGCCAAGATGGATATCGCAGGCGCAGGGTTCATCAATTTCTTCCTGGCAGCAGACACCGTCTATGCCGAACTGGAAAAAATCCTGAAGACAGGCCCGTCCTATGGGGACCTTCCGAAAGACCAGAAGGACAGAATCCTCGTGGAATACGTTTCCGCCAACCCGACAGGCCCGCTTCACATCGGCCATGCCAGAGGCGCAGCATACGGTTCCGCTATGGTGAACCTGCTCCGCGCTGCCGGCTACGACGTCTATTCCGAATACTACGTCAACGATGCAGGCAACCAGATCGACCATCTCGCTGAATCCATCAATGCCAGATACCTCCAGCTCTGCGGCTACGACGCAGAAATTCCGGAAGACGGCTACCATGGACAGGACATTGTCGAAACAGCTAAGAGAATCCTTGAAAGAGACGGAAAGAAATACCTCGACATGAGCGATGAAGAACGCCTCCTGGCATTCAAGGACATCGGCCTCAACGAAAAACTCGACGCCCTCCGCAAGGACCTCCACGATTTCAACGTAGACTTCGACAACTGGTTCTCTGAAAAATCCCTCTATCCGGAACAGGTCGACAAGGCCCTGAAGGTGCTGAAGGACGAAGACAACCTCTACGAAAAAGACGGCGCCCTCTGGCTCCGCACCACAAAGAACGGCGATGACAAGGACAGAGTCGTCATCCGTACCAACGGCGTTCCGACCTACTTCTGCTCCGACATCGCATACGTCGGAAACAAGATCGGAAGAGGATACAACAAACTCATCGACATCTGGGGCGCTGATCACCACGGATACATCATCCGCTTGAAGACGGCCATGAAATTCCTCGGATACAACCCCGATGATTTCGAAATCATGCTCCTCCAGATGGTTACCCTCCTCCGCGACGGACAGCCAGTCAAGATGAGCAAGCGTACCGGCCAGGCAGTCACCCTGCGTGAACTGATGGACGAAGTCGGCACCGACGCAGCACGCTATTTCTTCTGCGCAAGAACACTCGACTCCCAGATGGACTTCGACATCGACCTTGCCAAGAAACAGTCCAGCGACAACCCGGTCTACTACATCCAGTACGCCCATGCCCGCATCCACAGCCTCTTCGACCAAGCCAAAGAAGCAGGCGTGAAATGGGATCCGTCCTTCGCAGGTACAGATTTCTCCTACCTCAAGGAAGAATGTGAATTCGACCTCATCAAGAAAATGGAAAACTACCACCAGCTTCTGGCGGGCGCAGCTGCTGAAAGAGCACCGCAGCGCGTAGCCAAGTACGCTTACGAACTGGCAGCCCTCTTCCACCATTTCTACAGAGAATGCAGAATCCTCGGCGTCGACGCAAAGACCACCGAAGCACGCCTCGGCCTCATCACAGCCGTACAGTACGTCCTCGCGCATGCACTCGCCATCCTCGGCGTTTCTGCTCCTGAACATATGTAAAAATATATCCCGCCGTATTTCTTCCCATACGGGCCGGGAGTATAATAAAAGGAAGAAAATTCGATCGTTACTATCATTGAAAGAGGAGGTCTCATGACTAAATACATCTTCGTAACCGGCGGCGTCGTTTCATCTCTGGGCAAAGGCATCACGGCCGCTTCCCTCGGAAGATTACTCAAGAACAGAGGGTACAAAGTCACCATCCAGAAATTCGATCCATATATTAACATCGACCCCGGCACCATGAGCCCGTATCAGCACGGCGAAGTATTCGTCACTGACGACGGCGCCGAAACGGATCTCGACCTCGGCCACTATGAACGTTTCATCGATGAAAACCTCTCCAAGGCTTCCAACGTGACAACAGGCAAAGTCTACCAGTCCGTTATCAATAAAGAAAGAAAAGGCGAATACCTCGGATCCACCATCCAGGTCATCCCGCACATCACCAACGAAATCAAAGACAGAGTCCTCCGTGTCGGCCGCAATGACAATGCAGACATCGTCATCACCGAAATCGGCGGCACCGTCGGCGATATCGAATCCCTGCCATTCCTCGAAGCCATCCGTCAGGTCAAGAAAGACGTGCCGAACAGAAATGACGTACTCTACATCCACGTCACCCTCGTGCCATACATCGAAGCAGCAGACGAACTGAAATCCAAGCCGACCCAGCACTCCGTCAAGGAACTCCGCTCCATCGGCATCCAGCCGGATATCATCGTATGCCGCACCGTCAAGGCACTCCCGGAAGACATGAAGAGAAAGATCGCCCTCTTCTGCGACGTAGAACCAGATGCAGTCATCAACAACCTTACCGCATCCAGCATCTATGAAGTACCGCTCATGCTGAGGGATGAAGGCCTCGACCGCATCGCCCTCGAAAAACTCGGCCTTGACGACAGCCCGTGCGACATGAAAGACTGGGAAGCCATGGTTTCCCGCATCCTTTCTGCCGACAAGACCGTCAACATCGCTCTCGTAGGCAAATACGTCGAACTCCACGACGCATACCTCTCCGTCGTCGAAGCCCTCTCCCATGCAGGCTCCAAGACAGGAAATAAAGTCAACATCCGCTGGGTCAACTCCGAAACCATCGAAGAAGAACAGCCCGACCTCCGCGAAGTCTTCAAGGACATCGACGGCATCGTCGTACCAGGAGGCTTCGGCAACCGCGGTGTAGAAGGCAAGATTGCCACTATCAGGTACGCACGCACCAACAAGATCCCGTTCCTTGGCCTCTGCCTCGGCATGCAGTGCGCAGTCATCGAATACGCAAGAGACGTATGCGGCATGAAAGACGCCAACTCCACCGAATTCGTACCTGACACACCATACCCGGTCATCGACCTCATGTCCGACCAGGAAGACGTCACCGAAAAAGGCGGCACCATGCGCCTCGGCATCTACCCGTGCAAACTCAAAGAAGGCACCAAGACAAGAGAACTCTACGGCAACCAGGAAATCGTCTATGAACGTCATCGTCATAGATGGGAAGTCTCCAACGCACTCCGCCCCGAACTCGAAAAAGCCGGCCTCATCGTATCCGGCACCAGCCCGGACGGCAGACTCGTTGAAACCATCGAACTCGCCGATCATCCATACTTCGAAGCAACCCAGGCACACCCGGAATTCAAATCCCGCCCGAACCGTCCGCATCCCCTCTTCCAGGGCCTCGTAGACGCAGCCGTTGCTCACAGAGATGAAAACAAATAATCAATGATAGAACGATAAAAGGAAATAAGGAAAGGACATCCCGCAAGGGATGTCCTTTTTGCGTGGGAGGGGAAAGGGGAAACATGCCAACCAGCCTGCGGCTGAAAACACCTTAAAACCGCAATGAAATTGCGTGGAAATGAACTTCATTCGTCACCTTCGGCGCCACCTTTGGTATGATTCAACAAGAAAGACAGAATAATATCATAAATATATTAGGAGGTCATTCTTATGCCATGTAAAACCAAAGCGTCCCCGGAGGAAATGTTAGACCAGATTGCTTCATATCTCTATCAGGGTGTTACGATTACCCAGGCAGCTGAAAATCTTCATATGAGCCGCATAACATTCAGGAAATGGGTCCTCCGGTATAAAGAGGAGGGCTTTAAGGGATTGCGGCCCAGGCAGCATTTGTCTTACTACTCCAATCAGATGAAGATCCAGGCCGTAAAGGAATATCTTAAAGGCGGTGTTTCCATGCTTTCCGTCTGTGCCAAATACAGAATTTCCGGCACACTCTCCCTTAAAACATGGATTGAGGCGTATAATGAGCATAAGTTGACAGACCTCGTTTCTGAAGGAGGAGATCTTATGGGCAAACGCCAGCAATCGGTCAAGGAAGAGCGAGTCAGAATCGTTCAGGAGTGCATCGCCAGTGGATGCGATTATAACAAGATAGCCAAGAAGTACAACATGTCCTACCAAACGCTCTACACATGGGTAAAAAAGTTCAAGGAAATGGGCGAAGTTGGTCTTGAGGATTACAGAGGAAAGCCGATCAGGCTCCAAACGCCCCGGACCGAAGAAGAACAGCTGCGTCAGGAGAATGCCAGACTTCTTGAAGAACAGAAGGATCTTATAGCAGAGATTGCCCTGCTAAAAAAAAAGATGGAGATAGAGGAAAGGTTGCGTTCCTCGAAGGATTCAGCCTTACTCACCTTCTCAGAGATTTTAAAGCCATAAAAGAAGTCCATGAAGAAACCAACATCTCCATAGAAAGTCTCTGCCGACTCTCAAAGGTCTCCCGGGCAGCTTATTACGGATGGCTGAATCATATTAAGAGCGGCCGTGAACTGCTGAGAGAAAAGGTCGCACAGGAGGTCATGAAAACCCATCAGGAATATCCGGATATGGGATACCGCCGGATTAACGATTGGATCAAGAAGGATGACAACATCAATATAAATGTAAGCGACAGTCTGGTTCTTCGTATCATGCGGATACTTAATATTAAGTCCGTGATCAAGTACAAGACCGATGGTTGCACTCGTAACGCAAAGGATCCAAAGTACATTTTTGAAAACCTGCTGAACCGTGACTTTGATGCCGGCGTGTCCAATGCAAGATGGATGACGGATGTCACTGAATTCAAGTACACAACTGCTGATGGAGTTTTGCACAAGTTATATTTAAGCGCGATTATTGACGGCCATGATCGCCGGATTGTCTCTTATGTCATCGGCGACAGGAACAATACTGCACTGGCTTTTGAGACAATGGAAAAGGCACTTAAAGAGAATCCTGGAGAACATCCAATGATTCATACCGACCGCGGATTCCAGTATACAAGCAACGGATTCCATAAGATTGTTGAAAAAGCAGGACTGGTTCACAGCATGTCCCGTGTAGGCTGCTGTGCAGACAACGGTCTGATGGAAGGGTTCTGGGGAATGCTGAAGCGCGAACGTTACTACACACGTAAATTCACCAGCCGTAAAGCAGTGGTAAGCATGATCAACGGCTACATCTACTTCTACAACAACAAACGCATTCAGCGCAAATTACATCTTTTAGCTCCAATGGAAGTATTCAACGCAGCTCCAATGGCCGCATGATTAAGATTAAAGTACGATTAGATTTTTTATGATATTTATTTGTCTGTATTAACAAATCCGCACCACCTCCGTCTCCGGAGCAAAGAAATCCGCAGCCGGAAGCAGCGACTCCTTCACCTCCGCCGTCATCAGCGAGAGCATCTCAAGGACAGCAGACTTCGTAAAGAAATCCGGCCCTTTGAAAAGAGAAGCAGCCTTCTCCGCCGCATCGAACTCCGACATCAGAGAACGCGTCGTATCAAAATCCAGATGCCCCTCAAAAGCAGAAGACAGGAAACGGTTTTCCACAGACAAATCACGCGCCATCTTCGAAGCCAGCTGCAGACGGAAGCACACATACTTCCGGATCACATCATTCATCACATGACGATTCTCAGCAAAAGAGAGCTCATGCGCCTTCGCCCAGGCATAGAACGCCGCCGCCACATCCGTCTCCGACGTGAAAGACCGCCGCGCAGCCGGATAAAAAGCCTTCTCCATCCGTTCCCCAAGAA